>DATKNA010000235.1:0-11761 GCA_035541595.1 Kineosporiaceae bacterium | reverse complement strand
AGCTTCTTGAGCATGAGGATGGGCATGCGGTGGTTGAGCGAGACCGCGGCGAAGCGGCCGGCCGTCGAGGCTCCACTGCAGGAGCGCCCACCGCTGCCCGGGATCGCCGGCCAGCACGGTGGGCTCCGCCTCTCCCGGGAGCTCCCCGCTGATCTTGATGTCGAGCCCGAACTGCTCGGTCCAGTAGTACGGGTCGGCTCGAGGAGCGACCGCCGCATCACCGTGCAGCAGCGCAGCGGCGGCGGTCTGGCCCTGCAGCACGGCATTGGTCCAGTGCGGCGAGCGCCGGGCATCCGTCCCTCAGGACGCGCCGATCACCACATGATCAACGGTGGGTCCGGGCTCAGTAGACGAACGGCAGGAGCATCTTGGTGGAGCGCCGGTAGGCCTGGTACGCGTCCGGGAACTGCTTGGCCAAGAAGCGCTCCTCGACGGTGGCGGCATACCCGAAGTAGATCCCGGCGAGGGCCGCCGCGATCAACCACACCCAGCCAAGTGCCACGGCGGTGCCGACGAGGGCGACGAGGAGTCCGGAGTAGATGGGGTGTCGGACCAGGCGGTACGGACCGCTCGTCACCAGCTCGGGGTCGTCCTTCTGCGTCATCGGGCCGCCCCAGTTGCGCCCGATGTGGACGCGGGCCCAGACCGCTAGACCGAGGCCGCCCACGAACAGCATCAGCCCGAGCGCATCGCGCCACACAGCGGTGTTCAGACCGCGGTCCCGGAAGACGCCCAGGCGCACAAGCACGATCACGATGGCGACGATCACGACCCTGATGCGCAGCTCGCGAGCCCACGGAATACGTCCCCGCTTCACGAAGAAGGCGGCGACCAGCCAATAGGCCCAAAACGCGGCCCACCCCAGAGCGAAGATCAGCTCCACAGCGCGCACGAGTCGAGTCTGGCAAAGGGTCGCCTGCTCTGAGCGGATCCGCCGGGACCCCGGCCGCGCCGACGAGGCGCGCGAGGCCGTCCAGCGCGTCGTCGTCCAAGTGCAGCCTTACGAGCACCCGGGCCACGTCGAATGACCCGGCGCTGCAGAACCGCGTCGGGGAGGAGGCTGTCGGTCTCGGTGGTCGCGTCGGCGCGGGATCAGAAAGGCGACCACCGCCACGACGGCCGCGACCACCCGCACGCGAACGGCCAGACAGACCCCACGTCGAAGACGGTGACAGTACGTTCGAACCTGAGCGACAGTCAGGCCATCAAGACGCAGCTGCAGTCGCCCACCCGGTGACCCCGGCCGTCGGGCGATCAGGCCCCACCCATCCCGGCGGGTCGACGAGTTCCGCCGCCACGCGGTCGCGGCAGGGCTCGCCGAGCCGGAGCACCTTGCGGCCGTTCGGCAGCGACGGGACAAGGACCTCGCCGGCGAGGCGCCGGCGGGTCCGTCTGGCTCGAACGGGCAGCCGTCGCCGTTCAACTCGCCCACGGATCGCTCCCCTCAGGGCGTCCGGCAGTCCGCCGAGGAACACCAGGTGTCGCCCGGATCCGCCCAGGCTCCGCTGGATCTGCTAACAATCCGCTAACAAACGATCTAAAGGCCAGTCCCGGAGATCCGGAAACTGGCCTTTGACCTGGCACTTCGTCGTAGCGGGGGCAGGATTTGAACCTGCGACCTCTGGGTTATGAGCCCAGCGAGCTACCGAGCTGCTCCACCCCGCGTCGGCCCAGCCAGGCTACTCGGCAGGATCCGGCGGGGCAAATCCGCCCCCTTCTCGGGTGTCCTCAGGCGCTGTCACCCCGTGGAGGAAGGAGCGGGCGAGGCGCCGGCCGACGAGTGGAGGCCGAGCTTCTTCTCGGCCGCCGTGGCCCGCGACAAAGCATCCCCGAGGCGCTTCTGCGCCGCACCGTAGGCGGCGAAGTCACCGTTCTTGAGCGCCTGCTGGCCCTGCTGGTAGGCCGCGCTCGCGTCCGCCAACGCCTGCTCCAGCTGCTGCTGTGCGCTCCCGGTGGCCGAGGGTGTCGGGCTGGGGCCGCCGGTGGCGGATGGGCTCTGGGTCGACGTCCCGCCGCCAGTTCCCGTGCCGCCGGAGCTGGTCGCGTTCGCCCCCGTGTCCCCGGTGCAGGCCGCGCTGTCCGTGGAGCCTGTCGGCCTGCCGTTGAGCGCCTGGTCGAGGGCGCAGCCGAGGCTGTCGGCATAGCCGATGTTCGGGCCGTACGACGCCAGCACCTTCTGCAGCAGAGGCACGGACGTCGAACCGACAGTGCTGCGCAGGTAGACCGGTTCGACGTAGAGCAGGCCACCCGACAGCGGCACCGTCAGCAGGTTGCCGTACTCGAGCCGTGACCCCGAGCCGCCGGACTTGGCGCCGCTGAGGATGTTCAGCTGGTTGCTGACGACCGGGTCGGCGCTGAAGTTGTTCTGCACCTGGCCCGGCGCCGGGACCGTGGTGTCCTTCGGCAGCTGCAGGAGGCGCAGCTGACCGTAGCCGCCCTGAGGGGTGCCCGGCTGCGAACCGGCGTCGCTGTCCACGGCGAGGAACCCGGTGAGCACGTTCCGGGTCGACGTGCCGCTGCTCTGCGGGATGAACGTCGAGGTCAGCGAGAACGAGCGCTCGGTCTGGCCGGGCATCTGCAGGGAGAGGTAGAACGGCGGCTGCAGCCCGGGCGGGGTGCTGTTGTCCGTGGGGTCCGGCGGCACTTGCCAGAAATCCTGGCCGCTGAAGAACGCATTGGCGTCCGTGACGTGGTATCGGCCGATCAGGGTGCGCTGGGCCTTGAAGAGGTCCTCGGGATAGCGGACGTGCGACATCAGGGAGCCGCTCATGTCCGACAGCGGCTTCACGGTACCGGGGAAGATCTTCATCCAGGTCCGCAGCACCGGGTCCTGGGCGTCCCAGGCGTAGAGGGTCACGGCACCGGTGTAGGCGTCGACGGTCGCCTTGACCGAGTTCCGGATGTAGTTCACCGGCTGCGGCTCCAGCGCGACCACGCTGCTCTTGCTGTTGGTCAACGAGTCGGACGTGAGGTCGCGCAGGTCGAACTGCTGCGAGTACGGGTACTGGCTCGTCGTCGTGAACCCGTCGATGATCCAGACCAGATGCCCGTCGATCACGGACGGATAGGGGTCGCCGTCGAGCGTGAGGTAGGGCGCCACCTTCTGCACCCGGTCCCGGGGCTCCCGGTCATATATGATCCTGGACTGGTCGGTGACGCCGTTCGAGAGCAGGATGTTCTGCTCCCGGAACTTGATGGCGTAGAGCAGCTTGTTGACCAGCGAGCCGATCGGCACGCCGCCGCTGCCCTGGTAGGTGTTGTTCTGTTGCCGCACGTTGCTGCTGGTGGGGTAGTCGAGCTCGCGCTGGGCGCCGCCGGACGGCCCGCCGACGATCGAGTAGTCCGGGGACTGCTCGCCGAAGTAGACCCTCGGCTCGAACGGGCCGATCGCTCCGGTCGGCGGGATGTTCGACTCGAAGAACCTGGGGTACCCGTTACCGCCGCGCTGGTTCCCGTACGCCGCGACCAGGCCGATGCCGTGCGTGTACACGATGTGGTCGTTGTACCAGTTGCGCTGGTCGGTCCCGACGCCGTCCAGGCTGAGCTCGCGGATGGCCACGACGCTGTCCTGTTCGGAGCCGTTGACGGTGTAGCGGTCGACGTCCAGGCTGTCCGGGAAGGCGTAGTACTGGCTGATCTGCTGCTCCTGCTTGAAGGCGTCGCTGACCACGCTCGGGTCGATGAGGCGGATCCCCGGCTGAGCCACAGCCGCCGCGGCGTTGATGGTGCCACTGGTGCCCGTCGGCTGGCCGGGGTACGGCTCGACGTCGATGCGGTCGAGGCCGTACGCCGCCCGGGTCGCGTCGATGTTGCGCTGGATGTACGGCTGCTGCAGGGTCTGCGCGCTCGGCGTCACCTGGAAGCGCTGCACGACGGCGGGCACGATCCCGCCGATGATGATCGCCGAGACGATGAGCCCCACGACCCCGTACAGCGGCAGGGTGCGCCAGAACCCGTCGACCAGAGCACCCACGATGAACAGGACGGCGACGATGAGGGCGATGCCGGCCAGGATCCCCCGCGCGGTCAGGGTGGCGTGCGCCTCCGTGTAGCCGAGGCCGGTGATCCGGCCGGAGTCGCTGACGGCGAGGTCGTAGCGACCCAGCCAGTAGTCCACGGCACGCAGGAAGAGGAAGGCCGCCGCGAGCACCGACAGGTGGATCCGGGCTGCCGACGTCAGCCGTGGCCCAGGCCCCTGGAGCCGCAGGCCGCCGTAGAGGTAGTGGGCGGCGACCGCGGCGAGCGCGGACAGGATGACCACCGCGGTGAGGAAGCCCACCAGGAACTCGACGAACGGCAGGGTGAACACGAAGAAGCCGACGTCCAGCCCGAACTGGGGGTCGGTCCGCCCGAAGGAGGTGCCGTTCCACCACAGCAGGACCGTCTGCCACTGCTGGCTCACGGCGGACCCGGCGAAGATGCCGAGCACCGCCGGCACGGCGATGACGATCAGGCGCCGCAAGGGCTCGACGGCGTCCCGGTAGCGCTCGATGCCGCTCTGCTCGTTCCCGACCGGCACGTAGATCGGCCGCGAGCGGTACGCCACGACCAGGGCGCCGAGCACGGCCCCGGCCATGACGAGCGCGCCGAGGATGAACAGGACGACCTGTGTGAGCAGCTGGGTCCGGTAGACCTCCACGAAGCCGAGCTGGCCGTACCACAGGGCATCGGTCCAGATGCCGTCGACGATGAGGACCAGCACGACGAGGACGCCGATGGCGATCAGGGTGGGGATCAGGGCCCCGCGCCGACGTCGACGCCGCACGACCGGGCGCGAGCCGCGGACCGGCTCGGACTCGAAGCTCACGGGGGGAGAACTTACCCACGCGGACTGTGGTTCCCGGTCGGGCAGGGCTGCGGGACCGTGACAGGATCGCCGGGTGAGCGCCGACGACCCGGCATCGACGGCCCCGACCGTTCCCCCGGCCGTTCCCCCGGCGCGTGCGCCGGAGCGGCAGGAGGCGGTGCTCCGGGCCGTCCGGGAGCTGGAGCGGCACGTCGCCGCGGCGGGATGGGACGGTCCTCTCCGGCTGTTCGCGCTGGTCCGGACGGCCTTCGCGCTCGCCCGCGATCCCGCGCTCGCCGAACGCCTGCCCCCGGACGTCGTCGACGCCGCACGCATCGATCCGGAGCACCTCACGATCGTCGAGCAGGAAGGACTGCCACCGGCCGCGTCGCTGGAGGAGTTCCTCGGCGGCCTCGCCTGGCCCGGGACGGTCGACGGCGCTGCGGTCGTGACCGAGCGCATCGTCATCCCACCCGAAGCCGAGGCGCGGATGCCCGAGGATCCGGACGAGGCCCTGGCCTGGCTCGGACGGCACCCCGACCGGCGGGAGGTGCGCCTCGCGGTGGCCGTCCTGCGGGACGGGACCAACGGGTGCGCGCTCCGCACGCGCGATCATGATCGGGACGCCGACGTCGCCACTGGACCCGATCTCGTCCCGGGCCTCGTCGAGGCCCTCGCCGCCACGCTGGCCTGACGCGCGGGGCCGGGCGGATCGGCGTCCGCCGCCCCTTCGACCCCGCGTCGACCCCACGAGGTGACCGTGTGAGGTGACCGTGTGAGGTGACCCGCGCGGCGACCCCGAGTCACCTACGGCGAGCAGCTGGGCAGCGCGCCTGCCGCCGCACCGCCCTGGGCGATGGCCTCGACGGCCTGCCGTGCGCCGTGCAACGTTGTGATCTTGACCACATGGAGGCCGGCCGGGACGCGCCCGACCACCTCGTCGCAGTTGGCCGCCGGGGCGAGGAACCAGGTGGCACCGACCCGGCGGGCACCGATCATCTTCTCCGCGATCCCCCCGATCGGCGCGACCGTGCCGTCCGGGCTGATCTCGCCGGTGCCGGCGATCTGCCGGCCGCCGGTGAGGCTTCCGGGCGTGAGCTTGTCGATGATCCCGAGAGCGAACATGGTGCCGGCGCTGGGCCCGCCGATGTCCTGGATCTGGATCTTGACGGAGAAGGGGAACGTGAAGTCCGGGGCGATGCCCAGAATGGTCCTGCCCCGGTCGTCCGTGGTCGTGCCCACCTCGACGGTCCGCTCGGCGCCACCGCGCCGCAGCGTCGCCTGCACGGTCCGGCCCGGCGGCAGGTCTGAGATGGCCGCCCGCAGCGACGTGTAGCCCGTCACCGGGCGCCCGTTCACCGCGATCAATACGTCGCCCGCGCGCAGGACGCGGGCCGCCGGGACGCCGGACTGCACGGCGCCCACCGAGACCGTGACGGGGACCCCCAGTTCCTGCAGGGCCGCGGCGGTCGCCGCGGTCTGCGAGTCGGTCATCTCCCGGCGGGTCTCCTGGTCGGCCTGCTCGGCGGTCTGGCCCGGGGGGAAGACGTCCTCCACCGGGACCGCCGCCTCACCGGGATCGAGCCACGCCCGCAGCACTGTGGGCAGCGTCACCGGCCGCGGGCCGCCGAGCACGGAGACCGTCGTGAGATACAGACCACCGGACGTCGGGTACGTGGGGTGACCGCTGATCTCGATGAGCGGCTTCCCGGACGACGTCGAGAGCGTGTTGAGCGCGGGTCCCTCGGAGAGCACGGCGTAGGGCACCGGCAGCAGCGCGACGACGGCGACCAGCAGCAGCGAGAAGAACAGCGACACCAGCAGGACGACCGTTCGCGGCCGCAGGCCTCGCCGGGGCGCAGGTACGGGATCCTGCGCAGGTGCAGGCACCCCGGTGAGCTCATGGGACACGCCGGCCTCTTCTCCTGCCTGTCTGCGGGTCTCGGTCGTTCGTCCAGGGGACGGCGCGGGGCCGGGTCAGCCTACGCGTGATCGCTGCGCCCTGGGCGAACGGGGTGACGCGCCAGGTACGCGCGACGCCTCCGCTCGCTTACCGTGGGGACGTCCGGATCGATTCGCGCGTTCCACACTGCAGGCCGGACGCCCTTCGGCCTCGACCACCGGCCCGGGCGCGGGCCCCGACACGACGGGCGGAGTGAGGACATGAGCAGCGGTCCCGGAGATTCCCCGGAGCACCGGGACGAGGAGCCCGATCCCCTGTCCGCGATGTTCGCGGCCATCTTCGGTCAGGGCGGTATCGACCCCGAGCAGCTGCGCGGCATGCTGCCGCCCGGCCTGACGGACCTGCCCGGCTTCCCCCGGGACGCCGCCGGCCTGCAGGCGGTGTTCGCGCAGGTCCAGCAGATGCTCGCGGGCGCCGACGACGGTCCCGTGAGCTGGGGCGCGGCGCACGACGTCGCCCGCGCGGTCGCCGCCCAGGGAGGCGACCCGGCGATCGGCGAGACCGAGCAGAGGCAGGTGGCCGAGGCCCTGCGGACCGCCGACCTGTGGCTCGACCGCGTGACCGAGCTGCCCTCCGCGACCGCGCGCAGTGAGGCCTGGAGCCGGGCCGACTGGGTGGAGAAGACGCTTCCCACCTGGAAGGGCGTGGTCGAGCCGATCGCGTCGTCCGTCGCCGAGGCGATGACGAGCGCGATGGCCGCGCAGGCTCCCGAGGAGATGCGGGCGATGCTGGGCGGCGCGCTGCCGATGGTGCGCCGCATGGGTGGGGCGTTCTTCGGTGCCCAGCTCGGGCAGGCTCTGGGCGCGCTCGCCCGGGAGGTGGTCGGCGCCGGTGACACGGGGCTGCCCCTGCTGCCCCCCGGGCGGGCGGCACTGCTACCGGCCAACGTGGCCGCGTTCGGCGAGGGCCTGGGCCTGGACGCCGACGAGGTCCGGCTGTACCTCGCGCTGCGCGAGGCGGCGCACGCCCGGCTGATCGCCGGTGTCCCGTGGCTACGGTCCCACCTCCTCAGCGCCGTCGAGGACTACGCCCGCGGCATCACGATCGACACCTCGGCGCTCGAGGAGGCTGTCCGCAGCGTCGACCCCACCGACCCCGGCGCGCTGCAGGAGGCCCTGCAGTCCGGGCTCTTCGAGCCACAGACGACCCCGGCGCAGCAGGCGGCGCTCGACCGGCTGGAGACGGCGCTGGCCCTGGTCGAGGGGTGGATCGACGAGGTCGTCGACGCCGCGGCAGCGGCCACGCTGCCGCACCGGGAGGCGCTGCGGGAGACGGTGCGCCGGCGGCGGGCGGCCGGCGGGCCGGCGGAGCACATCTTCGCCTCGCTCGTCGGCCTCGAGCTGCGGCCGCGTCGGCTCCGCGAGGCCGCCGCCGTCTGGGCCGCTCTGACCGCCGAACGCGGCATCGCCGGCCGCGACGCGCTGTGGGTGCACCCGGACCTGGCACCGACGGCCGACTCCTTCGCCGATCCCGTCGGCTTCGCCCAGGGCGCGGGGGCAGGCGAGGCATCCGACCTGGACGCCGCCCTCGAGGCGCTGCTCGACGTCCCGGCGGAGCCCGGCGATGGAACGGGCGGGGAGCCCGTCGATCGCCCGGCCGGGGAGCCCGTCGATCGAGGCGGTGAGGGGACCAACGGTCGGGACGCATCCGGCCCGGCGGAACGGCCCGGCGGCGGTGACCAGGGCGGGGCCGGCGACGCCCGGCCGGAGGGCGGGCTGTGACGACCGAGCCGTGGCAGCCGCGGGAGGGACTGGTCGCCGACCTGCGGCACGTGATCGCTCGGGCGCCACGGGTCACCCCGGAGGAGCGGTTCGAGGCGTGGGCCTGGCGGGCTCTCCTCGACGAGCATGGGGCGGGGCTCCTGACCCGCCACGCCGCGCCGAGTCACGTGACCGCCTCCGCGGTGGTGCTGTCGCCGGACGGTCGTCTGACCTGTCTGGTACTGCACGGGCGGTTACGGGTGTGGGTTCAGCCGGGCGGACACCTCGAGCCCGACGACATGACGCTGCCGCTGGCCGCCGCGCGCGAGGTCGAGGAGGAGACCGGGCTGACCGGGGAGATCCTGCCGGACGTCCTCGCGCTCTCCCGCCACCGCGCCCCCTGCCGACCGGAGGTGGTCGACTGGCACCTCGACGTCCAGCACGTCCTGGTGGTGCGTGACCGGCAGGCCGTCGGGCCGCTGCCGTTCGAGAGCCCGGAGACGCTGCAGGTGGCCTGGTGGCCTGTCGACGAGCTGCCCGCCGCGACGGCACCCGGCGTCGCCGATCTCGTGGTGAAGGCCGCGGCCCGGGAGGACCGCCGTCAGGAGGCCGGCTCGGTCTGATCGGCGTCGGCGTCGAGGTCCGCGTCGGCGGCCAGAGTCAGCGCCCGGTCGACGTCGGCGGCCACGTCGGAGTCTGCGTCGGCGGCCACGTCGGAGTATGCGTCGGCGGCCACCTCGGAGTCTGCGTCGGCGGCCACCTCGGAGTCTGCATCGGCGGCGAGGCCGGCGACCACTGTCACCGGCTCGCCGGCGTCCGCTGCCCCGTTCAACGTCTCCGTCGCGTCCTGCTCCGGCTCGTCGGCGTCCTCGCCCTCACTCATGCCCAGCTGTCGCGCCGCAGCGAATCCTTCCAGGAACCCGCGGGAACGCTCGGTGCGCGGATAGGCGGACAGGAGTGACCAGAACCGCGGCCCGTGGCCTTGTTCGATGAGGTGCGCAAGCTCGTGGAGCACCACGTAGTCGATCACCCAGGAGGGCATTCCCTGCAGTCGGGTGCTCAGCCTGATGCTGCGGTCGGCGGGGGTGCAGGACCCCCAACGGCTGTTCTGGTTCGCCGACCAGGCGACGCGCGCCGGCTGGGCGAGCCCGCCCAGATACCGGCGCGACAGCTCGGCGGCGCGCGTGGCGAGGTCGGCGTCCCCCGGCCTGCGACGGCGGTCCTGCGCCGAGAGCCGGGCGAGCATCCGCGGCACCCACTCCTGCTCCTGCGCCGCCGTGAAGCGTGCGGGGATGAGCACCACGGTGCGGTCACCCTCACGGTAGGCGGTCACGGTGCGGAGCCGGCGCCGGCTGCGCCGGACCTCGACGTCCGGTGGCACGGACGGCATGGGCGCGGCTCCCATGGGGCCACGGTACCGGCGACGACCAGAGTTTTTTTCGTCCACAACCCCCCGGCAGCAGCTCCCCACGCCAGAAGGGCTGTCGAACGCCGGATCGGTGAGCCGTCCACACGTCCGTCCCCTGCCCGTCCCCAGCCGCGCGCCGACTCCTCCCCAGGTCCTCCACAAAGGTGTCCACAGCGGCTGCAACTGTGCCGTTGACCTGCACGAACAGCCGCCCTAGCGTGACGTCGCGACCCCGGGCCCGGGGCGGTGTGCAGGGGAAGGCGCACCACTTCGGGATCCGGGGTCCGCTGTGTCCGATCAGGCGGCTGGTGATCGCCCTCGGACACGCTTAGGGAAGGGTGGAGGCGGGTTCTACCACGATCCCGGGAGCCGGGCTGCACCCTCACCGATCCCGAGGGCCTGACCGCCACCCCTCCGACCGGTCAGTGGCCGGTGAACCGTGGCAGCCTGCGTTCCCGCTGCGCCGCGAGCCCCTCCTGCAGGTCCTCCGACGCCAGGGTCACCGCTTGGGCGAGGGCCTCCCAGCGGATCGCCGCGTCGAAGTCCGCATGGCCGGCCCCGGCGAGGGCCAGTTTGGTGAGCCGAGTGGCCACCGGAGCGTTCGCGGCGATCCCCCGCGCTGTCTCGAGCGCGACGGCCAGGACCTCCCCCACCGGCAGGGCACGATTGGCCAGGCCGAGCCGAACGGCCTCGATGCCGTCGATCGATCGGCCCGTGAGGAGCAGGTCGCGAGCCACCGCCAGCCCCGCGGTGCGTGCCAGGGACCACGTGGTGAGCATCCCCGGGTGCATCCCGAGCCGGGTGAACGGTGCCGAGAGCCGAGCATCCTCGGCGACGAACCGCAGGTCGCAGGCGAGTGCCAGAGCGAGCCCGGCGCCGATGGCAGGCCCGGAGACGGCGGCGACCGTGGGGATCTCCAGATCCGTGATGGAGAGCCAGGCCCGATAGAACCGGTCCATCCGGGCTCGGAGGCGCTCGATCGGGGCGTCCGGCTCGCGGCCGATCCAGGAGAGGTCGCCACCGGAGCTGAACGCCGGCCCCGCCCCGCCGACCACGACGCACCGCACCTCGGGATCATCCTTGATTCCCTCGATGGCGCGCCGCCACGACGAGGTCATCGCATCGGACATCATGTTCCGCCGCTCGGGCAGGTCCAGCACGAGCACGGCGACGCCGTCCTCCTCGCGTCGCACCCGCAGGTGCTCGTAGGGCGCCTCCCACCACGTCATGCGCGGCTCCTTCCGCCGGGCCGAGCCCGCCCGCCGGGCCGGCGTCCGGTCGCGACACTAGCCGGAGGTGACCGTCCGTGATGGACGAGGCCGGGACACGGTCGGGTCACGCGGGACGGGCGCGGTGGCTCGGCTAGGGTGACTGCAGGTCGTGACGAGGCGGGCGCACGCCCCTCGAGTCCGGGCCGGGCCGTCGACCCCGGCTCCACATCCACCGGCCATTTCCGGCCACCACGACCGACCATGGCGAGACACATCGAGGAGCCAGCATGGCAGAGACCTACAGCGGCGAGTTCTACTGCGTGAAGTGCAAGGAGAAGCGCCAGGCCGAGGGAGCCGTGGTCGAGACGAACGGCCGCCGCATGGCCAAGGGCACGTGCCCGGTCTGCGGCACGAACCTCAACCGCATCCTCGGCAAGGCCTGATCGACCGCACCTACACCACCGCACCGCCGGCGACGGGCGGCCCCCCCTGTTCGTTCGGGAGGCTCCCGTCGCCGGCGATCCTCCGGCCGGACGCCCACCGCCGATCGATCTCCCTCATCGCCGGCTCCGGCCGCGGCAGCTCATGCCGTCCACCCTGCCCGCGACGGCCCACGGCCCTCCAGGTCCCGCCTCGGCCCTGTGGACGACGGGACGGCTGTGGACGACGGCGCCGGCGCGACGGGAGGATCTG
>DATKNA010000234.1:0-16762 GCA_035541595.1 Kineosporiaceae bacterium | reverse complement strand
GGACGGCGGCCGGCCCCGCGGCGGCCCGCCGCCGTCCGGACGTCGCTGCAGCGCGACGAGGACGAGGCCGGCCGGAGCCGGCCGGACCGGCACCCCGAGACCCACGTCGTGCGGGCCCGGGCGTCCGCTGCGGACGTGTTGCGGCACCGGGACGTCGCCCGCCTCAGCGCCGCCGAGCGCGCCCTGCTCGCCCAGATGTTCGCCACGCTGCGTCCGTCGTCCCCGCGACGGCGCGTCGTCCGCCGCGTCCCGCACCACTGCGGTGAGCTCGACGCCCGGCGCACGCTGCGCGAGCAGCTGCGCCGCGGGGGCGAGCCCGGCCGGATCCGCTACCGGCGGCCGGGTACCCGACCCCGCCGGGTGGTCCTGGTGGTCGACGTCTCCGGTTCGATGACCCCCTACGCCGACGCGCTGCTGCGCCTGGCGCACGTGTGGGTCCGCAGCGCACCCCGGACCACGGAGGTGTTCACCGTCGGGACGCGGTTGACCAGGGTCACCGCCGCCCTGCGGGGCCGCGATCCGGAGGTGGCTCTGCGCGAGGCCGGCGAGCAGGTGCCGGACTGGTCCGGCGGCACGCGGCTGGGGGAGGTGCTGAAGGCGTTCCTGGACCGGTGGGGTGCCCGCGGGACGGCGCGCGGCGCCGTCGTCGTGCTGTTCTCGGACGGCTGGGAGCGCGGGACGCCGGGCCTGCTCGCCGAGCAGATGGCGCGGCTGCACCGGCTGGCGCATCGTGTCGTGTGGGTCAACCCGCACCGGGGCAAGGCGGGGTACCGGCCGGTGCAGGGCGGGATCGTCGCCGCCCTGCCCTACGTCGACGACTTCGTCGCCGGGCACTCGCTCGCGACGTTCGCCGAGCTCGTGGAGGTGGTCGCGGGTGCGTGAGGTGCTCGGCGAGCTCGCCGGGTGGTGGCGCGAGGGCCGGCCCGTGGGTATGGCGACGGTCGTCGCGACGTGGCGGTCCGCCCCCCGGCCCGCCGGCGCCTCCATGCTCGTCGGCCCTGACGGTGAGGCGGTGGGCAGCGTCTCGGGCGGCTGCGTGGAGGGCGCCGTGTACGAGCTGGCCCAGGAGGTCGTCGCCACCGGCGACCCGGTGCTGCAGCGGTACGGCATCAGCGACGACGACGCGTTCGCGGTCGGGCTCACCTGTGGCGGAATCCTCGACGTGTTCGTGGAGAAGGTCGACCCGGCCACCTTCCCCGAACTCGGGGCGGTGGTCGCGGACCTCGACGCCGGCCGGCCGGTCGCCGTCTGCACCGTGATCGAGCACCCCGACCGGTCGCGGGTCGGCCGGCGGGTGGTCGTCCGGCCTGACGTGCCCACCGCGTCGTCGCTCGGCTCGTCCCGGACGGACGACGCCGTGACCGACGATGCCCGTGGTCTGCTGGCCGCGGGCCGGTCGGACACCCTCACCTACGGCCCGGACGGGGAGCGTCGGGGGGAGGGGATGCGCGTGTTCGTCTCCGCCTTCGCGCCCAAGCCGCGGATGCTCGTCTTCGGGGCGATCGACTTCGCCGCGGCCGTCGCCCGGATGGGCTCGTTCCTGGGCTACGACGTGACCGTCTGCGACGCCCGGCCGGTCTTCGCGACGCGGTCGCGGTTCAAGGACGCCGACCGCGTCGTCGTGGACTGGCCGCATCGCTACCTCACTGCCGAGGCGGACGCCGGGCGGATCGACGGCCGCACCGTGATCGCGGTGCTCACGCACGATCCCAAGTTCGACGTTCCGCTGCTGGAGGTCGCCCTGCGGCTGCCCGCGGTGGCGTACGTCGGGGCCATGGGCTCGCGCCGGACCCACGAGGACCGCCGGGCCCGGCTGCTGGAGGCCGGGCTCACCGAGCACGAGCTGGAGCGGCTGTCGTCGCCGATCGGTCTCGACCTCGGCGCCCGCACGCCCGAGGAGACGGCCGTCAGCGTGGCCGCGGAGATCATCGCGTTGCGGTGGGGCGGCGACGGTGGCCGGCTCGGCGAGCGCGAGGGCCCGATCCACCACGGCGTCCCGCGCTGACCGACCCTCCGCGGCTCGTGCGCAGCAGTGGCTGAGCACCGCGGGTCCGGGCTCCCTCTTGTGTTCTTGGCCCGGACGACCTTGGATCAGCCCAGGAGTCACACCGGGGTGGCGCCGTCCCCCACCCCGGGCGTCCTGCGGTAACGCGACTGTGGGAGGTCGGATGGGCACCAGGAGGATCTCCGTCGTCGTCGACGGCGTGCGCTACGACGACGACGTGGAGCCCCGCACGCTGCTCGTGCACTACCTGCGCGAACGGTTGGGGAAGACCGGGACCGTGGTCGGGTGCGACACGAGCAACTGCGGTGCCTGCACGGTGCACCTCGACGGCCGGAGCGTGAAGTCGTGCTCGGTGCTGGCCGTGCAGGCCGACGGCGGCGAGGTCACCACGATCGAGGGGCTCGCCGGGCCGGACGGCGAGCTGCACCCCGTGCAGCGGGCCTTTCACGAGAACCACGCCCTGCAGTGCGGGTTCTGCACCCCCGGAATGATCATGCAGGTGATCGACCTGCTCAACGACCACCCCGATCCCACGGAGGCCGAGGCGCGCGAGGGCATCGAGGGCAACCTCTGCCGGTGCACCGGCTACCAGAACATCGTGCGGGCAATCCAGGCGGCGGCGGAGGCGGGCGCCGCGCCGGCGACGTCCGCGCCCGCCCAGCCGACCCCCGCCGGAGGTGCCGCGTGACCGCCGTCGACGAGACCACGACCACCGAGCGGGAGTTCGGCAAGGCGCGCCGTCGCAAGGAGGACGCACGGCTCATCACCGGCCGGACCCGCTGGACCGACAACATCACGCTGCCGGGCATGCTCCACCTCGCCATGGTCCGCAGCCCACTGGCGCACGCCCGCGTCACGGCGGTGGACGCCTCGGCCGCGCGACGGTCCCCCGGCGTCATCGGGGTCTGGAGCGGGCCCGAGCTGCCGGGCTCGGCGGTGGGCATGCCCTGCGCGTGGCCCATCACCCCGGACATGAAGTCCCCGACCCACCCGGCGATCGCGCAGGACACCGTGCGCTTCGCCGGCGAGATCGTCGCGGTGGTGGCGGCGCGGTCCGCCGCCGAGGCCCGGGACGCCGTCGACCTCGTGCAGGTCGAGTACGAGCAGTTGCCCGTCGTCCTGGACATGGAGGCCGCCCTCGCCGAGGGCGCCCCGCTCGTCCACCCCGACCTCGGCACGAACGAGAACGCCACCTGGATCTTCGACTCGGCCGCGGCCGGCAGCGGCGGCGACGTCGAGGAGGCGATCCGGGCCGCCCGGGACGACCCGGACGGCATCGTCATCGAGCGCCGCTACCGGCAGCAGCGGCTCATCCCCGCGTTCATGGAACCTCGCTCGATCGTGATGGACCCGACGGGCGAGCAGCTCACCCTCTGGTCCTCCACACAGGTCCCGCACTTCGTGCGCATCTTCATGGCGCTGGTCACGGGCACGCCGGAGTCGAAGATTCGGGTCATCGCCCCGGACGTCGGCGGCGGGTTCGGCGGCAAGCTGCAGTTCACGCCCGAGGAGGTCGTCACCTTCCTGGTCGGCCGCCGGCTGCGCAAGCCGGTGAAGTACACCGAGACGCGCACCGAGTCGATGCTCGCCGGACACCAGGGCCGCGACCAGATCCAGAAGCTCACGCTCACGGCCAGACGTGACGGGACCGTCACCGGGCTCAAGGTCGAGCTGCTCTGCGACATGGGCGCCTATCTCGGCCTGGTCACACCCGGGATCCCGATCCTGGGCGCGTTCATGTACAACGCGATCTACAAGTTCCCGGCCTACAAGTTCGTGTGCACCAACGTGTTCACGAACACGACGTGGACCGACGCCTATCGCGGCGCCGGCCGGCCCGAGGCCACGTTCGCCATCGAGCGGCTCATGGACACCCTCGCCGCCGAGCTGGGCCGGGACCCGCTGGAGCTGCGTGAGCAGAACTGGATCAAGCACGACGAGTTCCCGTTCACCACCGTCGCGACCATGGTCTACGACTCAGGGAACTACGAGGCGGCGACCACCCGTGCCAAGCAGCTCTTCGGCTACGACGAGCTGCGGCGCGAGCAGGCCGAGCGGCGGGCCCGGCAGGACCCGGTGCAACTCGGGATCGGCGTCTCCACGTTCACCGAGATGTGCGGCCTCGCGCCGTCGAGGGTGCTCGGTGCCCTCTCCTACGTCGGCGGCGGCTGGGAGAACGCGCACGTGCGGATGCTGCCGACCGGCAAGGTCGAGGTCGTCACCGGGACCAGCCCGCACGGTCAGGGTCACGAGACGGCGTGGAGCCAGATCGTCGCGGACAAGCTCGGGGTTCCGTTCGAGGACGTCGAGGTCCTGCACGGCGACACGGCCATCAGCGTTCGCGGGCTCGACACCTACGGCTCGCGTTCGCTGCCCGTCGGCGGCATCGCGCTGGCGATGGCCGCGGACAAGGTCGTCGAGAAGGCGAAGGTCATCGCGGCGCACCTGCTCGAGGCGAACGCCGACGACCTGGAGTTCTCCGGCGGGTCGTTCACGGTCCGGGGGACCGACAAGGGGGTGCCGATCCAGCAGGTCGCGTTCGCGGCGTTCGACGCGCACAATCTGCCGGACGGTGTCGAGCCGGGCATCGACGCGGACGCGACGTACGACCCGGTGAACTTCTCGTTCCCGCACGGCACCCACCTGTGCGCGGTCGAGGTGGACACCGAGACCGGCCGCCCGACGATCCGGAAGTACGTCTGCGTCGACGACGTCGGCCGCGCGCTCAACCCGCTGATCGTCGAGGGCCAGGTGCACGGCGGCGTCACCCAGGGCATCGCGCAGGCGCTCTTCGAGGAGGCCCGGCACGACGAGGTGGGGACGCTGACGACGGCGACCTTCGTCGACTATCTGGTGCCGAGCGCGCCCGACCTGCCGACGTACACGACGGAGCGCACCGAGACGCCGTCGACCGACAACCAGCTCGGCGTCAAGGGTGTCGGCGAGGCGGGCACCATCGCCTCGACCCCGGCCGTCGTCAACGCGGTCGTGGACGCGCTGCGCCCTTGGGGCGTGGACGACATCGAGATGCCGCTGACCCCGCAACGCGTGTGGCGGGCCGTCCAGGGCGGCGGTGTCGAGGCGACGACCATCCAGGACGGTGAGGCATGATCCCCGCGGCGTTCGACTACGAGGCGCCGGCCACGGTCGAGGAGGCGCTGGGCATCCTGTCATCCGCGGGCGACCGGGAGGTCAAGCTCCTGGCCGGCGGCCAGAGCCTGCTCCCGGTGCTGCGGCTGCGGATGGCGGCGCCGGAGCTCGTCGTCGACCTCGGGCGCATCCCGGAGCTGCGCGGCGTGCGCGACGACGGCGACGCGGTCGTCATCGGGGCCATGACGACGCACGACGACGTGACACGCGAGCCGCTCGTCCGGCAGCACGCGTTGCTCCTGGCGGAGGCGGCGCGCACCGTCGCCGATCCCCAGGTGCGCCACCGCGGCACGTTCGGCGGTTCCCTGGCGCACGCCGACCCGGCGGGTGACATGCCTGCGCCGGCTCTGGCCCTCGACGCCGAGATGGTCCTCGCAGGGCCGTCCGGACGCCGGACGGTGCCGGCGGAGGAGTTCTTCCAGGACCTGCTCACGACGGCCCTGAACGAGAACGAGCTCCTCGCCGAGATCCGGGTGCCCAAGCACACCGGCTGGGGCGCGCACTACGAGAAGTTCAACCGGGTCGCCCAGGCCTGGTCGATCGTCGCCGTCGCGGCCGCCGTCCGGGTGGAGGCCGGGGTGATCGCGCAGGCGAAGGTCGCGTTGACGAACATGGGGGTGGTCCCCATCCGGGCCCACCGGGTCGAGCAGGCCCTGGTCGGGCGGGAGGCCAACGCCGAGGCGATCAGGGACGCCGCGGGTCTGGCGGCCGACGGGACGTCGCCGATGTCGGACGGGAACGCCGACGAGGACTACCGTCGTCACCTGGCGACCGTCCTGACCGGGCGCGCCGTGCTGGCCGCCGCCGGCGTCTGAGCCTTCGTTCCACCGATCAGGGAGGTTCGTCGTGGAGCTCCAGCACACGTTCACCGTGCCCGCCCCGATCGACCGGGCGTGGTCGACACTGCTCGACGTCGAGCGCATCGCGCCGTGCTTCCCGGGCGCGGCGCTGACGGGCGTGGACGGCGAGGAGTTCTCGGGGACGGTGAAGGTCAAGCTGGGGCCGGTCTCGCTGCAGTACGCGGGCAAGGGTCGCTTCGTCGATCGGGACGAGGCCTCCCGCCGGGTGCTGCTGGAGGCCAACGGCACCGACAAGCGCGGCAACGGCACGGCGGCGGCGACGGTGAGCGCGACGCTCCGGCCGGACGGTGAGGACGCCACCCGGGTCGTCGTGGACACCGATCTCACGGTGACGGGCCGACCCGCGCAGTTCGGCCGCGGTGTGCTGCAGGACGTCGGCACGAAGATCATCGATCAGTTCGCCACCTGCCTCGCTTCCCGGATGGCCGAAGGCGCGGCCGCGCCCGCGACGCGCTCGGCGTTGGAGAACGATCCGGCGCTGGCCCGGCTGGAGGAGCTCGGCGAGCCCGAGCGGCGGCTCGGCCTGCCGGAGACCGCCGAGAGCCCGGCGGCGCTGGGCGAGGAGCGCGGGGCGGCGAGCACGTCCTCGAGGGCAGGGTCGGGGCGGACCCGGCGGTCGGCCGCGGCGAGGTCTCCGGTCACCGCGGCGGCCTCGGCGACGCAGACCTCGGCAACGCCGGTCTCGGCCACCTCGGCCACGGAGAACCCGGCCACGGGGGCCTCAGCCACGGGGGCCTCAGCCACGGGGGCCTCGGCCACGGGGACCTCGGCCACCGAGCATGACCCGGCGCTCGCGCGACTGCAGGAGTTGGGTGAGCCCGAGCGCCGGCTCGGCCTGCCCGAGACCGGCGAGAGCCCGGCGGCCACGGGCGAGGAGCGCGGCGCGGCCAGCACGTCGTCGGTGGCCGGGTCCGGACGCACGGCGCCGGTGGCTACCGCTGCCGACGCCGGCCGGTCCGCCGATGTTGGGTCGGCCGGCCCCGGGCCGACGTCGACCTCGACGGCCGAGTCCGCCGGCGAACTCGACCTCGGGGCCGTGCTGCTACCCGCCCTGGCGCGCCGTTACGGACCCGCGCTGCTGGCCGGCCTGGTCGCGGTGCTCGTCGTCTGGCTGATCCGCCGGCGAGGCCGCTGACCACGCGGACAGGCCGTTGCGTTGCGCGGCGAGCCGGCCGGGGCCGGCGAGACGAGACCGACCTGGCGGCGGCCGTTGCGCCACCCCCTGCTCTGGGCGTTGTCCGTCGTCGTGGTGGGTCTGATCGCCGTGCTGGCGGTGGCGTGGCCGCACGGGCCGGGGTTCATCTCCGGGGCGGCCCCTGACCAGTTCCGTCGCGAGCTGGATCCCAGCCTCGTCCAGGACTACCCGGACGTGCTGGGGATCGCCCACAACGCCGGGAACAGCCTGGAGGCGACCAGGACCGCGCTCGCGCACCACGCGGACGTCATCGAGGTCGATCTCATCTCGGTCGGGGGCCACCTCGTCGCCGGCCGGACCCAGCCGTTGCAGTGGCTGAGCAACCACCTGTTCAGGGGCCCCACGCTGAGCGAGGTCTGGGACGCGACAGCTACCGCGTCGGCCACCAAGCTCGACCTGAAGCAGGACGACCGGCCGTTCCTGGACGACCTGGTGAGCTTCCTCAGCGAGCGGCAGCACCAGCGGAAGGTCATGATCTCCACCCGCGACGCCGCCGCGCTGCTCTACCTCCGGCCACGCCTGCTCGACGTCAGCCTGTTGTTCACCCTGGCCTTCCCCGAAGCCGTCGACCAGCTGCGATCGGACCCGAAGCTGCTGGCGTCGACTGACGGCGTCTCGGTGTTCCAGGGGTTGGTGACCGCCCCTCTGGTCAGGTGGCTCCATGCTCATCACATGCTCGCCCTGGCCTGGACGGTCAACGACGTGCAGGGGTTGAACGCCGTGGTCCGGGCGGGCGTGGACGGTGTCACGACGGCGAACCTGGCGATCCTCGAGGTTCTCGGTTAGGCCCGGTGGACCGGGGTCGGCGGCCGGCCGGGTCGGCCGGCCGCCCCGGGATCGCAGCCGGACGGGGGCGGGATGCAGCGGGAACGGGAGCCGGATCAGAGTGAGCGCTGGTAGGCCCGGAACGCCCTGGTCGCCAGCCAGGCCATGACGAACGCGAGGCCGCCGAGCAGGCCGAGATGACCTGCCACGCTCTGCCAGTCCGTACCGTCGGCACCGGGCGACAACGCCTCCCGCGAGGCGACGACCGCCCAGTCGACAGGGTTGACCCGGGCGGCGGCCGCGACCCAGGTCGCCGCGAGCGCCGTGGCCATCAGCGCCGAGGAGAGGAACTGCAGCGGGAGCACGACGAACTGGCTCACCCCGATGAGCGCCTCCTGGGAGCGCAGCAGCAGGGCCAGGGCGTTCGAGAACGACGCCATGATCACGCTGATGAGGACGGCGGCGACCAGGGTCACCAGGACGCCGAGGGCGCCGCCGGGGAACCGCGCGCCGGCGAGAACGGCGACGACGAGCACGACGACGGTCTGGACCACCGTGGTCGCCGCCTGGTAGGCGAGCGTCCCGGCGATGAGCGCCCCGCGCCGGACCGGTGAGGCGAGGAAGCGGTCCATCACCCCGCGGTTCATGTCCTCGATCGAGACCGTGCCGGCCCAACCGCTGGAGAACAGGGCGGTCATGACGATCACGCCCGGGGTGAGGAACTCCAGGTACGAGCCCTTCCCCGCGGCGAAGCCGGGGATCTCGACGACCCGGCGGAAGAGCTGCCCGAACAGCAGCAGCCAGATGATCGGCTGCGCCAGCGTCGCGATGGCGAAGGCCGGCTGCCGCCAGAGCGCGCGCAGGGAACGGGCGGCCAGCGACGCCGACTGCCGGGCCAGTGACCCCCGGCGGGACGCCGCGGGTGCGGCGGGGATCGAACGGTCGACCACGGTCGCGGTCACGCCGCCACCTCCATGGTGTGACCGACGTGCCGGAGGTACACGTCGTCGAGCGACGGCCGGGAGACGGTGACGGACGCCGCGGGCGTGCCGGCCTCGTCGAGGGCGGCGAGCACGGCCGGGACGGCCCGGGCGCCGTCGTCCGCACGGGCGCGCAGGGTCGCGCCCTCGGCGACGATCTCGCGCAATCCGAGGCGGCCGAGGACGGCCCGGGCGGCGGTCGCCGCCGCGGCCGAGTCGAGCTCGACGCTGACGGCGTCCCCGTGGAGCTCGCGCTTCAGCTGGTCGGGCGGCCCCACCACGACCACCCGGCCCCGGTCGACGACGGCCACCCGGTCGGCGAGCCGGTCCGCCTCGTCGAGGTAGTGCGTGGTCAGCAGGACGGCGACCTGCTCCTGCGCCGTCAGCCGGCCGATCTCGGCCCACATCTCGGCCCGCGCCTCGGGGTCGAGCCCGGTCGTCGGCTCGTCGAGGAAGAGGACGTCGGGTCTGTGCACCAGGCCGATCACGACGTCGAGCTTGCGCGACATCCCGCCCGACCAGGTCTTGACCAGCCGGTCGGCGGCGTCGGCCAGGGCGAACCGGTCGAGGAGCTCGCCGGCTCGCGCCCGCGCGGCCGCACGCGTCAGCCCCTGGATGCGGGCAGCGAGCTCAGCGTTCTCCCGCCCCGTCGCCATCGGGTCGCTCGACGGCTTCTGCGAGACCAGTCCGATGCGCCGGCGGACGGCGTCGGGGTGGGCCAGGACGTCGATGCCCGCCACCTCGGCGGAGCCCGCGTCGGGACGGCTGAGGGTGGTCAAGATCTTGACAGTGGTCGACTTGCCGGCGCCGTTGGGCCCGAGGAGGGCGACGACGCTGCCCGGGACGACCTCGACGGACAGCCCGTCGAGGGCCCGGACGCGCGGCCCGCGCCGGCGACCCGGGTAGGTCTTGACGAGGTCGACGGCGCGGAGCGCAGGCGGCCCCGAGGTGATGGTGGGCATGTGACTCCCTCGGTGGTGGGGAGCCGGGACCGCTGCGCCTATCGTGTGAGTGCGCCTCGGACGGGCTTGGCGGCCCGGCTCGGGTGACGGCCCCTGGCCGGTGTTGCCGCACCGGTCAGGGGTTGATGCGTTCGGGTGCCGGTGCACCCCGGCGGTCGGCGGCGTGGCCGGCCGGATCAGGGCTGCGGCTCGTGCAGCAGGCGGCCCTCCTCTCCCAGGTAGCGGACCGGATCCGCGGTGATCTCCTCGAACGACAGCCCCTGTGCGCGCAGCTCGTGCAGTTTGCGCCAGGTCTTCGTGCCAGGGAACGACGACGTCCGGATGCCCTTGGCGAGCGCGGCGACGAACTCGAGCTCGGACTCGAGCATCCGCCGCCGGTACGTGCCCTCGATGAGGAAGAGCTCGGGGATGGCCATCTCCGTGGCCTCGGCCGCCAGCGCGTCGATCGCGCGCAGCTCGCCGCGCAGCTTGAGGCAGCGCTCCTCGAGCAGCCGGGCGACCTCGTCCGGAGGGAGGCCGGGCATCAGGGAGAGGCCCGCCTCGAGCGAGGTGAAGTCCCGGACGGGGGTGGACAGCAGCTCGGCCAGCCAGTCCTCGAACTCGTTGACGCCGGCCTCGGTGATCTCGTAGACAGTGCGCTCGGGGCGCCGGCCCTCACGGGTCGTCTCCCGCGCGGTGATGAGGCCGTGCTTCTGCAACGACTCGACGACGGCATAGAGCGAGCCGTAGTTGAGCTTGATGCTCGCCTCCTTGCCACGGCTGCGCAGCGTCGTGGAGATCTCGTAAGGGTGCATGGGCCGCTGGTTGAGGCAGCTGAGGACCGCCAGCGCCAGCGGGTTCGACACCCGTCGTCGGGTCATGGGCATCCCTCCTCGCCAGAGTCCTCCTCATCAAGTATTCGATTCAGAGTATTCACATCAGGGGAAGCTACTGTCAAGGCCGCCTTCCCGCCCGGTCGTCGGCACGATCGACTCATACGTCGGCGAGGGGGCCCGGCAGCGGGCGGGCGTGCACGATCGCCAGCCCGGACACGGCGCGGGTGAGGACGACGTAGAGTCGGCGCAGGCCGGTCCGGACGTCGGGCTCATCGTCGGCGATCTGCGCCGGCTCCACCACGACGACCCGGTCGTACTCGAGGCCCTTCGCCGTGGTCGCCGGCACGACCGAGACCCGGGGCGGCACCACGTCGTCCGGCTCGTCCCGGCCCGGCTCCTTCAGCGCGGACCCCGCCCGCACCGACGCAGAACCGAGCACCGCGTGCACGAGACCGGCGTCCGCGAGCGATCGGGCGGCCCGGGGCACCCACCCGTCGGGCACGATGACGCCGACCGAACCCTCGTCGACCAACGCCGTCCGCACCGCCGCCCGTACCGCCGGCCACAACCGGGTCGCCGACGGGACCGCGACCAGCTCCAGGCTGCCCGGGTCGTTCCGGACGGACGTCGGGGCCGACATCCCGGGCGCGATCACCGGCAGCAGCCGGGCGGCGACGGCGATCACCGAGGCCGGCACCCGGAACCCCCGGTCGAGGACCTCCACGTGCGCCTCCGGATGACCCAGGTGCGCCAGGGCCTGCGTCCAGGACGGCGTGGCCCACGGCGTCGTCCCCTGGGCGATGTCACCCAGCACGGTGGCCGCGCCCGTCGCGCACCGTCGTCCGACCGCGCGCAGCTGCATCGGCGACAGGTCCTGCGCCTCGTCGAGCACGACGTGCCCGAGGCTCGGCGTGCGGCGGAGCAGGTCTGCCAGCTCGTCGAGCAGCACGACGTCAGCCGGGGACCAGCGGGCCGACGTCCGGGAGCCGGGTGGGGGGTCCCACAGCAGCACGGCCTGCTCGTCGTCGTCGAGGACGCCCGCTGCGCAGCCGACCAGGAAGTCCACATCGGTGAAGAGCCGGAAGAGCACGCCGCGCGGGTCCAGCGCCGGCCAGACGGCGTCCACGCACCGCCGGACCTCCCGGCTGCGGGCGACGGCGTCCTGCACCCGGTCGTCGGGGGAGTCGCCCGCCTCCTCCATGAGCACGAGGATCGCGTGCGCCAGGCGCCGGGCGAGCATCTCCCGGGCCGCCGCGTACCGGACCCCTCGTGAGCGCAGCTCCTCGACCATCTCGCGCACCTGGTACGCGGGCAGCCGCCAGGTGCGCGAGCCGCGGGGCAACGCCAAGGCCGCCTGGGGGTCGCGCAGGTGCGCCCACACCGCCCGGTGCAGCACCGTCGCCATCCGTGCGTCGCCCTTCAGCACGGCTCGCTCCATCGGGTCCGCCCCCCGAGCGGCGATCACCCCCGGGCGCACCTGCCGGACCCCGTCGAACTCCGCGCTGCGCGCCGCCTCGCCCACGACGAGATCCTCGACGGTCGTGTGGCGCACCGAGATCTCGCCCAAGCTGGGCAGAACGGCGCCCACGTAGTCGAGGAACGCCCGGTTGGGTCCGACGACCAGGACACCGGACCGGGCGAGCTTGGCGCGATAGGCGTACAGCAACCAGGCCGCGCGGTGGAGGCCGACCGCGGTCTTGCCGGTCCCGGGGGCGCCTTGCACGCAGACCGTCGTCCCGGCGTCGGCGCGGACGATCTCGTCCTGCTCGGGCTGGATCGTGGCGACGATGTCGCGCATGGGTCCGACCCGCGGCCGCTCGATCTCCCGGGTGAGGATCGCGCTGCGCGTCTCGGGCTCGTCGGAGTCCGTGAGGTGCTCGTCCTCGTAGGCGGTGATCCGGCCGGCCTCGACGCCGAAGCGGCGGCGCCGGACCACGTCCATCGGCTCGGCCCGGCTCGCGCGGTAGAACGCCCGGGAGACGTCGGCACGCCAGTCGACGACCACGGGATCACCGTGGGCGTCGGTCACGTGGCGACGGCCGACGTACCACCGCTCGCCGCCGGCGTGGTCGGTGCGGCCGAAGAAGAGCGCGGTCGAGGGGTCGTCGACCAGCGACCGCGCCCGGCGGTGCAGGGTGGCGGCGAGGTACTCGGCCGACACGGGGTCCCCGCCCTGGACGGCCAGCCCCAGCGTCCGCTCGCGCATCCGGGCGAGGTGGCTGCGGGCGGCGGCGAGGTAGGCCTGCTCGGCGGTGAGTGCGTCGGCAAGGGCCGGGCCGGCGGGCGGCCGGTGGGTGTGTCGGACGGGGTCGGCGGCGTCAGGCACGAGGAGCCACTGTACGTCGGGCTGTACGTCGGGCTCGGCCGGCCGACCTCCGGATAGCCCCTGGTGGCGCCTCGTGGGCCGGCCCGCCCGGGGCGGCCACCCGTCGACCGCGCTGACGTCGCGACGACCGACTGTGGGACCTTCGTCACTCGCGCCGCATTGAAAGTGAATGCTAGCCTGCAGTCAGGTTAACAAAAAGTGAACGGGAGGTGTACCCATGATGAAGTCCGAGCACTGCGGCGAATGGACTGCGGCCCCTTTGCGGGTGACCGCGCGGTGGGTCCCCGTGTGCGGACCCGCCGGCCGCACCCACATGGAGATGGTGTGGTCGATCCCGGACGTGGACATGAGCGCCCTGGCGGCGGCCGACCGCGCGGAGGACGCCACGCGAACGGCCCCGGCGGCCTGAGCTGTCGTCGGCGGAGGCGTCAGCCCGCGAACATCCGGCGGGCCGACGCCTCCGCCTGTTCGTAGCCGCGCCCGGCGACGACCAGCGCCGCCTCGATCTCCGTCAGCGCACCGCGCACCTGCTCCTGCGTCGCCCGCCACCGCTCGATCACCTCGGTGAAGGCGGCGGCCCCGGCCCCGTGCCAGCTCTCGCCGAGGCCCACCAGGTGCGTCATCATCGCCTCGACCTCCGCGGCGAGCTCGTCGGCGCACTGCCGAGCCGCCGCGCTCGCCCGCCCGACCTCGGCGCTGTCAACCTCGAACCAGGTCACCGACGCCCCCCTTCGTCCTGTGGCGCCCCGCGCCCTCGAGGCGAGCCTGCCACGGTTCCGGCATCCGCGCGGGTCGCTGTCCACAGGGCGGCAGCGCCGACGCCCCCGTGGACGCACGCAGGCACCGGCCTACGGTGGTCGTCGTGGCCGTCCTGATCGATCCTCCCGGGTGGCCGGCGCACGGCCGGCTCTGGTCGCACCTGGCCAGCGACACCTCGCTCGATGAGTTGCACGCCTTCGCCCGGCGGGCGGGGTTGCCGGAGCGCGGGTTCGAGGGTGACCACTACGACGTTCCCGAAGAGCGGTACGTCGCGCTCATCGCCGCCGGCGCGGTCCCCGTCACCGGCCGCGACCTGGTGCGCAGGCTGCAGCGCTCCGGGTTGCGCCGGCCCAAGCGGCGCGGCGAGCGCGTGCTGGCGAGCTTCGCCGAGACACCGCCGAACCGCCGGGTGGACACCGTGCTGTCGGCGCTCCCCCCGCCCGGTCCGGTGCGCGTCGTGCAGCTCCTCGCCGTCGCGGGGCCGCACCTGCTCGTGCTGCCGGACGGGGCGACCGGGACCGAGGGCTGTCTCGTGCCGACCGCACCGGTGGCGCCGGGGGAGGACCCGGTCGCGGTGCTCGCCGGGCTGGGCGTGCAGATCCTGGGGCCGGCCTGGCGCTACGGCGGCCCCACCGTCCAGGTCGGCTACCTGCGCCACGTCACCGGCTCCGGCCTTGCCGCGACGGACGCGGAGGTGGTGTTGCGGTGGCGCTGGCCCGGCCTGGTCTCCCCGCCCGTGCCCGCGCCTCCCGCGGTGTGGGCGGACGCCGGCCACGCCGCGGCCCTGCTCCCGGTCGCGGTGGCGCCGCTGGTCCGGCCTTCCCGGTGACCGACCGGATCGGGGCTCAGCCCGGCAGCTGCGCGAGGTCGGCCAGCTCGCGTGTGACGTTCGCCCGCGCTGCGTCCTCCCACCGCTGCCGGGCCGCCGCCGTCCGGTAGAGCCGTGGCATCGCCGCGAGGGCCTTCAGGACCATCGCCCGGCCGCTGCGGAACATCGCCTCCGGGACGTGCCCGTACTCCGCGCGGACGGCCCGGACGTACCTGCCGTAGCGGTCCGCGTCGGCGCCGAGGACGGCCAGATCGGCGTCGCAGAGTACGGCGGCTTCGGCGTCGCCGCCGGGGGGATCGTGGTGCAACGTCACGCGTACCAGGTCGGCGACCCGGCCCGACCGCTCGGCCGGCACGCCGAGCCCGTCGAGAACCTCCACCGCGAGCTGGGCGCTCTGCTCCTCGTCGTCCCCGGGCCGGCCCTCGTACACCGCGTCGTGGAACCACGCCGCGAGCCGGACGACCGGAACGTCGACGTCACCACCGTCCTCCGCGAGCGCGTCGACGGCGGTGAGGACCTCAACCAGGTGCTCGCAGTCGTGATAGTGCCGGTGCGGCTCCCGCCACCGGGCGAGCAAAGCCTCGCCGGCCGCTTCGACGGCCTTGTCGTCCGCGGTCGCGCCGGCTCCCCGGGCCGTGGCCGCCCAGTCCTCCAGCAGGTCGGGCACCGTCCCATTGTGTCGGCTGACACCCCGGTGGGGGCGGGAACGTCCGGACGGGCGGCGCGGCCATGCCCGGCCCGGTGGACATGACGAGGCCGGTGCGGCCTGGAGGGGTGGGCCGCACCGGCCTCGTCGGTTTCGCGCTGCCGGTCCCGGGCGTGCGCCTCAGCCCGCGTTCGCGGGGCGGGTGCCCAGCGTCACCTGGAGATCCTGCTTCTGGCCGTTCCGGACCACGGTCAGCGTGACCTTCGTGCCGGGGTTGTCGCCCCTGATCCGGGCCACGAGCGAGTCGGACCCGTCGATGTGGGTGCCGTTCAGCGCGATGACCGCGTCCCCGCTGCGCAGGCCGCCGTTCGCCGCAGCGGACCCGGACGTCACGTTCTGGATGATCGCGGCGTCACGCTGGGCACCGTCGACGGTGACGGTGCCGTCCTTGAGGGTCACCCCGAGGAAGGCGTGCTTCACGCTGCCGCTCTGGACCAATTGGTTCGCGACGTTCTGCGCCTCGTTGGCCGGGATCGCGAA
The DNA here is from genome assembly GCA_035541595.1 of Kineosporiaceae bacterium. GTDB lineage: Bacteria > Actinomycetota > Actinomycetes > Actinomycetales > Kineosporiaceae > DATKNA01. The sequence continues at coordinate 930 of DATKNA010000234.1, read as the reverse complement.
GCCGAGGCCGATGCTGCCGGACTGGCCCCCGGACGACCCGAGCGAGGCGATCGACGAGGTGACCCCGATGACCCTGCCCTGGGCGTCGACCAGCGCGCCGCCGCTGTTGCCGGGGTTGATCGCCGCATCGGTCTGGATCGCGTTGGTGACGACGGGCTCGGCCTGCGCCTGGCCGTTGCCGAGGCCGAACGGGTCGGTGCCGTCCCCCTGGGACTGCTGTTGCGTCGTCACCGGCCGGTTGAGCGCGCTGACGATGCCGGTGGTCACGGTGTCGGAGAGCCCCAGCGGGTTGCCGATCGCCATCACCGGGTCGCCGACCTTGACGGCGTCCGAGTCGCCGAACCGGGCCGGCGTCAGGCCCGATGGGGCGTTCTTGATCTGGAGGACGGCCAGGTCGGTCGACGGGTCCGTGCCGACCACGGTCGCGCTGTACGTGCGGCCGTCGGACAGGATCACCGAGAGCTGCCCGCCGTTGCCGGCACCCGCCACGACGTGGTTGTTCGTCAGCACGTGACCCTTGGTGTCGTAGATGATGCCGGACCCCTCGTCGCCGCTGCCGTTCCCGCTGACGAGGCGGACCGAGACCACGCTCGGCTCCACGGCGCCGGCCACGGCGTTCCAGTTGGGGGTCGCGGCGGTGCTGTCGACCAGCGGCGCCGAGCTCCGGCTCGGCGAGGTGCTGCTGCTACTCGTCGAGGGCAGGGTCGTGGTCGAACTGGTGTCCCGCGCGGTGTAGACGCCGACCGTGAGCAGGCTCGACAGCACGGCGGCGCCGGCACCGACCGCGATCACGCCCCCCCAACCAGGCCCGCGACGGTCCCGGTCACGAGGCGGCTGCGGGGCGGGGGAGCCGTAGGGCGTGGCGTAGAGCGGGGGCCGCGCAGGCTCGGTCGGCAAGGGGGCGGTGCGGTCCCCTGGGGCGGCGGGGCC
>DATKNA010000233.1:0-22720 GCA_035541595.1 Kineosporiaceae bacterium | reverse complement strand
AATGTCGTGTTGGATGTTTTTGATGAGTGGTGGTTTGTTTGTGGTATTTTTTGTTCGGACGATCGAGTACGACGTGCCCGACCGAAACAACAACGGCAACAGTGAACTGGTCGTGCTGCTGACCACCGTCACCGACCCCGCCGATGCCCGGGCCGACGAACTGGCCAGCGAGTACCAGCAGCGCTGGGTGCGGGTGATGTCGCACTGTGAAATTCAGTGATATAGGCGGAATAGAGGTTCGAAAGTGATCGACGGCTACCTCCGGGTGAGTGCTCAACACCCGTCCCCGTGCGTCTCCCCTCGGTCCCTTCGTCGTGACAGCCCGTCCAGGTCCCTGGCGATCAATCCGCCGTTAACGAAGAGCCCAATCCCGACCGCCGCGAGTAGGCGTAGCGACGAGCCCGGCGCACTGATCCAGGCACGCAGTCTGAGATGTGTCGACTGAATATCGCGCCTGACCGCTCGTCGGCCGGGTCGAGTGAAAGCCGCTCGGGTATCAAGGAGTCGCCGGGGCGGCTCATGAAGACATGAGCTCCAGCGACGGCGAACCGGCCACGACGAGTGGCGGCGAGTCTCCCGGCCAGGTTCTTCCGCCATTGGTGATCGCCACATCCCTGCGGGAAGATGGCATCACCGGCGTCCAGTCGTACGTGCGGCGTTTGCGCAGGTATCTGGGGGAGAATGGCGTCGGGACGGCGCTGGTGACACCCTTCTCGTGGCGCCGGCCACTGACCGTGCCGGTCTTCGGCGTCCGACCTGGGTTGGAGAAGGTCAGCGGCTCCGCCGGCACGTTCTGGTACCGGCACTGGCACGAGGTGTTCCTGCGAAACGCTCTGAAGCGGCACCTCGCCACCCGTGACGACTGCATCGTGCTCGCCCAGGATCCGCTGGCCGCCAGGGCGGCCCTGCATGCCCGGCGCGGACCCCACCAGCGCGTCATCCTCGTGGTCCACTTCCGGATCTCCCAGGCCGACGAATTCGCGGACAAGAAGCTCATCCCGCACGACGGTGCGGTATTCCGATGGATCCGCCAGGCGGAGCGCGAGACCATCCCGCAGGTCGACGGCGTTGTCTACGTGTCACGTTGGGCACGGGAAGCCCTGGTGGATTGGTTCCCCGAAGCCGACGAGGTGCCGTCAACCGTGATCGGCTGCCCGGTGACACCATCGCGCCACGAGCCGGTGCGGGAGCCGCTCGGCGATCTCGTGACGCTCGGGAATCTGGACATCGTCAAGAACCACCGGTTCCTCCTCGACGTCCTGGCCGACGCGAGACGTCGCGGACGTCAGTACACCCTCGACATATTTGGCGAAGGCCCGCTGCGGAAGGAGCTCCGGCGGCAGGCCCACGATCTCGGCCTGGAGGGGCAGGTCCGATTTCGTGGCTTCCAGCCGGACGCGCGCCGCTTCCTGTCGGGCTACAGGGCATACGTCCACGCCGGGTACTCCGAATCGTTCTGTCTGGCGATCGTCGAGGGGATGGCGGCCGGTCTTCCCGTCGTGGTCGCAGGTATCGGCCCCATTCCCGAGTTGTGTGACGACGGCGTGGAGGGTCGATTCTGGCCGTTGGACGACCCCGTCCGGGCCGCTGCGATCCTCATCGAGATGCTGGAGGACGAGCCGCGCCGTGCTCAGGCGGCGGTGGCCGCCGTCCAGCGCTTCCACCGTGACTTCGACGCCGACGTCATCGTTCCTCGCCTGCTGTCGTTCCTCTCAGACAGGTTCGCGGATCAGAACGTGATGCCGGCGGAGGGGTCGGCAGACCGCCTCAGGGCGGGCCGTCTCCGCGGGATTCCCGTCGCCGAACGGGTGAAGCGGGACCACGCCGGCTGACGGCTGTCCCAGGATTTCGGGGCCCGGTCCGGCGACTTCGCCGGACCGGTGTGCGATCTCGCGAGCACTAATAGCCCCGGTACTTCCACGACTGTCGCTGCAGCCAGCCATGAGCCTTCCGCAGGAATGGGGTCACCAGGAAAGGTCTGATGTACGGCATGGCCTGCGGGTTCACCCGCCTGCGCGCCTGGAGGGCGTGGTACATGGGCAACCGGTCCGCCTGCGGCCAGCAGTCGACGGCGAAGGCGACGAGTTCCTCGACCGCAGCGGGCTCGGCTACGCCGAGATCGTACGAGCGGGCGGCGATCCAGAGCGCTTCCCGGGACAGCCGGCGGTGGATTCCGTCGGACAGGCGCTTCGCATCCGACAGCCGCGCACCGTACAGCTCGAGCGTCATGTCGAACGCCAGCAGCTTCTGGCGCAGGTCGAGCACATCGGCGAACTGCGTCCGCATGTTCTGCCCGTGCACGCGATAGAAGGCTTGATCGACCCCGCGCAGAAAGCCGACATCGGCATGGGCCGCGAGTCGCAACCACATTTCCTGGTCGCCGGCATGTGGCAGTCGCGGATCGTAGCCGCCGACGTGCTTCTGAAGTGATGTGCGGACCACGACCTCGGGAGACGTGATGCAGTTCTCCCCCTGCCGCAGTCGACGCTCGGCCCACCACTGACCGGGCCAGACACTCCAGCCGCGCAATCTCGTGCGGGGAACGGGCATCTGCTCACCATGCCAGAACCACAGCGGGTGTCCGTACACGAAGCCGACCTCGGGGTGGGCGTCGAGCAGGTCTCTCGCGCGACGCAGCGCGCCCGGTGTGAGCCGGTCGTCGGCGGACATGAGAACGCAGTAGTCGCCGTCCGCCCATTCGAGCAGACCCTCGTTGTAGGTGGTGATATTCCCCTTGTTCGTCTCGTGGACGATGACGTCGACGCGCGGGTCCCGGGCTGCGATCTTCGTGGCGATGTCGGCGCTGTCGTCCGGCGACGCGTCGTCGATGATGAGTACCCGTACCTGGACACCGCCTTGATCGTCGAGCACGCTGGTCACGGCCTCTTCGAGGAAATGACCGTACTGGTAACACGGTATGACGACACTGATCGAGGTCATCCAGACACTCTCCGGCTAGGGGTGAGGCGACCGGGGAACAGGCGGTCCTTGACCAAAGCATACGGGTCCGTCAGGCGCGGGACCGAGGTTTCTCGGTGGCGGCCGCCTTCCATTCCTGTCCAGTTCTGGCCGAGGGTGCGCAACAGCCCGATGTCGACTCCGCCAGATCGAGGGGTGGCTGTTCGACCGCCGCCCTGGGGCGAACACGTGCGGCCTTTGGGGGATTGCTCTCTTCACGGACACGTCGCCGGCTGATCGACGGCGATGCCGACCCCGCGCTACGCGCGGCATCCGTGCCAGGCGAGCGGCTGGGTGCCGCGATCAGCAACGGAACCCTCGGCTCGGGTCCGTGGTCGTGCCGCGGGGCATCCCCCGGGAGTCCCCGTCAACGCCGACAAACGAGACCCACGACCACCGGCTCGGCGATGCTCGGCGCCCCGGCATCCGGAATCGGTCCTCGACGGCAGCCCGCCGAGGACCGGACGGGTGGTATCAGGGGGTGCAGCCGCCGGGTCACCTGTGTAGGCGCATGTCGCCGCCCTGTGGCCTCGCCTATCGTTGGGAAGATCCGTGCGCATCGGTCGTTGGTCATCGAGGGGGTTCATGGGGATCTTGTCGGCCGCGAGCCGAGGCCGTGACGCGCTGTCGCGGGCGCGAGATCGCCATGTGTCCTGGTCGGCGTCCCTCCGGCGAGGGACGCTGTCGGCTGGGTCGAGCAGGGCGCTCGACGCGAACCGAACGACCCCGCGCACGAGCGACATGAGCGTCTGATGCCACAGGGGCAGCCTGACGACTGTCGAACGCCGCCACACGTACCGATGCTGTCTGCTGACGCGGTCCCGCCCGGTATGTCCGGGCGTGGCCGGTTCGTGATCGATCGCTGGCTCACCCGCGGGCGCGGATCGGGGGGAACCGTTGGCTGAGCGAGCGGCCGACCTGCGTTCCAGCGCCGCGTTCCTTCGGCAGAGATGGCTGGTCCTGCTGGGTGCCGGTGTGGTGGGCCTCGGGTTGGGCGTGCTCTACGCCAGTCGAGTGCCTCCTCAGCTGGGCAGTACCGCCCTCGTCCTGCTCCACGGGGCCGCCGCAGGCGGATCCTCGGACTCGGGAACTGCGCAGGTCGATACCCAGGTCCGCGTCGCCCTCAGCACTCCCGTGCTCCAGCGGGCGGGCGAATCGGTCACTCCATCGTTGTCGGCCAGCACGGTGCTGGACAGCGTCGATGTGGAGAGCGTCACCTCGCAGATCATCTCGATCGAGGCCTTCTCGGCGCACGCCGGTCGGGCACAGGCCGTGGCGCAGGCCGTGGCGCAGGCCTATGTCGACACGGTCCAAGGGAACGCCTTCAGCGTCACAGGTCAGACCCTCAAGGCCTTGCAGACGCGCGATGCCGACCTCACGGAACAGATCAAGGATAACGCGGTTCGCCTCGATGGACTCAAGCAGCGCGTGCGTCGGGAGGACCCGCGGTCCTCCGCCGGAAGTCAGGACGCCCGACTGATCGACCGATTCACGGCCGACCAGTCCGACCTCGCCCTCCAACGGGACAAGGTCAGGGAGGACCTCGCAGCCAGCCAACCCGTCACCGGCGCCGCACAGACCGCCGCCATCATCCAGCCGGCCGCCCCGGCGACCGGACCGGATCGCGTGCAGCGCCTGGCGCTCTGGGCCCTCTCCGGCGCGCTCGTCGTCATGGCGTGCGTCGCGACCGTCCTATTGATCAGATGGCGTCGCGACCCTCGGCTGCGGGCCCGGGACGACGTCGCCGACGCGGTCGGGAGCAGTGTCCTGGCCGATGTGCGCAGTCGCCCCCAGCGGTCGGTCGCCGAATGGACGGCGCTCTTCGAGACGTATCAGGCCTCTGCCGTGGACGCGTGGGCCTTCAGGCAGCTGTTGCGAACACTGGCGGCAGCACCGCACGACGTCACCGCTGTGCCGACGGGAAGTCGGCGGGGAGCCGGTCGAGTGGAACATCCGTCCTCGGTCACCATCGTCACCCTCGCGGGCGATCGCGGGGGGATCGCCATCGGCCCACAGCTGGCCGCCTTTGCAGCCTCACTGGGGGTCACGACTCGGTTCGTCGTCTCGACGGGACAGGACGGCGTCGCGTCGCTGTGGGCGGCCTGCTCGACCGACCGGAGCTCCGGACCGCGTCCGGGCCTGCAGCTGGACGTGCTCAGCGACGTACCGCCCGCCGCCGTGACCGGGGACCCGGGTCCGATTCCCACGGAGTTCGACGAGTTGCTGTTCGGCGTGTCGTCCGGGCATGCGCGGTCGAACGGCGACCTCGCCCACCTCGTCGATGAGCACCTAGGGGTGAGGACCTTCTCCTCGCTCGACGCCATCGTGGGGGCGGCCCACGTCCGTTCGGGGGACGACGCCGGCGAGGACCTCCGTGGCGCCCCCGCCGACGACGGTGCCGACGTGGCGGACGACGAGGCCCGGGTCGCCAGCGACGAGATCGACTTGGGTGACGAGGAGTTCCCGGCCGTGCAGGCGGCGTCCCCCGCCGCCGACGAGGAGTCCCCCGCCGCCGACGAGGAGCCCCCCGCCGCCGACGAGGAGCCCCCCGCCGCCGACGAGGAGGCCGACGCCGGTCACGACGACGCCGACGAGCCGGAACCGGTCATGACGACGTCGGGGGAGGACGCCCCGACGCTGCGGTTCGTGCCGCGGCATCCCTCGGCCGCCCTCACGGTCGTGCTGGCTGTGGTTGATCGTCGGGAGCCGACGATGCGGGACCTTCCCGCCACGGCCGTGACGGCGCTCGCCATCTCCCCCGGCGTGGGTACCCGCGAGGACCTGGCTCGGCTGGCGGTCGCCGTCGATGACGCCGGCCGCCGGATCGACGGGATCGTCATCGCGGATCCCGACCCGTCGGATCGAACGACGGGACGCCGCACACTGGGCGAGCGTGCGCGCCAGGCGCCTCTCCCCGTCCGGATGACAGGTTCCAGCCAGGTGCCGCTGTCCGCCGTCGAACGCAGGGGCGGGCGATGACCGGCATGGACGATCCGACCCGGCCGGACGGGCTGAACCTGGCGGCCGATCCGCAGCCACCGCTCCCGCCGAGGCCGGCTCCCTGGAACCTCCCCGTGGCCTGGAACATCCCGGACGTAGCGCCGGACGACCCCGGCGACGCGGTCCGTCCGCTCGCAGCGCTCGTCAGCTTCCACTACCTCCGCGCCGCTGTGCGGCGTCGATGGCTTCGATGCCTGCTGCTCGCACTCGTGGGTCTGCTGCTGGCGTCGGCCTTCCTCGCGGCCAGTCCCGCACTGCCCACCGCGACCACGACACTCCTGCTCACGCACGACGCGAACGTGGAGCCGCAAGGTGCCATGGCCACGGACGTCAGCCTGCTGAGCACCCGCGGCGTGGCTGAGCGGGCGATCGAGGACCTCGGGCTGAGCATGACGCCGAAGCAACTGCTGGACTCGGTCACGCCCGTCGAGACCGGCTCGACCGAGATCCTGCAGTTGACCATGACAGGTCCCACCACGTCGGAGGCGATCCGCCGGTTGGACACGTTCAGCCGTGAGTACCTGAGATTCCGAGCGGACCAGGTCACGGCCCGGTCGAAGATCCTCATTGCGGGCTACCAGCAGCAGATCGAGCAGCTCACCGCGCAACTGCAAGACGCCAACAAGAAGATCGCCACGCTCCCCCCCACCGGGGACACCACGACGGACGTTGTGGCGGAGGCGTCGAAGCTCAGCGATCAGATCACCACGATTCAAGGCGAGCAGCAGGAGGCGCAGCTTCAGCAGAGTGCCATCGTCAACGCCAGCCGGGTGATCGATCCCGCGGGCCCCACCTCGTCCGGAGGCCTCCGCCGGGTGGCGACGGCCCTCGTCACCGGCCTGATCGGGGGCGCGGCTCTGGCTCTCTGCGTCGTCATCCTGCAGGCGATCCTCTCCGACCGGCTGTGGCTGCGAGTCGAGGTGTCCTCCGCGCTGTCCACCTCGGTCCTGATCAGCGTCCGCAGGATCGCACCACTCTCGTCGCTCCTGGGGATGGGCCGATTCCTGCCCGCGGTGCGGGCGATGGAGACCCGGCGCCGGGCGGACCGGCAACGGATGGCGCTCGCTGTCGAGCACTGTCTACCGGCACCCGGCAAGCGGCAGTCGCTGGCCGTCGTCTGCCTGCAGAACTCCGACGAGATGCGGTACGGGGTGGCTGCGGCGGCCATGTCACTCCGAGAGCACGGACGCACGGCGACGATCATCGATCTGACGGAGTCGGGTGAGGTCACCGCGGCGGCGGCCCGCCTGGCGGGGGGGTCGACGGACCGGCATCCGGAGGTGTTCCGGCCCGATGTCGTTCCGTCGCTCACGCGCGGACCGGCCGACCTGGACGCGTCGGACTGGGACGAGGTGGCGTTGGCCAAGGCCAGGAACGGGGTGACCCTCGTACTCGCCGATCTCGACCCGGCCGTCGGAGTCGACTACCTGGCCACCTGGACGGACAACGTCCTGGTCGCCGTCACGGCAGGCAGGTCGAGCGTCGAGCTCGTCCGGACGACCGGTGACCTCATCCGCACCGCCGGTCTCCACCTCCAGGGCGCCGTGCTCCTCGGAGTCGCGCGCGACGACGTGTCCTCGGGTCGGGCGGCTCCGGCGCATCGGGATGACGGCGGCTCGGCGGGTACCGGGACGCGGCCGGACAAGGGTGCGGGGCGTTCGCTGCTGCCATGACCACCCTGGCGCTCAGAACCAGATCAGCGGGCGGGCCCGCCGTTGTCGGGCCCCTGTTGCGCGGCCCTTTCCTCGCCTGGGCTGCCCTCTACCTGAACGTGATGCCCTTCCAGGGCACCTCGGTGCTGCCGATCCCGCATTCTCTCGGCCAGGCCCTGGCACAGGGCATGCTGCTGGTGGCCTTGGTCGTGGCTCTCCTGGCCAATCCGGGCCTGGTCATCCGCCCCAACGTCTTCATGGCATTGCTCGGGGCGATGGCCGTGCTGTCCCTCATGGTCAGCATCCACAACCAGTTCGTCGTCGGCTCCACCTACCGTGCCCTGCGATTGGTGATCTTCGTCCTCGTCCTCTGGGTGCTGACGCCGTGGTGGGGGCGACCTGACCTTCCTCTGCTCCGGGCACACCTGCTCTGCCAGAAGATCATTGTTGCTTCGGTCTGGATCGGGGCGCTCATCGCCCCGGGGCCCGCGTTCGCGGCCGACGGGCGCCTCACGGGCATGATCTGGCCGATCCCGGCCCCTCAAGTGGCTCACTACTGCGCCGTGCTCATCGGCTGCACGGTCATCCTCTGGTTCTGCGGAGTGGTGGCGGGGCGGGCTCTGGCCGTGACTCTCCTCCTCTGTGCGGTGCCCCTGCTGGCGACCCACACCAGGACGGCGCTCCTGGGCCTGTCGCTCGGCCTCGTCGTGGCCGGCGCCAGCCTCTTCCTCGGTCACGCCCGCGTCCGGCGAACGACGGCCGTGGTGCTGCTGGCCGGGTTGGTGATGTGGACGGTGTTCTCGCCCTTGATCGTCTCCTGGCTGGCGCGCGGGCAGTCGACGGAGGATCTCGCCCAGCTCACGGGTCGCACGAAGGTGTGGGCCGCCATCGCGGCACGGCAGACCACGACCCTGGAGGAGCTGTTCGGGACCGGCCTGGGGAACAAGTCCTTCGACGGACTTGCCATAGACAGCAACTGGGTCGCGACACATCTGGAGCTCGGTCGGCTCGGCGTGGCCATCGTGGTCGCGTTCCTGGCGTTCCTGCTCCTGGCGGCGGTGACACGTCCGGCCGGACCACGCCGCGCCATCGCGCTGTTCCTCGTCGTGTACTGCATCACGGCGTCGTTTACGGAGACCGGGTTGGGCGACGCCTCCCCCTATCTGCTCGACCTCGTTGTGGCCGCTTCCCTGGTGGCCGGGCCGGCTGGGCTCACCGGGCGGACACCGTCCGTGTATAACCGCCTACCGGCGACCGGCGCCCCCGCAACCTGACGTATCGCGGCGCCTTCTGCCCGGCTCTCCTAGTGGACGGAGAGCCTGGGTCGCCGGCCGGGAACGCCGGCTTCCGCCAAGGAGCTGATGCTGTTGTGCGTTTCGGCTGCGCCGCAACCGGTCGTCGTGGGGGCGGGGATCGGCAGCGTTCAACCGCGTCCACGGCCGTTACGCGATTCCCGGGCTTCGCTGCCACGGACCCACGCGCTCGAGGCGGGCACACCGCCCGGAGCGGGAGCGCGGCCTTGAAGGCCATCGTCGGAGTCCTGTACGGGTCCATCGTGTTCGAACCGACTGTTCGGCGGGACGACCAAGGCTTTGTCGCCTGCACCTTCGACGCGGAGATCGCCTGCGCGGCCGGCCTCGACTGCCGCGACCTGGTACAGGAAATCCAAACCAGAACCGGGCGGGGTGGAGTGCGCGGTCTTCATTTGCGGACGGACGGCGGTGAGGGGCGACTCGTCAGATGCACCCACGGCGCCGTGGTCGACGTCGCGGTCGACCTTCGGCCGTCATCCCCGACGTACCGACTCTGGATGACGGCCGTGCTCGACGACGTCGATCATCGGTCGGTGTGGCTTCCTGCCGGGTTGGCCCACGGTTATCAGGCCCTGACCGACACCGCGGACGTGTGTTGCCGGGTCAATCGCATCCAGCGCCCTGAACTCGAGATGACGATTCGCTACGACGACCCGGACCTGGCCATCCCGTGGCCGTTGCCCGTGACGGCTGTCGACCGACGTGACGAGGTCGCACCGGCGTTGGCGGTCGTCGAGCCCATGTTGAGCGAATGGTTTGGAGCCTTGGCATGAGTCCCCGGGCCGTCGACCGGCAGGCCTGCGGCGGAAGGCCTCGGATGGGCGGGCGATGCTGGCCCGACGGTGACCTGCGGATTTCCCGAGAGGTAGGACTTCAGTGAGCAGGCCTGGCGTCTTGTTGGACCGCGACGGCACGATCATCGCGGACGTCGGCTATGTGGGTTCGGTCGATCGCGTGGAGTTCATCGACGGCGCGATCGAGGCGATCGCCGCATTGAACCGGGCCGGCCTCCCGGTCGCCGTGGTCACGAACCAGGCGGGTGTCGCCAGGGGCTACTACGGCATCGAGGACGTCCATCAGGTGCACAAGCACATGATCGAGGAGATGGCGCGCTTCGGTGCGCACGTGGATCTGTGGTTGTTCTGCCCCTACCATCCGGACGGCATCGTCGAGTCATTCGCCAGGGCGAGTGCGGACCGCAAACCCGGACCGGGCATGGCACTCGCCGCCGCCGAGGCGCTCGACCTCGACCTGTCGTCCTCGTGGGTGGTCGGTGACAGTGCCGGCGACATCGGGCTGGCGCGAGCCGTGGGCGCTCGCCCGATGCATGTCGGCCCCGTGGCCTTCCCCGCGGCGGACGTCCAGTCCTTCCCCGATCTCGCCGCGGCGGGACGGCACATTCTCGACAACCATTCATCTGCCGTGGTCGGAGCCCCGCCGTCGTTCCCGACCCGTCAGTACGCCGATGGCGGTTCCTTCGGCAGCGCATATGCCACCGAACTCGCCCGGGCCATCGCCTCGGTCGACACGGCCCGCCTGGCCGGGGCCGCCGACATGCTCAAGGGCGCGTATTCCCGGGACGCGTCGGTGTTCGCCTGCGGGAACGGTGGGTCGGCGTCGATCGCCAACCACCTCCAGTGTGACCACGTCAAGGGTGTCCGCAACGGAACCGATCTGACCACTCGCGTGTTCAGTCTCAGCACCAACGTCGAGCTGTTGAGCGCCGTCGCGAACGATCACGGTTACGACCTGGTGTTCGAATACCAGCTGCAGTCGTTGGCCCGGCCGGGCGACGTGCTGATAGCCATCTCCTCCTCCGGCCGGTCGCCGAACATCGTGCGCGCCCTGGAATGGGCGCGACGACACGGCATGGAGACGATCGCACTCACCGGATTCTCCGGCGGCGCCGCCCGGGAGCTGGCATCGGTGCCCGTGCATGTCGACTCGAACAACTACGGGATCATCGAGGATGCCCACCAGGCGTGCATGCACCTGCTCGCACAATACGTGCGCCAGTCCCGCATGACTCCTGCCGACGTCACCGCGAACACCTTCTGAGGGGCACGATGCGCGTCGCCATCAATCTGTTGACCGACGACCCGGGCAACCCGTCCGGCGCCCACTGGTTCTGGACCCGGGTCATCCCCGAGATGGCCCGTCGTCTCGACGACGGCGAAGAGTTCCACCTCCTGGTCAGTCCCACGTCGCGGCACATGCACCAGGGCTACGGACCCAACGTCCGGTACGTCACGTTCCCCTGGTCGAACGAGAGCCCACCGAAGCGGACGCTCACCGAGCACGTGTACGCGCCGGTGCGGCTTCCCCTGGCGAAGATCGACGTCCTGAGCACACTGATGGCGCCGATCGTCCGATCGGCGCCCGGTCTGGTCGTGCATTTCAAGACCATGCACGCCTTCACGCAACCCCAGGCCATCCGTCGCTCCGTGCGCCTGTACCGGCAGCTGAGCTATCCCCGTACGGCCAAGGTCGCCGACGCCGTCGTCATCAACTCCGAGAGCCTGCGGCGCGAGGTCATGCGCTACATGGACGTCGATCCGGCCAAGTTGCGCCTCATCCCCGAAGCGGTCGATCACGAGGTGTTCCGCCCCGGAGACCGCGACGAGGCCTGGCACCGCGTCACCGGTCACTACGGCGTCTCGAAGCCGTTCGTCCTCTTCGTCTCCTCGTTGTGGCCGTACAAGAACTGCGAGGGTCTGATCCGTGCCTTCGCGGCCGCGAAGGGCGAGCTGGGGGAGCGCGAGCTCGTGGTCGTGGGTCCGGGCCGCGACGTGGAGTACGTGGCAGAGCTCAAGGCGCTGGCCGATCGGTTGGGTATCGGCGACGACGTCGTCTGGGTCGGCGGCGTCCCGCTGGAGGAGACCGTCCACTTCTACCGCTGCGCCGACGTCTTCGTGTATCCGTCGTTCAACGAGACGTTCGGGCTACCCATTCTCGAGGCCATGGCCACCGCCTGTCCAGTGGTCACCTCCGACGCCAGCGCCATGCCGGAGACCGCCGGCGGATACGCGCTGCTGGCGGACCCCAAGAATCCCGAATCCCTGGCCGACGCGATCGTCAAGGCGTGCGGACCGGAAGGGGAACGCCTGCGGGCGGCGGGTCCGGAACGTGCGGCCGAGTTCACCTGGGCGGCGACCGCCGAGCGGACGCTCGCGGTGTACCGCGAGGTGTATGCGCGGCGGGCCGGGAGGGGTGGGCGGCGATGAGGATCCTGGTCACGGGCGGCGCGGGATTCATCGGGTCCCACACCGCCGACCGCCTGGTGGGGCTCGGCCACGACGTGGTCGTTCTCGACGCGCTCACCGCGCCGGTCCATCGCGACGGCACGCCGAACTACCTGACCCCGGGCGCCGAGCTGTACGTGGGGGACGTCCGCAATCGGGAACTGCTCGCCAATCTGCTGCGCCGTGTCGACGCGGTCTACCACCTCGCGGCGTACCAGGACTACCTGCCCGACTTCGCCCGCTTCACCGACGTCAACGTGACGTCGACAGCGCTGATCTACGAGATCGCCGTCGCGGAGCGGCTGGACCTGAGTCGCATCGTCGTGGCCTCGTCTCAATCGGCGATGGGGGAGGGTCTCTACGTCTGCCCGCGGCACGGCGAACAGACGCCGGACATCCGCTCGGAGGCCGCCCTGCGCGCCGGCCGATGGGACGTGACGTGTCCGGTCTGCGACGGCCCCGTCGAGATGCAGCGGACCCCGGAGCGCATCTCGAACCCGCAGAACCCGTACGGGATGTCCAAGTTCGCCGAGGAGATGGTCGCCCTCAACCTCGGGAAGCGGTACGGCCTCCCCACCGTGGCCCTGCGCTACAGCATCGTCCAAGGCCCCCGGCAGTCCGTGTTCAACGCCTACTCGGGTGCGTGCCGCATCTTCAATCTCCACTACCTGCTCGGCGGCGCTCCCACCCTCTACGAGGACGGTCAGGCCATCCGGGACTACGTCAACATCCACGACGTCGTCGACGCCAACGTGCTCGTGCTGACCGACGATCGGGCGGCCGGTCACGCCTTCAACGTCGGCGGCGGGACGCCGTACACCACCGAGGAGTTCGCCGAGGTCGTCCGACGCCACTACGGATCCGACCGCCCTGCCCTGATCAGCGGCGAGTACCGGTTCGGGGACACCAGGCACATCTGCTCCGACATCGACGCGCTGAAGCAGCTGGGTTGGGCTCCGACGCGCACACCGGCGGACTCCGTCGCCGAGTACGCCGACTGGCTGCACGGGATGCCCGGGCTCGACGACGTGCTCGCGGAGGCCGACGCGACGATGCGGGCCCTCGGGGTGGTCCGGAAGGCGGCCGGATGAAGGCCTTCCTGCTGGCGGCGGGGCTCGGCACCCGACTTCGCCCGCTCACCGACGCCGTCCCGAAATGCCTGGTCGACGTCGGCGGCCGGACGATGCTCGACATCTGGCTCGACGCGCTCGCCGCGGCCGGCGTCGAGGAGGTGGTGGTCAACACCCATCACCTCGCCGGGCTGGTGCACGCCCACGTCGCCCGGCGTTCCACGCCACCCGCCGTGCGGCTGAGTCACGAGCCGGTCCTGCTGGGCAGCGCCGGCACGTTGCTGGCGAACCGTGCCTTCGTCGCGGGGGACGACATGTTCCTGGCGGTCAACGCGGACAACCTCACCGACTTCGACCTGCGCAGGCTCGTGGCCGCGCATCGTGCGGGCGGCAGGACGGCGACGCTGTCCGTCTTCCGCGCCGCGCGCCCGTCGGAATGCGGGATCGTCGACGTCGCGGAGGGCACGATGGTCGGCTTCGTGGAGAAGCCGGCGAAGCCCCCGGGTGACCTCGCCAACGCGGGGATGTACGCCTTCAGCCCGGCCGTGCTGGACGACATCCCCGAGTGCCTGCCCCGTGACATCGGCTTCGACCTGCTTCCCCGGCTGGTGGGCCGGGCCGGCGTCGTCGAGCTCGGGGCCTGCTTCTTCATGGATGTCGGGACGCCGGCGGCGCTCGATCTCGCCCGCGCTCACTGGGAAGGAAGGGTTTCAGCATGATCATCACCCAGACGCCGCTCCGCGTGGGGCTCGTCGGGGGAGGGACGGATCTGCCCGACTACTACCGGGAGCACGGCGGGCGGGTGCTCAACGCGGCGATCGACAAGTACGTCTACGTCGTCGTCAAGCAACGGTTCGACGACGAGATCTACGTCAACTACTCGACCAAGGAGATCGTCTCCCGGGTGGAGGACCTCCAGCACGAGCTCGTCCGCGAAGCCCTGCACATGACCGGGGTCCGGGGCGGCATCGAGATCACGACTCTCGCGGACATCCCGTCGGCGGGTTCGGGTCTCGGCTCGTCGTCAGCCGTGACCGTCGGGCTGCTGCACGCCCTGTTCACCTACCAGGGCCGGCACGTGAGCGCGGACGAGCTGGCCGACCGGGCCTGCGCCATCGAGATCGACCGATGCCGGAAGCCGATCGGCAAGCAGGATCAGTACGCGGCGGCCTACGGCGGCATCTGCGACATGCGGTTCGGCCCCGGCGACCGCGTCGTCGTCGACCAGCTCACCCTGGCACCCGACGTGCGCCGTCAGGTCCAGGACGAGCTCCTGCTGTTCTTCACGGGGATCACCCGCAGCGCGACCACGATCCTCAGCGAACAGACGGCCAACATCGCCGACCGCCTACCGCAGCTCGCCCAGTTGCGGGACCTCGCCGCCGAGGCTGCCGGCGGCCTGCGGGAGGGGGACGTCGACGCCCTGGGTGTCGCCCTGAACAAGAGCTGGCAGGCCAAGCGGGCGCTGGCCGCCGGCGTGTCGAACTCCCAGATCGACGAGGCCGTGGAGGCGGCGCTCGCGGCCGGTGCCACCGGGGCGAAGGTGACCGGCGCCGGCGGCGGCGGCTTCCTGCTCGTCGTCTGCCCGCTCGAGCGCCAGCGCGCCGTACGCGAGCGCCTCGCCTCCATGAAGGAGCTTCCGATCAAGATCGAACCGTTCGGATCGCGGGTCGTCCTGAACGTCCACCGGGACATCTGGGGATGAGCAGGGGTGCCTCGATCGGCGGCGGCCGGGCCGGCCCCGCCCTCGTCCCGCCGGACAGCCGCCTCCCACCACCGACGACGGACCAGAGACGACGAAGGACGGTATCGATGACAGCGCCGATCGGGCTCGCAGTCGTGGGCGCCGGGTACTGGGGGCCGAACTTGGTGCGGAACGCCATGGGGACGGCGTCCGTGTCCCTGCGATGGCTCTGCGACCTGGACGAGGAGCGGGCGCGCCGGGTCGTCGGCCCCTACTCGACGGTGTCGACGACGGACTCCTTCGACACGATCCTCGGCGACCCCGCCGTGCACGCCGTGGCGATCGCCACCCCGGCCGCGACACATTTCCCGTTGGCCATGGCCGCGTTGGACGCCGGGAAGCACGTGCTGGTCGAGAAACCCCTGACGTCGGACATCGACGACGGCGAGAAGCTCGTGCAGGCGGCCGAGGACCGCGGGCTGGTCCTCATGTGCGACCACACCTACTGCTATACCTCGGCGGTCCAGGAGCTGCGGCGGTCCGTTCATTCCGGCGAGCTCGGTGACATCCAGTTCATCGACTCCGTCCGGATCAATCTCGGACTGGTGCAGCCGGACATCGACGTCCTGTGGGACCTCGCCCCGCACGACCTGTCCATCCTCGACTACCTGCTGCCGGACGGCGTCCGCGTCGAGGCGGTCGCCGCGCACGGCGCCGACCCGATCGGTCACGGCATGGCCTGCGTGGGCTACCTGACCCTGCGCCTCTCCACCGGCGCCATGGCCCACGTGCACGTCAACTGGCTGAGTCCGATCAAGATCAGGACGATGGTCATCGGTGGATCCGCCCGCACCGTGGTCTGGGACGACATGAACCCCAGCCAGCGGCTGGCCGTCTACGACCGCGGTGTCGATCGCCTGGCCCCGGAGGAGCTGGACGCCGAGGATCGGACCCGGGCCAGGATCTCGTACCGGATCGGCGACATGGTGGCGCCGGCGTTGCGGGAGCAGGAAGCCCTGCGCGTGATGATGGGCGAGTTCGCCGCGGCCATCCTCGAAGGGCGGCCCCCCGCAACCGACGGCCGAGCGGGATTGCGCGTGATGACCGTACTGGATGCGGCCGCCCGGAGCCTGCGGCTCGAGGGCGCCTTCGTGACCCTGGAGGAGAATCCGTGATCAAGGACAGCGTCTGCCTGGTGACGGGCGGAGCCGGGACCATCGGGTCCACGATCGTGGACCAGCTGGTCGCCGCCGGGGCCGGCGAGGTCCGCGTGCTCGACAACTTCGTCCGGGGACGCCGGGCGAACCTCGTCGACGCCCTGGCGTCCGGTAGCGTCCGCGTCATCGAGGGGGACATCCGGGACGTCGACCTGGTCCGGGACGCGACCACCGGGGTGGATCTCGTCTTCCACCAGGCGGCCATCCGCATCACGCAGTGTGCGGAAGAGCCGCGGCTGGCGCTGGAGGTGCTCGCCGACGGGACGTTCAACGTCCTCGAGGCGGCCGTGGCCGCGAACGTCCGCAAGGTCGTCGCGGCGTCGTCGGCCTCGGTGTACGGACTCGCCACCGAGTTCCCGACCACCGAGCTCCACCATCCGTGGGCCAACGACACGCTCTACGGAGCGGCGAAGGTCTTCAATGAGGGGATGCTCCGCAGCTTCCATGCCATGCACGGGCTCGACTACGTCGCATTGCGGTATTTCAACGTGTACGGACCGCGCATGGACATCCACGGCCTCTACACCGAGGTGCTCATCCGGTGGATGGAGCGCATCGAGGCGGGCCGGCCGCCGCTCATCCTCGGCGACGGGCAGCAGACGATGGATTTCGTCTTCACGACCGATATCGCCCGCGCGAACCTGGTCGCCGCCGAGTCGACCATCACTGACGCCGTCTTCAACATCGGCAGCAACACCGAGACGAGCCTGCTCGAACTGGCCGAGGCGCTGGTCGAGGTCATGGGGGGCGACGTGCCGGTCACGTTCGGCCCCCAGCGGGCCGTGAACGGCGTCACCCGCCGCCTGGCGTGCATCGACGCCGCTCAGCAGCTGCTCGGATGGAAGCCGGAGATCGACCTGGAGACGGGTCTGCGTGGTCTGGTCGACTGGTGGCGCTCGGAGCGTGCGTACGCATGATCCCCGTCATGAAGCCCTGGCTGGGCCCCGCCGAGGCCGCGGCTGCGGCCGACGCCGTCACCTCGGGCTGGGTCGCGCAGGGTCCCCGGGTCGCCGAGTTCGAGGGCCGCTTCGCCGCCCGCGTCGGCGGTGCGTTCGGGGTGGCCGTCTCGTCCTGCACCACGGCGCTGCACCTGGCCCTGCACCTGCTCGGCATCGGCCCTGGCGACGAGGTCGTCGTCCCTTCCCTCTCCTTCATCGCCACGTCGAACTGTGCCGTGTACGTGGGCGCCACCCCGGTCTTCGCCGACGTGGAACCCGTGGACGGCAACATCAGCGCGCGCACGGTCGAGCCCGTGCTCACCGATCGGACCCGCGCCGTCGTCGTCGTGGACCAGGGAGGCATGCCTGCGGACGTGGAGCCCTTGCGCCGGCTGTGCGCCGGCCGCGGGATCGCGCTCGTGGAAGACGCCGCCTGCGCGGCCGGCTCGCGTTACCGTGGCGCCCCGGCTGGTGCCGGGGCGGTGCTGGCGGCCTGGTCCTTCCACCCGCGCAAGCTCCTCACCACCGGGGAGGGCGGCATGCTGACGACGTCCGACCCGGACCTCGCCACCCGCGCCCGCCGGCTGCGCGAACACGGGATGAGCGTCAGCGCGGCCGCCCGGCACCAGAGCCGGCAGCCGGTCATCGAGAGCTACCTGGAGGTCGGCTTCAACTACCGGATGACCGACATCCAGGCCGCCGTCGGCCTGGTCCAGCTGGGGAAGCTGGACGAGATGGTGCGCCGGCGGCGCGAGCTGGCCGCCCGGTACCAGGCCCTGCTGGACGACGTCCCCGGCCTTCGCACCGTGCGCGACCCGGCGTGGGGCGAGTCGAACTTCCAGTCGTTCTGGGTCGAGGTCGATCCGGAGTACCCGCTGAACCGGAACCAGCTCCTCGCGGCCCTGGCGGAGGCGGGCGTGTCCGCCCGGGCAGGGATCATGGCGGCACACCGGCAGCCCGCGTACGCCGGGCACCCCCACGGCGGGCTGCCCGTCACGGAGCGGCTGACGGACGGCACGCTGATCCTGCCGCTCTTCCACACCATGACGGAGCAGGAGCAGGACACCGTGACCGGCGTGATCCGCCGCATGGCCGGCCTGAAGGCGGCCTGATGGGCCGGCCCCTGCTGATCATCGGCGCCGGGGGGTTCGCCCGCGAGACCGCCGACGCCGTCCGCGCCGTCGCAGCCGCGGGCGGGGCCTACGAGCTCGCCGGGTTCCTCGACGACGACCCCGTCCTGCGGGGCGCCGCCATCGCGGGGTCCGAGGTCCTGGGGCCGGTCGACGCGATCACCGATCACCCCGACGCCGCCGTCGTGGTCTGCGTCGGGCGGCCTGGCGCCTACACGGCGCGGCGCGCCATCGTCAGCCGACTCTCCCTGCCGGCCGAGCGCTACGCCACGATCGTGCACCCTTCCTGCAGTATCGGCTCGACCTGCGCGGTCGGGGTCGGATCCGTGCTCCTGGCCCAGGTCGCCCTCACCGCCGACGTCACCGTCGGTGACCACGTCGCGGTCATGCCCCAGGTGGTCCTCACCCACGACGTCCACATCGACGACTTCGCGACCCTGGCCTCCGGCGTCCGTCTGGGGGGAGGGGTGCACGTGGGGACCGGCGCCTACGTCGCCAGCGGGGTGAGCGTGCGTGAGGGGCTCCGGATCGGGCCCTGGGCGATGGTCGGGATGGGCTCGCTCGTCACCCGGGACGTCCCCGCAGAGCGGCTGTGGTTCGGTTCGCCGGCGCGCGACGTCCGCCGCGCGCCTCTGCCGTGGCCGGCCGCCGGGATCTGGAACGAGATCCCGGCCGAGACCCTCGACCTGCTGCCCTCGACCGCCCAGGAGGCCTCGTGAACTCGATCCCGCTCGTCGATCTCTCCGTGCAGCACGCGCAGATCGCCGACGAGGTGGACGCCGGCTTCGCCGAGGTCCTCTCGGCCGGCGACTTCATCGGCGGCAAGGCCGTCGCCGCGTTCGAGCAGGAATATGCCGAGTTCGTGGGGGCACGCCACTGTGTCGGCGCCGGCAATGGCACGGACGCGCTGGAGATGGCCCTGCGTGCGGTCGGGGTCGGCCACGGCGACGAGGTGATCGTACCGGCCAACACGTTCATCGCGACGGCGGAGGCGGTCGTGCGCGCGGGCGCCCGGCCGGTCTTCGTGGACGTGGACGAGGACGCACTCCTCATCGACCCCGCCCTGGTCGAGGACGCCGTCACGGCACGGACCCGCGCCGTGATCCCGGTCGACCTGTACGGGCAGGTGGCACCGTTCGAGCGCCTGCCGGCGATCCTCGCCGAGCGCGGTGTCGCGGTGATCGAAGACGCCGCCCAGTCCCAGGGCGCCCGGCGGTACGGGCAGGCCGCCGGCACGTTCGGCCACATCGCCGCGACGAGCTTCTACCCGGGGAAGAACCTCGGTGCCTACGGCGACGCGGGCGCGGTGATCACGGACGACGACGTCCTGGCACGACAGGTGCGTCTCATGGGGTCGCACGGGAGCCCGGCCAAGTACCAGCACACCCGGTTCGGCTTCAACTCGCGGCTGGACACCCTGCAGGCGGTGGTGTTGCGGGCGAAACTGCGGCGGTTGGACGCGTGGAACGCCGAGCGGCGCGCGGCGGCCGACTACTACGACGAGCTCCTGCGCGACGTGCCCGGTCTTCGCCTGCCGGCCACACCGGCCGGCAACGAGCACGTCTGGCACCTGTACGTGGTGCGGGTCGGAGGACGCGACCGCGTTCTGCGCGGGCTCCAGGAGGAAGGCATCGGCGCGGGCATCCATTACCCCGTGCCCGTCCACCTCACCGAGGCGATGGCCCCGCTCGGGTACGGGCCCGGCGGCTTCCCGGTGGCCGAGCGCGCGGCCGATGAGATCCTCTCGCTGCCGCTGTTCCCCGGGGTCACCCGGCTGCAGCAGGAGCGCGTGGCCGACGTCGTGCTGCGCTGCGTGCGTCGAGGTCGCGGGCGTGGGGATTGAGCGACGCCCGTTCCCGGGTGGTCGCCGAAGGAGGCGCTGTCCGGCTGAACCTCGACCGTCCCCGGCCATGGCCCTCGGCGGGGCCGGGTGAAGGGCGTTGAGGCGATGAGCGTCGAGGAACGGACGGGCGCGGACGAGGCACTCGGTACGCGCGCCGCCTCGGGCGTCCTCTGGCTCGCCGCCCAGAAGTGGGTCGTCCGCGCCAGCGGCTTCGTCACGCTGATCGTCCTGACCCGGCACGTCTCTCCCCAGGAGTTCGGGGTCGCGGCCGCCGCGATGACGGTGATCCCGACCGTCTACCTGCTGTCGGATCTCGGTTTCTCGACCTACCTCCTGCAGACCGACGAGCTGGACCACAAGAGCCTGAGCACGGCGTTCTGGGCGTCCGTCGCTGCGGGGGTGCTGCTGTCGAGCGGTCTGGTGGCGATCGCCCCGCTGCTCGCGGCAGCGTTCCGCACGCCTCAGCTCGTGGAGGTGCTGCGGGTGCTGGTCCTGGCCATCGTCCCCACGGTCCTGGCCGGTGTGCCGCTGGCTCTGCTCCGACGCGCGATGGCCTTTCGCACGGTGGCTCTGCAGAGCCTGGTCGCGGCGGTGCTCGCGCAGGCGGTGGCCATCGTGACCGCGGTCCTCGGTGGCGGCGTCTGGGCACTCGTCAGCCAGGTCGTGGTCACGCAGTGGGTGATCGGTCTGCTGGCCTGGCGCAGTGCCCGGTGGCTGCCGTCGCTGTCGCTGTCACCTCAGCAGTTCCGGATCATGGCCGTGTTCGGCATCCGCGTCTCGGGCGTCGACCTCGTCGCGACGATGCGCCTCTGGGCGGAGAACTGGATCATCGCGGTCACGCTCGGAACGACGGCGCTCGGCCTGTTCAGCATCGGTCAGCGGCTGGTCCTCGTGGCCCAGGAGCTCATCGCGGCGTCCATGGTGCCGGTCTCGACGGTGGTGTTCGCCAAGGTCCGGGAGTCGATGGACCGACTCCGTGCCACGTATCTCAAGGCCCTGGGCGTCGCCTACGCCGTGGTCTCGCCGGTGATGATCCTCCTGGTCGTCGCCGCACCGGTTCTCATCCCCTTCCTGTTCGGCGATAAATGGGCGGGCAGTGTCCGGCCGGCTCAGGCGCTCGCCGTCGCCGGCATCATCACCCTCGGCGCCATGCTGGACCACGGCCTGTTCTACGGTCTCGGCAGGCCCGGGCGATGGCTGAGCTACTCGGTCGTCACCGACGCGGCGACCGTCGCGACGACGGCTGTCGCCGTCCGCTGGGGACTGACCGGGGTCGCGATCGGTTTCGTCGGCGTGGCCGCCGCGGCGACGGCGGCGCGCTGGGTGCTCGTGGGCCGATTGGTCGACCTCCCCGCCCGTGCCGTTGCCCGCCCCTTCCTCGCCGTGCTGGTTCCCACGTCGGCGGCCCTGGCGGTCGGGAGCCTCCTGCTCGCGACCCTGTCAGGATCGGAATGGCCGATCGTGGCGCTCCTGGCGACCGGGGTCGGCACCGTGGCGATGAACGTTCTCGCACTCCGACTGCTGGCGGGCGGCATCGTCCGCGACGCCCTCAGCGTCCTCCCCCTCCCACGGGCCCATGCCAGGCGTGCCGCCAGACTCCTCCGCTTCGGCACCGACTGACCGACGGACCGACGGACCGACGGACACGTACGCCGTTCTTACCGAGCCTTACGTCGTCCTTGACGAGCGGTCGGCGACGGTCGAGTGAGGATGTCCGCGCCGTTCCCCAGGGGCCGGCGGGGCATGTCAGGGGTGGTACGTGGTCTCACGGCGAGGAGTCGCTGGATGGGGAAGCACCTGCGGACGGGGTCCGCGCGGCGGGTGAGGGTCATGGGCGCCGTCGCGGCGTTGGCCGCCACGGGGATCACCGCGTCGGTGGCGCTGACCCACGCCGACGCGACGACCTCGAACCGGACCGCACCCGTCGCGGACCTCGACCGCACCCGGACGTTCGCCTGCCCGGGCACCCTGCTGCTCCTCACCCGTGCCGGTGCCTCCGCCCTGAGGTTGACCTGCGTGAACGGGGTCAGCCCGGTGGGCCGGGACACCGTCACCGCCGTCCGGAGCGGCGCCGTCGCGCGCACCGGCCTGCCTGCCGGGACGGCCCGGGGAACCCTGCTGGTCACCATGGTCCAGTCGCCGGCCACGTCCGCCGTGTCCGTGCCGGGCTGGACCAGGGCCTACGACCAGGTGAGCGGTCCGCGCGGTGTGCGCCTGTCGACCTGGTACCGGGTCGCGACCGGTGGCGAGACCGAGGCGAGGGCCGACGTCACGCCGGCCGCGCGGGCCTCCATGCTGACCACCGCGCTGGCGGGGGCGCGGGCGAGCGCGCCCGTCGCGTTCGCAGCCGCCGCCGGCGGCCTGCGGGCGCCCTCCGCCGCGGCGGCTGTGGACGGCGGGCGATGGCTGCTCGGTCTGGGAGCCGAAGCCGCCGGCGTCCGGGCGAGGATCGACGGCCCCGGTGCCTCGCCGGCTCGAGTCGTGCGGAACGGCGACACCAGGACGGCTCAGGCCATGGCCGCGACCCCGCGGGGCGTCGTTCCGGCGACGACCTGGACTGCCCGCGGTGTCCGGCAGGCCGTCTCCGGGCTCCTGGTCGTCGCTCCCAGGCCGCCCGCCGCGGTCCCGTCGGGTTCCGTCGCGGTGGTCGCCGGGAGGACCGCGGACGCCACC
>DATKNA010000232.1:0-15145 GCA_035541595.1 Kineosporiaceae bacterium | reverse complement strand
TCAAGGCCAAGGAACTGTTCAAGAAGGACAAGGACTACGTCGTGATGAACGGCGAGGTCCTGATCGTGGACGAGTTCACCGGCCGCATCCTGCACGGCCGCCGGTACAACGAGGGCATGCACCAGGCCATCGAGGCCAAGGAGAGCGTGCAGATCAAGGACGAGAACCAGACGTTCGCGACGATCACGCTGCAGAACTACTTCCGGCTCTACAGCAAGCTCGCGGGCATGACCGGTACGGCCATGACCGAGGCGAACGAGTTCATGCAGATCTACAAGCTCGGTGTCGTGCCGATCCCGACCAACCGGCCGATGGTCCGCGCCGACGAGACCGACGTGATCTACCAGACCCAGCAGGCCAAGTTCGACGCGGTGGTCGAGGACATCGCGGAGCGGCACGCGGAGGGGCAGCCGGTCCTCGTCGGCACGACCAGCGTGGAGAAGAGCGAGTACCTCGCCGAACAGCTGCGCCGTCGCGGGATCAGGCACGAGGTGTTGAACGCCAAGCAGCACGCGCGGGAGGCGGCCATCGTCGCCCAGGCCGGCCGCAAGGGCTCGGTCACGGTCGCGACGAACATGGCCGGCCGCGGGACCGACATCATGCTCGGCGGCAACGCCGAGTTCATGGCGGTCGCCGAGCTGCAGCGCCGCGGACTCGATCCGGTGGAGACGCCGGAGGAGTACGAGGGCGCCTGGCCCGACGTGCTGGCGAAGATGCAGGAGACCGTCGCGGCCGAGCACGACGACGTCGTCGAGCTCGGCGGGCTGTACGTGTTGGGCACCGAGCGGCACGAGTCACGCCGGATCGACAACCAGCTCCGCGGCCGGTCCGGCCGGCAGGGGGACCCGGGGGAGAGCCGGTTCTACCTCTCCCTGACCGACGACCTCATGCGGCTGTTCAACTCCGGCCTCGTCGAGTCCTTCCTCAATGCGGCGAAGATCCCGGACGACCAGCCGATCGAGGCCAAGATGGTGACCCGCGCGATCGCGAGTGCGCAGAGCCAGATCGAGGCCCGCAACTTCGAGATCCGCAAGAACGTCCTCAAGTACGACGACGTGCTCAACCGGCAGCGCGAGGTCATCTACGCCGAGCGCCGCCGCGTGCTCGAGGGCGCCGACCTGCACGAGCAGATCCGCCACTTCATCGACGACGTGATCCGGGCCTACGTGCAGAACGCCACCGCCGAGGGCTACGCCGAGGACTGGGATCTCGAGCAGCTGTGGACGGCGCTGAAGACGCTCTACCCGGTGAGCATCACCGTCGAGGAGCTCCTCGAGGAGACCGGCGGTCGCAGCGGGGTCACCCACGACCGGCTGATCCTGGAGCTCACGTCGGACGCGCAGCTCGCCTACGATCGGCGCGAGGAGATGCTCGGTGCGGACACCATGCGCGAGCTCGAGCGCCGGGTCGTCCTCTCCGTGCTCGACCGCACGTGGCGCGAGCACCTCTACGAGATGGACTACCTCCAGGAGGGCATCGGCCTGCGGGCGATGGCCCAACGCGACCCGCTCGTGGAGTACCAGCGTGAGGGGTATCAGCTCTTCCAGGCCATGACCGAGGCCATCAAGGAGGAGTCGGTCGGGTACCTGTTCAACGTCGAGGTCGAGCGGCCGGCCGAGGAGCAGGCGCAGGGCGAGGGGGCAGCGGTTCTCGTGGCGAAGGGGTTGATCACCCCCCAGCGCCCGGCCCGGCTGCAGTACTCCGCTCCCACGGTCGACGAGGCGGGAGGCGTCGAGACGCACTCCGAGGGCGCCGGTGCCGCCCAGGCACCGGCCTCGGCTCCCGGCGCCAACCGGGCGGCCCGCCGGGCCAAGCGCCGCCGCCGCTGACCCCCGCCCGCGCCGGCGCATCGCGATCAGCCGAGGTCGATCGCGGTGACCAGCCAGTGCCGGTCGCGGCCCTCCATGCGGAACGCCATCGCCCGGTACCGCAGGCCGTCCGCCACGACCACGGCGACCTCCGCCACACCCTCGACGGGCACCGAGACGTGCAGCGACCGGATCCGGCACTGCCGGGGACGCGCTCCCGGGCGCGCAGCGTGCCGGCTCTGCAGGGCCGCCTGGACCTCGTCCGACGTCCACCGCACGAGCTGCGCGGGAGGTCGCAGACCGGCGAGGACCTCGAGGGCGACCTGGGCGAACCTGACCGCCCAACCGCGGGCCCCGCTCGCGCCGGCCCCCGCACCTCCCACCAGCGGCCCGGCCGCAGGCGGCGCGTCCGCTCCGCAGAGATCGGCGGCCGCGAGGTCCCGGTCGCGATCCGGCGTGCCGCGCGCCGGCCCGGCCGCCTCGGCCGTCACGGGCGGGTCGATCGGCAGCGCCTCCTGCACGGGCCGGCCGGGGACGGCGTCGGCGTCCGTGTCGTCGGGAACGAGGCTCAGAGCCGGTCGCGGCTCCACGACGGGAACCGGGCGTACCCGCAGCGCGGACATGGACATCGATCCCCCCAGATCACATTTGATGCCGTTTGGTGTCGCCGGCATCGCACAGTGAACTCGCGTCCCGGCAGGGTGTCCAGGGGTCGGAGGACAGTTGTGGACGGCGCCGCCGGAGCGGCCGGGCTGCCCGGCTCAGCGTTCCGTGCTGCGCGCTGCCCGGGCGCGGGTCTTCTCCCGGGTCTCGGTGTACTTGCGCTGGATGTACGCCTCGAGCTCGCTGGCCTCGACCCGCCACTGGCCCCGCCCGCCCACCTGGATCGCCGGGAGCTCACCGGAGGTCACGAGAGCTCTGGCCTGCACGAGGGACACGTTGAGCAGTTCGGCCACGTCCGTCAGCAGCAGGAAGCGAGGAGGCACGACTCGAGTCTGGCATGCGCCGAGTGCCGGTGGGCCGCCTCCCCGGCACGCCGGGTCAGCGGTGTCGCACCGGACGGGTCACCCGCCTCTCGTACCCTTGCGCCGTGAGCTCGACCAGGCGGTTGAGAGGGCTGATCATCGATTGGGGCGGGGTGCTGACCCCCTCGCTCGACGGTGCGATGGAGCAGTGGGCGGCGGCCGAAGGCGTCGATTTCGAGCACTTCCGAGATGTGATCCTCGCCTGGGTGGGCCGCCGGGGGCTGCAGGACACCGGGATCCCCGATGCCGCCGAGGCCCCGGTGGCGAGTCTCGAACAGGCTTCGGACGCCGGCGTCGCCGGGTCCTCGCCGGTGCACCTGCTGGAGCGCGGTGAGCTGCGGCCGCAGGACTTCGAGCGGGCCCTGGCCCAGGAGCTCGCCAAGCGGGGCTCCCCGGTCGAGCCGGAGGGCCTGCTGAACCGCCTGCTCAGCGGCCTGCGTGGACTCGACCCGACGATGCTCGACCTGGTGCGGCGCGCCCGGGCCGCCGGTCTGCGGACCGCCTTGCTGTCGAACTCGTGGGGGGACCACTACCCGAAGGAGCTGTGGGACGACCTGTTCGACGCCGTCGTCATCTCCGGCCGAGTGGGGATGCGCAAGCCGGACCCGCGGATCTTCGTCTACGTGGCGGAGCAGCTGGGCCTCACGCCGGCGGAGTGCGTCATGGTCGACGACCTGCCGCACAACGTCCGTGGCGCGGTGGCCGCCGGCATGGTCGCCGTCCGGCACACCGACGCCCCGACGACGATGGCCGAGCTCGAGGCGCTGTTCGAGCTCCCGCTGCACGGGTGAGCACACGGACGTTCCCCGTCCGGCGGGAATGCGCGTACGCCCAGGTGGGGCAGCGGCTCTGTGCCGTCGACACGATGCGTGGCGCCCGTGACAGGATCGGAGCCGCCGGGCTGCGCGCAGGCGGGGAGGTGGCGGTGTCCGACCGGCTGTCACCCCTGGACGTCTCGTTCCTGTACCTCGAGGAACGCGCCACGCCGATGCACGTCGGCTCGGTGATGATCTTCCGGACCGGCCCGGGCGGCCTGGACTTCCCCCACCTGCTGCGGCACGTGGAGGCGCGGATCGCACTGGTTCCCCGGTACCGGCAGCGGGTACGGTTCGTGCCCGGGCGGATCGCCAGCCCGGTCTGGGTGGACGACGAAGGCTTCGACATCACCGACCACGTCCGGCGGGGTGCCCTTCCCCCACCGGGCGGGCGGGAACAACTCGAGGATCTCGTCGCCCAGGTGCAGGAGGGTCGGCTCGACCGCTC
Organism: Kineosporiaceae bacterium; assembly: GCA_035541595.1. GTDB lineage: Bacteria > Actinomycetota > Actinomycetes > Actinomycetales > Kineosporiaceae > DATKNA01. Next base: position 11,049 of record DATKNA010000232.1, on the reverse strand, counting down.
CCGGCCGCTGTGGGAGATGATCGTCGTCGAAGGCCTGGCGCACGACGACGGCGATGCGCGTGGCGAGCGGTTCGCAGTGATCACCAAGGTCCACCAGGCGCTCGTCGACGGGGTCAACGCGGTCGATCTCGGGCAGGTCGTCCTGGACGAGACCCCGGATGAGCGTGATCCTCCGCTGCAGACCTGGCGGCCCGGGCCGGAGCCCAGCTCCGTCGAGCTCGTCGTGTCCGCCGTCGCCGACACGTTGCGTCGGCCCCGGCAGGTGCTCGCCGACACCGCTCGGGCCGGCGCGGGCGATCTGCTCGCGGCCGGTGCCAAGGCGGCGGAAGTCCTCGGCGGCCTCGCCGTCGCGGCCCGCAGCGCGAGCCGTCCGCCGCCGCGGAGCCCGTTGACCGCCGAGAGCACCGGGCACCGCCGGTTCGCCATGTTGACCACCGACCTCGAGGACTACCGCAGGGTCCGTGCGTTCCACCTGCGCAGCCGGGCCGACGAGGCAGGGCCCGCGGCGGCGGTGAACGACGTCGTCCTGGCCGTGCTCGCCGGCGCCCTGCGGATGTGGCTGCAGGGGCGCGAGGCGTCCGTGGGTTCCGGCAGCGCCGTCCGGGCCCTGGTGCCGATGAGCGTCCGCGCGCAGACCCCGTCCGACGCCGGCGCGATCGGCAGCCGCGTCTCCTCCCTGCTCGTCGACCTGCCGACCGGGGAGTCCAGCCCGCTGGTGCGCCTGCACCAGGTCGTCTACCAGACCCGGGCGCACCGCGAGGCCGGGCAGGCGCTGTCCGCGCCCGCGATCGCAGGAATGGCCGGATTCGCGCCGCCGACACTGCATTCGCTGGGGGCCCGGGTGGCGTCGGGACTGTCCCGGCGGTTGTTCAATCTCGTCGTGACCAATGTTCCGGGCCCGCAACATGCGCTGTACGTCGAACGGGCCCGCATGCTCGCGTCGTACCCGGTCATCCCGCTGGCCAAGGGGCAGGCTCTGGCGATCGGCCTGACATCGTACGACGGCGGGGTCCACTATGGGATGAACGGGGACCGGGACGCGATGCCGGACCTCGACGATCTCCGCCGGTGCATCGTCGAGTCGCTCGCGGAGTTGGTGGAGGCGGCGCGGTGACGGCCCGTGACGAGGTGAGGGACAGGTGAGCGCCGGGCGCCGGTGGGGGCTGGTGCTCGGCGGGGGTGGCGTGCTCGGTGGAGCCTGGATGGTCGGCGCTCTCACCGCCCTGGAGCGTGTCCACGGTCTGGACGCCCGGGACGCCGAGATGATCGTCGGAACGTCCGCCGGCTCGGTGACCGCGGCCCTGCTCGGCGCCGGGATCGGCGTCGACGACCTGCGGGCGCATCAGGTGGGCCGGCCGCCGGGCAACTCCCTCCTCGCGGCCGTCACCTGGGACTACGACACGTCGGCGGGCGGTGCGCACCCGCCCCGGCCGCGATTCCACCCGGGCAGCGCGGCGCTGCTGGCGCGCAACGTCGCCCGGTGGCACCGCATGCCGCCCACCGCGGTCCTGGCGGGCCTCCTGCCCGAGGGCCGGGGCAGCCTGGCCGCGGTGGGGGCGCTCGTCGCGGGCCTGGTCCCGCACGGGTGGGCGCCGCACCCCGGCGTCCGGGTCGTGGCCCTCGACTACGCCTCCGGTCACCGGGTCGTCTTCGGCGACCTGCGCTACCCGCAGGTGGATCTCGCCGATGCCGTGATGGCCTCCTGCGCCATCCCGGGTTGGTACGCACCCGTGACCATCGGCGAGCGCCGTTACGTCGACGGGGGCGCCTGGTCGGCGACCAGCGGGGACCTGGTGGCCGGGCACGGGCTGGAGGAGGTCTTCGTCCTCGCGCCGATGGTGTCGTTCGCCGTCGACCGGCCGACCTCCCTGCTGGCCCGGGCGGAGCGCCGGTGGCGGCTCCAGGTCACCCGGCGCTGCCTCCGCGAGGTCGCGAAGGTGCACCGGACGGGCACCGAGGTCACCGTCCTGGGCCCGGGGCCCGAGGACCTGGCGGCGATGGGCTCGAACCTCATGGCCGCGGAACGACGGCACGAGGTGTTGGCGACGTCGTTGCGTACATCGATCGCGGCGCTGACCGACCCCGAGCCGCTCGGACAGCTGCCCGCCCGGATCGAGCTCGACGAGGCAGGGTGATGCGGGTCTACCTGCCGACCACCCTGTCCGGGCTCGCCTCGGCCTACGCCGACGGGGGGTTCCGGCCGCCGCTGGACGGGCACGCCGTCACCGGCGCCGTCCGGGAGTGGTACGTCGCGGGCGACCTCGAGGAGCTCGAGTACGCAGCCCTGACCGAGGCCGCCGAGGCCTCGCTGCGGAACCTCGCCGGCCGCCAGGGCCCCCACCGCCGGGTGGTCGTGGCCGCCGACGTCCCGGATGCCGAGGTGACCGTCCGTCTCGACGACCGGTTCCGCTCTGCCGTGACGGTCGACTCGGCCGTCCCCCTGGCACACGTGGCGAGCGTGCACGTCGACGAGCCGGACGCCGAGGCCGTGGTGGCCGCAGCGGCGGCGGCGCTGCCCGCCGCCGACGCCGGGGACGACGACGCCCGGTTCGCGCTCGACGAGGCAGAGGCCACCGAGCTCCTCTGGTACGACGTCACCGAGATCGCCGACGTGATCTGACGCTGTCTCACGCCGGCCGTGCGCCCGTCCACCGGATGCCGGTGGAGGCCGCGGCCACCGGGTCAGGGCTCGTACCGGCCGAGGGGTGGAGCTCCACGCGGCTGGCCGCTCCCGCCCCCCTCCGCGCGGCGACGTTGTCCGCCCCGGTGCGCCGGGCGACGATGCGGCGAGAGGATGCAGGGACCACCGTCCCTCTCCCGCCGCCACACCCTCCGAGCTCAGGGGGCTCTCATGGACGCCGCGACCCGGGTTCCCGCACCCGTCAACGAGCCGATCCTCGACTACCCGCCGGGCAGCGCCGAGCGCGCCGCCCTGCAGTCCACGCTCGCCGAGCTCGCCGAAGGGCAGGTCGACCTCACGCACACGATCGGCGGTCGCGACGTCGGCGGCGAGGGCAAGCCGCTGGACGTCGTCCAGCCCCACGCCCGGCACTTCTCGCTCGGCACTCTCTGGAATGCGACCCCGGACGACGCCCGCGCCGCGGTCGACGCCGCTCTGGCCGCTGCGCCCGCCTGGCGGGCGACCCCGTTCGACGAACGGGCCGCGGTGTTCCTCAAGGCCGCCGAGATGTTGAGCGGCCCCTGGCGGCAGACCCTCAACGCGGCCACCATGCTCGGCCAGAGCAAGACCGTCTATCAGGCCGAGATCGACTCCGCCTGCGAGCTCATCGACTTCTGGCGGTTCAACACCTTCTTCGCCGCTCAGATCCTGGCGGACCAGCCGCCGGCGAACAGCAGGGGCGTCTGGAACCGCACCGATCACCGGCCGCTGGAGGGCTTCGTCTACGCCATCACGCCGTTCAACTTCACCGCGATCGCGGGGAACCTGCCGACCGCCCCGGCCCTGATGGGCAACGTGGTCGTCTGGAAGCCCTCGCCCACGCAGGCGTTGGCCGCCCACTTCACGATGCGACTGCTGGAGGCGGCCGGCCTGCCGCCAGGCGTGATCAATCTCGTGCACGGCGACGGGCTCGCCGTCAGTGAGGTCGCCCTCGCGCACCCCGACCTCGCCGGCATCCACTTCACCGGGTCCACGGCGACGTTCAAGCGGCTCTGGCGTGAGGTGGCGGCGCACCTGGACACCTACCGTGGGTACCCTCGGATCGTCGGCGAGACGGGCGGCAAGGACTTCGTGCTGGCGCACGCCTCGGCCGACGTCGACGTGCTCCGGACGGCGCTGGTGCGCGGCGCGTTCGAGTACCAGGGGCAGAAGTGCTCGGCGGCCTCCCGGGCGTACATCCCGCGCTCGGTCTGGTCCCGGCTGCGCGAGGGGCTGATCGACGTCGTCTCGTCGCTGACCGTGGGGCCGGTGACGGACCTGTCGAACTTCATGGGGGCCGTGATCGACGAGCGGGCGTTCGCCAAGCACGTCTCGGCGATCGAGCGGGCCAGGCACCAGGCCGACAGCACGATCCTGGTCGGCGGCGAGTACGACGACGAGCAGGGCTGGTTCGTCCGTCCGACGGTGATCCTCGGGGAGGACCCCACCGACGAGATGTTCGCCACGGAGTACTTCGGGCCGATCCTCGCGGTGCACGTGTTCGACGACCACCGTTACGACGACGTCGTCGACCAGATGGAGTCGGCGACGCCGTACGCCCTCACGGGATCGATCGTCGCGCAGGACCGGGCCGCCATCACGGCCGCCGCCGAGCGCCTGCGGTACGCCGCCGGCAACGTCTACGTCAACGACAAGCCCACCGGCGCCGTGGTCGGCCAGCAGCCCTTCGGCGGAGCCCGCGCGTCGGGCACGAACGACAAGGCGGGCTCTGCGCAGAACCTGCAACGGTGGACGTCGACGAGGTCGATCAAGGAGAACTTCCTGCCGCCGACCACGCACGCCTACCCGCACATGGCCTGATCCCGGACGGTCCGCGTTCCCACGGACGGTCCGGGGACCCCGGTCCGGTCCCGGCGAGTCTCATCCGCCCGCGAGCCAGGCGATGCCCTCGCGCTGCTCGACGCGGATCGCCGCGCGGATGGCGGGTTCCAGCGCCCGCTCGATCCGGGCGCCGACCACCGGGACGGCGGCCTTGATGTCGCCGTCGAGCGCCTCGGCGGCGCCCCCCCGCTCGGGTCGAAGCGTCATGGTCCCGTGGAACCGGACCGGTATGCCCTTGACCTCGACCACGATCGTCCCGTCCCGCGCGCCGTCCGCGCGGGGCGGCCCCCAGCGGTCGACCTGGACGACGACCAGGGAGCCGCCGACGAAGATCTTCGCGTAGTCGGGCACATGGTCGGTCGGCAGGTTGCGGACGGTGTGGATCGCCACCGCGCCATTCGGTGAGGGCTCGATCTCCACCTCGCTCTCCAGCGCGCCCGTCGCCGCGCACTTGCGCTCCTGGAACGCCCTGTCGGTCAGCATGGCGACCACGGCCGCCGGATCGGCGTCGTAGTGGATCTCGGCGCTCAGGCGCACCTTGGTCATCCTCCGGGTCGGGGCGGTCGGCCGGCAGCGCGAGGATAGCCGGGGCCCGGCCGAAGGGGCTGATCATCCCGCCGCCTCCGGCCCACGTTCCGTGGCCCCGGGCCGTCGGCCGGGTCGCGCAGGTCGGCGTCGAGCGCGCAGGTCGAGCCCCCGTGTGGAGACGATGTCCCGGCGGCACCGGGCACGGCCGTGTCGCGGACCATCGATATCGCCGGGTCGAACAGCGCGGCGCCGACGCCTGCGAACGAGATCGCGTCGTTGACGGCACGTCCGTCGAAGCCCTCGAGCGCCGCACCCCGGGCGAGGGCCGCCCCGACCGCGGCGGTCGCCGCGTCGAAGGGGTTGCATCGGTCATGCGTCGACCGTATTCACAGCCTCCGACACGGCCGCCCGGCCTGTGGACGACCGAGTCCCGTCGTCCACAGGCGGGCGACGGTACGAGGAGCGGCCAGGGAGCCGGAGGTAAGGTCCTGGACGAGGACGGTCCGCGACGATGCGGACCGGTGACCCGGTCGAGGCGAGGCGTGAGATGGCGCAGGCGCAGGATACGGCGCAGGAGAGCCAGCGCGGCGAGATCATCGAGCGGACCGCGGCGGCGGCCGAGCGCAGCGGTCACCACCAGGACGGTCTGCGGCCGTTCCTGGCGCGCTACTACCGGCATGTGCCGCTGGAGGACCTCGCCGAGCGCGACCCGCTCGACCTCGCGGGCGCGGCCCTCTCCCATCGCCAGCTGGCCGCCCACCGACCTCAGGGCAGCGCCAACGTGCGCGTCTTCACGCCCACCGTCGACGAGTTCGGATGGACCAGCGGCCACACTGTCGTGGAGATCGTCACCGACGACATGCCCTTCCTGGTCGACTCGGTCGCCGCGGAGCTCTCGCGGCGTGAACGCGGCATCCATCTCGTCGTTCACCCCCAGGTCGTGGTCCGGCGCGACGTGACGGGCACGCTCCTGGAGGTCCTGGAGATGTCGGCGACCGCCTGGGCCAGGGGCGATCACCCGCGGGACAGCCTGGTGGAGTCCTGGATCCACGTCGAGATCGACCGCGAGACCGACCCGGCCCAGCGTGACCAGACCCGCGACGGCATCCGGTCCGTCCTGGAGGACGTCCGGGTGGCGGTTGAGGACTGGCCGAAGATGAAGCAGCGGGCCCGCGAGATCGCCGACGAGCTGGCGGCCGAGCCTCCCGCGAGCCTCGCCGCCGGGGAGGTGGATGAGGGCCGTGCCCTGCTCGGCTGGCTGGCCGACGACCACTTCACCTTCCTGGGGTACCGGGAGTACCGGCTCGTCCGGCGCGACGGCCGTGACACGCTGACGGCCGAGACGGGTTCCGGGCTCGGCATCCTGCGCTACGACCAGCACCTGAACTCCCCGAGCTTCGACCGGCTGACGCCTCAGGCCCGGGCGAAGGCGAGGGAGAAGCGGCTGCTGGTGCTGACGACGGCCAACACACGTGCCACCGTCCACCGGTCCGCCTACCTCGAATACATCGGCGTGAAGCAGTTCGACGCGGCCGGCGAGGTCGTGGGCGAGCGGCGGTTCCTGGGTCTGTTCGCGTCCAGCGCCTACACGGAGAGCATCGAACGCATCCCCGTCGTGCGCCGCAAGGTCCACGCCGCGCTCGACCGGTCGGGCTTCCCGTCCGACAGCCACTCCGGGAAGGACCTGCTGCAGATCCTCGAGACCTACCCCCGCGACGAGCTGTTCGAGATCTCGGTCGACGACCTGTACTCGACCGTGCTCGCCGTGATGCACCTGCAGGAGCGGCGCCGCACCCGGCTCTTCATGCGCGTCGACGACTACGGGCGGTACGTCTCCTGCCTGGTGTTCCTGCCGCGGGACCGCTACACGACCTCGGTCCGCCTCCGGATGGAGCACATCCTGCGCGAGACGTTCCGGGCGGCGACGGTCGACTACAGCGCTCGGGTGAGCGAGAGCGTGTTGGCTCGCCTGCACTTCGTCGTCCGGCTGGCGGCGGGGGCGGAGCTGCCCGACGTCGACCGCGACGATCTGGAGCGCCACCTGGTCGAGGCCACCCGGTCGTGGGACGAGGACCTAGCCGACGCGCTGCGCAGCGAGCTCGGCGAGGAGGAGGCCGCGCGCCTGGAGCGCGTCTGGGGCCAGGGCTTCCCCGAGGCCTACAAGGAGGACTTCCACGCCCGCGTGGCCGTCACTGATCTGCGCCGCGTCGAGGCCCTGGAGGCCGGGGAGCACGCTCCGCTCGGCATGAACCTCTACGAGCCGGTGGGTGCGGCGGAGGGCGAGCGGCGGTTCAAGCTCTACCGCAAGGCGCCGTTGTCGCTCACCGACGTCCTGCCCTTCCTCGGCGACCTGGGTGTGGAGGTGGTCGACGAACGGCCCTACGAGCTACACCGCGCCGACGGCGAGCCCGCCTGGATCTACGACTTCGGCCTGCGCTACTCGGCCCGGGTCCATCACCCGGAGCGTCTGCGCCAGCTGTTCGACGAGGCGTTCGCCGCCGCGTGGAGCGGCCGGGCCGAGAGCGACGGGTTCGCGCGCCTCGTCCTGCTCGGGGAGCTCAGCTGGCGCCAGGTCGTCGTGCTCCGGGCCTACGCCAAGTACCTGCGCCAGGTCGGGACGACGTTCAGCCAGAACTACATCCAGCGGTCCTTGCGCCTGAACGTTGACCTCGCGCGGTTACTGGTCGGCCTCTTCGAGGCGCGCTTCGACCCCGACATCGCGGTGGACGCCGGCGGGGCCGGCGGCATCGGCCAGGGGCGCCGCGAACTGATGGACGCCCTGGTCGAGGAGATCCGCACCGCGCTCGACGCGGTGGCCAGCCTGGACCACGACCGGATCCTGCGCTCGTTCCTCACGCTGATCCAGGCCACCGTCCGGACGAACGCCTTCCAGCGTGACGACGACGGGGGCCCCAAGCCGTATCTGTCGTTCAAGCTCGACCCACGCGCCGTGCCGGACCTGCCGCTGCCCCGCCCGGTCCACGAGATCTTCGTATACTCACCCCGGGTGGAGGGCGGGCACCTCCGTTTCGGCGACGTCGCCCGGGGTGGCCTGCGCTGGAGCGACCGTCAGGAAGACTTCCGCACGGAGATCCTCGGCCTCGTCAAGGCGCAGACGGTCAAGAACGCCGTCATCGTGCCGACCGGTGCCAAGGGCGGATTCGTCGGCAAGCATCTGCCCGACCCGTCAGCCGACCGGGAGGCCTGGCTGGCCGAGGGCGTGGAGTGCTACGAGACATTCATCCGCGGCCTGCTCGACGTCACCGACAACCTCGTCGACGGCCGTATCGAGCCTCCACCGAGGGTGGTGCGACACGACGGCGACGACACCTACCTTGTCGTCGCCGCCGACAAGGGCACCGCGTCATTCTCCGACATCGCCAACGGCGTGGCTGCCGGCTACGGCTTCTGGCTCGGGGACGCCTTCGCCTCCGGCGGCTCGGTCGGTTACGACCACAAGGCGATGGGGATCACCGCGAAGGGTGCCTGGGAGAGCGTCGAGCGGCACTTCCGCGAGATGGGCCGCGACGTTCAGTCCGAGGACCTGACCGTCGTGGGCATCGGGGACATGAGCGGCGATGTCTTCGGCAACGGCATGCTGTTGTCGCGGCACATCCGGCTCGTCGCGGCCTTCGACCACCGGCACGTCTTCCTGGACCCAGATCCCGACGCCGAGGCGTCGTTCGCCGAGCGCGAGCGGTTGTTCCGGCTGCCCCGCTCGTCATGGGCGGATTACGACCCCTCCGTGATCTCACCGGGAGGCGGTGTCTTCCCACGCACCGCGAAGTCGGTCGCGATCTCGCCGCAGGTCGCGGCACGCCTGGCGTTGCCGGCGTCGGTGGGGGCGCTGACCCCCGCAGAACTCATCACGGCGATCCTCAAGGCGCCGGTCGACCTGCTGTGGAACGGCGGCATCGGCACGTACGTCAAGGCTTCCAGGGAGTCCCACGCCCAGGTGGGCGACAAGGCCAACGACGTGATCAGGGTCGACGGCGCGCAGTTGAGGGTCCGGGTGGTGGGGGAGGGCGGAAACCTCGGCCTGACCCAGCTCGGGCGCGTCGAGGCGGCTCTCGCCGGCGTCCGCGTGAACACCGACGCGATCGACAACTCGGCGGGTGTCGACATGTCCGACCACGAGGTCAACATCAAGATCCTCTTGGACCGGATCGTGTCGGCCGGCGACCTGACCGGCAAGCAGCGCAGCGAACTGCTGGCCGACATGTCGCGTGAGGTGATGCGCCTGGTGCTGCGGGACAACTACGAGCAGAACGTCCTGCTCGGCAATGCCCGCAAGCAGTCTCTCGCCATGGTCACCGTGCATCAGCGGTTCATGCGCGCGCTGGAGAGCCGCGGGCTGCTCGACCGTGCCCTGGAGTTCCTGCCCTCCGACGCGGCGCTCACCGCCCGGGCCGAGGAGGGGCGGGGGCTGACGTCGCCCGAGTTCTCGGTGCTCGTCGCCTACTCCAAGATCGCTCTGAAGGAGGATCTGGTCGCGTCGTCCCTGCCCGACGACCCGTGGTTCCTCGCCACCCTGCGCAGCTACTTCCCGCAGGAACTCGTCGGGCGCTACGGCGACCGGCTGGCGACGCACCCACTGCGTCGCGAGATCATCACGACGGTCCTGGTCAACGAGATGGTCAACCGGGGCGGCATCACCTTCGCCTTCCGATGCCAGGAGGAGACCGGAGCGGACGCGGAGCAGGTGGCGCGTGCCTACGCGGCATGCCGGGAGATCTTCGGCCTGCGCGAGTTCGTCCGTGCGGTCGAGTCGCTGGACAACAAGGTCGAGACGGACGTGCAGACCGCTCTCTACCTGACGTTCCGCCGGTTGCTCGACCGTTCGGTGCGCTGGTTCCTGCAGACCCGTCCCGGTCGGCTGGACATCGGCGCGGAGATCGCCCGCTTCCAGCCCGTCGTCGCCGAACTCGAGCCGTTGCTGCCCGAACTCCTGGTCGGCGATGAGCACAAGACCCTCCAGGAGGACGCGCAGACGCTGGTGCGTCAGGGAGTCCCGGAGCAGCTGGCCCTGCGCGGGGCCGGGCTGCTGATCATCTTCCAGGCGCTCGACATCACCGAGATCGCGCATACGACGGGCCTCCCGCCGCTCGAGGTCGCACGGGTGTACCTGGCGCTGTCCGACCGATACGCCGTCGACGGGCTGCTGAGCCGCATCTCCGCCCTACCGCGGACGGACCGGTGGCAGGCGCTGGCCAGGGCCGCGCTGCGCTACGACCTCTACGCAGCGCTGGAGGCGCTGACGATCGCGGTCCTGACCACGACGCCCGGCGGCGATCCCGGCGAGCGCATCGATGCCTGGGAGCGGTCCAACGCTGCCGCGGTCAGCCGCGCGGCCAACACTCTGGATGAGATCGGACGCCTGGAGAAGGGCGATCTGGCGTCGTTGTCCGTGGCGTTGCGGACGCTGCGGGGGGTCGTCCGCTCCACCGTCTGAGGCCCACCGTCGTCTCGGCCTGGTCGTCCCGTGGGCCGAGCGCCGGGCGAGGTCTGCCCGAGCGCGGGATGCATACCCGCGGACACCGGGGGCATGGCCGATCACCACCACGACCTCGGCCGTCCGAGCCGCCACCTACCCTGAAGTGGTGCCCACGCTCAACGAGCTCGTCACGACGTGCGGCGACCTGTCGGCTGCCGACGTCGAGTGGCTGCACCTGCTCGTCGGCGACTGGCAGATGCTGTCCGACCTCTCCTTCGCCGACCTGGTGCTGTGGGTCCGCGAGCGGGATGACGACGGCTGGGTCGCGGTGGCGCACTGCAGGCCGAGCACGGGCCCGACGGTCTACTACGACGATCTGGTGGGCACGAGGAGCTCGCGCGCACGACGCGATCAGCTCGACCGGGCCTGGGAGCTCCGCCGGGTCTGCCGCGACCGCGACCCGGAGTGGCACGACGACGTCCCCGTCCGCGAGGAGGCCGTCCCCGTGGTCCGTGGCGACCAGGTGGTGGCCGTCGTCGCCCGCCACACGAACCTGGCCGCGGCCCGCACGCCGAGCCGCCTGGAG
>DATKNA010000231.1:0-2693 GCA_035541595.1 Kineosporiaceae bacterium | reverse complement strand
GTTACTTGATCGACACAGTCTGCATGATCACGAAAGGCGGGTGCCGACGAGGCGGGCTGAACAGGACGGGCACGGTCAGGGGGTGGACGCGGCGAGCTGCCCGCAGGCGCCGTCGATCTCCCGACCGCGGGTGTCCCGGACGGTGACCGGGATGCCGTGCGACCGCAGCCGGTCGACGAACGTCCCCTGCACCTCCCGCTCGCTCGCGGTCCAGCGGGAGCCCGGCGTCGGGTTGAGCGGGATGGGGTTCACATGGACCCAACCCTTGCCGCGCCGGGTGAGCTCCCGGCCGAGCAGGTCGGCGCGCCACGCCTGGTCGTTGACCTCGCGGATCAGCGCATACTCGATGCTCACCCGTCGCTTCGTCGTCGCGGCGTACTCGCGGGCGGCGTCCAGGGCCTGGGCGACGGTGAACCGGGTGTTGACCGGGACGAGCTCGTCACGCAGCTCGTCGTCCGGAGCGTGCAGGGAGAGTGCCAGCGTCACCGGCAGTCCCTCGCCGGCCAGCCGGCCGATCGCCGGCACCAGGCCCACCGTGGACACGGTCACCCCGCGCACCGAGATGCCGAGCCCCGCCGGTGCCGGCTCGGTCAGGCGACGGACGGCGCCGACCACCGGGGCGTAGTTCGCCAGGGGCTCTCCCATGCCCATGAAGACGACGTTGCCGACCCGGTCCGCCGCGCCCGGACGTCCCCCGGGAACCGCGCCCCGCCGCAGGGCGCGGCCGGCCGACACCACCTGCTCCACGATCTCCGCCGTGGAGAGGTTGCGGGTCAGCCCAGCCTGCCCGGTTGCGCAGAACGGGCAGTTCATGCCGCAACCCGCCTGGCTGGACACGCACACCGTGACGCGGTCGGGATACCGCATGAGAACGCTCTCGACCAGCGCGCCGTCGAAGAGGCGCCACACCGTCTTGACCGTCGTGCCCCCGTCGCAGTCCAGTCGCCGGACCGACGTCGTCAGCCGCGGCAGCAACTCCGCCGCCAGCCGGTCCCGTGTCGAGGCGGGCAGGTCCGTCATGGCGCCCGGGTCATCGACCAGTCGCTCGAAGTAGTGCACGGAGAGCTGCCGCGCGCGGAACCGCTTCTCCCCGAGGGCCGCGACCGCGTCAGCGCGCTCGTCGACGCTCAGGTCGGCCAGGTGCCGGGGCGGCTTCCCCCGCCGGGGCGCGGTGAGGGTCAGGACGCCGGGCGCCGGGCGGGTCGCCGTCGGGGTGGGGAGGGCCGTGCTCATGACGAACGTCAAGTGTCGCACCCGAGCAGGACATTCCCGGGAGCCCCACGTCCGACCCTCCGACCGTCCGACCCTCCGACCGTCCGACCCCCCGACCACCGCGGTGAGTTCACCTGCTGTTCAGCATTGCATCACCTGTGAGTCACTCACTCACGTTGGCGCTGGCGAGCGGAGATGGCAGCGTAATCGACAGGCCGGGCCTCCGGCCCACCCCGGCAACCCTGGGAGGGGACAGCGATGGCCGACGGCTCGCCGAGGACGGACGACGGCACCACCCGCGTGGACGAACGGCGCGCCGACGTGACCACCGGGCCCACCGGGCCCAAGGGCGCAGATTCCGAGGGCAACACCGTCGAGGTGGCGGCCGGCGGCTCGCCGTCCACCGCACCCGAGGTGCACCCCCGGCAGCCGACGGACGCCGCCGATCCTCAGCGGATCGCCGTCCGGATCGTGGCCCACGACGTCGATCCCTACCTGTCACGCGCCGACCTCGCGGCCGTCGACGCGTGGTGGCGTGCCGCGAACTACCTCGCGGTGGGGCAGATCTACCTGATGGACAACCCGATGCTCCGCGAGCCGCTGCGGCCGGAGCACATCAAGCCGCGCCTGCTCGGTCACTGGGGGACGACGCCCGGCCTCAACCTGATCTACGCCCACCTCAACCGCGCGATCATCCAGCGTGACCTGGACCTCATCTACGTCTTCGGGCCGGGTCACGGCGGCCCCGCGGCGGTGGCGGGAGCCTGGCTCGACGGCACGTACAGCGAGATCTACGGCCACGTCACCCAGGACGAGCGCGGGATGCAGGTGCTGTTCAAGCAGTTCTCGTTCCCCGGCGGCATCCCGTCGCACGTCGCTCCCGAGACTCCGGGCTCCATCCATGAGGGCGGCGAGTTGGGCTACTCCCTCAGCCACGCCGTCGGTGCGGCGTTCGACAACCCCGACCTCATCGTCGCGTGCGTGGTCGGTGACGGCGAGGCCGAGACGGGGCCGCTCGCGACGAGCTGGCACGGCAACAAGTTCCTGGATCCGAAGACCGACGGGGCCGTGCTGCCGATCCTGCACCTCAACGGCTACAAGATCGCTAACCCGACCGTGCTGGCGCGCATCCCCGAGGACGAGCTCGTCGACCTGTTCATCGGGCACGGCTGGCGACCGATCGTCGTGTCCGGCCACGAGCCGGAGAACATGCATCACGCGTTCGCCCGCGCCCTTGACCAGTCCCTGGACTCGATCGCGGACATCCGGCGCGCGGCCCGCGAGGAGGGGGTCGTCGAGCGCCCCCGGTGGCCGATGATCGTGCTGCGCTCCCCCAAGGGGTGGACCGGCCCGAAGTACGTGGACGGCAAGAAGACCGAGGACAGCTGGCGGTCCCACCAGGTGCCACTCGACCAGACGCGGACGAACGAGACGCACCGGCGCCAGCTCGAGGAGTGGCTGCGGTCCTACCATCCGCAGGA
>DATKNA010000230.1:0-3925 GCA_035541595.1 Kineosporiaceae bacterium | reverse complement strand
CGAGAGGTGGCCGATCGGGTACGAGCTGTGGGTGTGCTCGACCAGCTTCGGGGAGGCCGTCGTGCCGGAGGTGAAGTAGAGCAGCAACGGCTCGTCGCCCGCGGTGTCCTCGCCCTCGACCTCGGCGTCGTGGCCGTCGGCGTCCGCGTAGGCGAGCCAGCCAGGCACCGGGTCGCCGACCGCGATCCGGGTCACCGCGGCGGGCACGCCCGTGAAGGCCGCGGCGTCCGCCGACCGCGCCAGGGCGTGCCGCACCTGCCCGCGATCCACCCGGGCCCGGACGTCGGAGGGCGAGAGCAGCGTGGTCGCCGGGATGATCACCGCACCGAGACGGATCGCCGCCAGCGCGGTCTCCCACAGCTCGACCTGGTTGCCGAGCATGACCAGCACACGGTCGCCACGGCGCACGCCCTGCGCGGCCAGCCATCCGGCCACCCGCCGGGACCGGGCTGCGAGATCCGCATATGTCATACGCGTCTGGCCGCCGTCCGGCTCGAGGAGCCACAACGCCGCCCGGTCGGCGGCCGGCCCGGACGCGACCGCGTCGAACCAGTCGCGCGCGTAGTTGAACCGCTCCGGACGTGGCCAGCGGAAGACCTCCCGGGCCGCCTGAGCGTCGTCGCGCAGCGTCAGCAGCAGGTCGCGCGCGGCTCGGAAGGCGGCCGGGGAATCGGAGGCAGGACGGTGGCTCATGACTGGCAACCCTGCACCCTCCGTCTGCCCCGGGCAACGCCCCGGACGGCGTGCTCAGTCACCGCGGCGTTGCTCGGCGACTGCGGCGTTGCTCGGCGACTGCGGCGTTGCTCGGCGACTGCGGCGTTGCTCAGCCGGTGCCGACCCTCCCGGCCCGGTAGCGAGCACCGGCTGTGCGATGCAGCACTGGCCGAGCACGGATCGCCGAGCCGGGCAGCGGGCGCCACTACGCTGCGAACCATGTCCACCGGGAGTCAGGAGAAGCCGCCGTACCCGGCTCACTGGGAGGCCGACGTCGTCCTCGCCGACGGGGGTACCGCGCACCTGCGCCCGATCACCCCGGACGACGTCGAGGCGCTGCAGGCCTTCCACGTCAAGCAGTCGCCCGAGTCCACCTACCTGCGCTTCTTCGTGGCGATGCCGCGCCTGTCGGACGCCGACGCCCAGCACTTCACGCACGTCGACCACGTCGATCGCGTCGCGCTCGTCGCCACGGTCGGCGACGACATCGTCGGGGTCGGCCGCTACGACCGCACCGGGCCACGCACGGCCGAGGTCGCGTTCAACGTCGCGGACGCCCAGCAAGGGCGCGGCCTCGGCTCCGTGCTCCTGGAACACCTCGCCGCCGCGGCGCGGGAGAACGGGGTGCACCGGTTCGTCGCAGAGGTGCTGCCGCAGAACAGGCGCATGTTGGGCGTGTTCCGGGACGCCGGCTACGAGGTCCAGCACGGCTACGAGGACGGCGTGGTCTCGCTCTCCTTCGACATCGACCCCACCGAGCGGTCGTTGGCCGTGATGGAGTCGCGCGAGCACCGGGCCGAGTTCCGCAGCGTCGCCGCGCTCCTCGCGCCGCGCTCGGTCGTGCTCGTCGGCGCGAGCCGCCGCGAGGACGCGGTGGGGCACCGGCTGCTGCGGGATCTGCTCGCCGGGGGCTTCACCGGCCGCATCCACGTGGTGCACCCGGAGGCGGACCAGATGCTCGGGGTGCCCGCCCACCGGTCGATCGCCGACCTGCCGGTGGAGTCGCAGGGACCGGTCGACCTCGCGGTGATCGCCGTTCCCGCTGAGTCCGTCCTGCCCGTCGTGCACGACTGCGCGCGGGCGGGCGTGCGCGGGCTGGTCATCGTCAGCGGGGGGTTCGCCGAGACCGGGCCGGAGGGTCTCGAGCGGCAGCGGGCGCTCGTCCGGGTCGCTCGGGCCAACGGGCTGCGGGTGATCGGGCCGAACTCGTGGGGCGTGGTGAACACCGACCCCCAGGTCCGGCTCAACGTCGGGCTCCTCGCGGCGCTGCCCGCGGCCGGGCGGGTCGGGCTCTTCTGCCAGTCCGAGGGCGCGTCGGTCGCCACCCTGGACAACGCCGAGCACCGCGGGCTCGGCCTGTCGACCTTCGTGTCGGCCGGCAACCGGGCGGACGTCTCCGGCAACGACTGCATGCAGTACTGGGAGGAGGACCCCCGCACCTCGGTCATCGGGCTGTACCTGGAGAGCACCGGAAACCCCCGGAAGTTCTCCCGGATCGCGCGGCGGCTGGCGCGCAGCAAGCCGGTCGTCGTGGTGCGCTCGGGAGGGTCGTCGTTCGGGCTGGCGCCGGGGCACGCCGTCCGGGCGACCCGGGCCCCCGCCGAGGCGTTCGACGCGATGCTGGCCCAGAGCGGCTGCATCCGGGTGGGGACCGTGCACGAGCTGCTGGACGTCGCCGAGCTGCTCGCCGACCAGCCGCTGCCGGCCGGCCCCCGGGTCGGTGTCGTCGCGAACAGCATGGCGCTGGCCGCCCTGGTGGCGGATGCATGCCTTGCCCAGGGCCTGGAGGTGCCGCACGGGCCGACCTCCGTCCCGATCACCGCGGGGGCCGAGGAGTTCCTGCGCATCCTGACCGACGTGACGGCCGAGGACGGCCTCGACGCGGTCGTGGCCGCCTTCGTCCCGCCGGTCGGCACCCGGCCCGAGGCGGTCGGGACGGCCCTCGCCCGGGCGGCCGCCGGCACCGATGTGACCGTCGTCGCCTGTCTGCTCGGCATGCCGGACGCCCGCGGCCGGCTCGCCCACCCGTCGAGCGGCACCGAGGCGGTCCCCGCGTATCCCACCCCCGAGGAGGCGGTCCGCGCCCTCGGGGCGGTCACCCGGTACGCCGCCTGGCGACGCAGGGACCCGGGCCCGCGGGTGGACCCGCCCGGCCGCGATCCGGCGGCGGCCCGCCGGCTGGTGGCCGACGCCCTGCGCGGCTCCCCGCAGGGCGTCGATCTCGGCGCCGACGCCGCCCGCGAGCTGCTCGCGTGCTACGGACTCCAGGTGCGGCCGATGCTTCCCGTGCACGGGCCGGAGGACGCCGTGGCGGCCGCCGATCGGTTGGGCTACCCGGTGGCGCTGAAGACGACCGCCTCGCTCCTGCGTCATCGGGCCGACTTGGTCGGGGTGCGGCTCGACATCGCGGACGCCGACGAGCTGCGGGCTGACGTGGTGCAGATGAGCCAACGTCTGACCCGGGTCGGCGGCGGCGGGCTCGTGGTGCAGGCCATGGTGCCCGGCGGCGTGGCCTGCGTGGTCCGGTCGGTCGAGGACCCTCTCTACGGGCCCGTGGTGTCCTTCGGCGTCTGCGGTGACGCCACCGACCTGCTGGGCGACTGGGCCCACGGGATCCCGCCGCTCACCACCGGCGACGTGCGCGACCTCGTCCGGTCCCTGCGGGCGGCGCCCAAGCTCTTCGGGCATCGCGGCGCCCGGCCCGTCGACGTCCCCGCACTCGAGGACGTGGTGGCCCGGGTGTCCTGCCTCGCGGACGACCTGCCCGAGGTGGAGGAGCTCGAACTCAATCCGGTCGTCGTCGCCGAGCGGGGTGCCTTCGTCCTCGGTGCCGCCGTCCGGCTCTCGCCCAGCGAAGGCCGTGCCGACGGCACCCGCCGCGAGCTCACGGCCAGCTCGTAGGAGCGCCCACCCCTCGCATGCGTGATCATGCAATCCCCGCTGATCATGCAATCCGTGTCGATCAAGTAGCCGCCCTGTTACTCGATCCACAAGGACTCGCTACTCGATCCACAAAGATGGCGTGAGACTCTGCTGCTGATCTTGCTCTCGGGCACCGAGGGGCTCTTGAGCCGCTGGTGTCGAGTCGAGGTGGGTGAGCATTCGCCCGGTGTCGGCGACGGGCATCAGACGGGTTTGTCAGCGCCGGCCTGGTCCCTGCGGGCTCGGCCGGCGTCCGTGCAGAGCTCGACCGGCGTCCGTGCAGAGCTCG
>DATKNA010000229.1:0-2404 GCA_035541595.1 Kineosporiaceae bacterium | reverse complement strand
TCGGCGACCAAGCTCTCGACGACGAACCCCTACCAGGCCTGGAGCGGGTTCAACATCCCGACGCCCGGCTCGGGGACGATCAACATCACCGGCATCGAGGTGCAGGTCCGGGCGGCCACCTCGCTGGCGGCGAGCTGTGTCCTGCGGGTGGCGCTGTCCTGGAACGGCGCGACGGTGTCGTCCGGCACGGGCTGGACCTCCACGACCTACGACGCCACCGTGAGCTCCACGTCGCAGACGACCTACTCGGTGGGCGGGGCCGGCGTCACCTGGGGCCGGACGTGGGCCGCCTCCGAGCTGACCAACGCCAACTTCCGGGTGCGGCTGGAGTACCGCGCGGCGGCGGGCTGCGGCAGCGGCTGGACCGCGAGCGTCGACGCGATCTGGGTCCGCCTGTACTGGGACCACACCACGAGCACCTTCATCCCGGACGCCAACATCACCGGGCCGGGCGGCGAGACGCTGAACCCCCGCGGCTTCTGGGGCGACATGAACAGCGAGGGCTCGGAGGCGATCAACGGCGACGCCTTCCTCGCCTACTACGACACGCGGACCTCCGCGATCAGCTCCCAGTACTCGCCCACCCAGTACTACAACTACGGGGTGGACATGCCGCCGGGGTCGGCCGGCGGCTCGGTGTGGATCTATGACCCCGTGTTCTGCGCCACCGACTCGGGCGGGCAGTACGGAACGGGCGACCGCTGGTTCTCGGGGACGGCTGCGGTCTCGGCGTTCTACTCCGTCTACGACACGCAGGGCACGCCGTACGACCTCACCGACGACACCCTGATCACCTCGTCGGGGAACCTGTTCAAGAACATCCAGGCGTCCGACCAGACGCTCAACGGCCCGACGGGCGTGTCGAGCTGCGCCCAGGGTGACGTCTCCAGCACGACCGACGGCCGCTATTGGCACGACCGGTGGTGGCAGCTCGCGAGCGGCCTCACGGGCGGCAGCGACGGCAAGACCTACCGCGTCCAGACGTCGTCGACCGACCCGAGCAGCTCGTCGGCGCAGCTTGGGGCGAACGCCCAGAACAGCTTCGCGATCTTCGCGAGCGCGTCCGGGGGCACGCCGAACGTCTACGGGATCGGCACGATGCAGGCGTTCTCGCCGCTCAGCCCGAGCACCACCTCGCTGTTCTACCTCGCCCAGATCGACGCGATCCACGCCGGCAAGACGGTCGTGATCAACCTCTGGGACCCTGGCGACACGGGCGCGCTGGCCGCGAACCTGCAGATCCTCATCCCCACCTCGACGGGCTACACGCCCGCCAGCTTCACCTGGTCGTCGAAGGTCGGGACCACCAACTCCGGGGCGTCGAGCTGCAACTCCCGGTCCGGCTCGGGCACGACGCTCTCGACGAACACCGGCAACAACTCCCAGTTCAACGGCTGCTGGGTCACGATCGCGATCCCCATCCCGGCGACGTACACGGCGCCGACGCCGCCCGGCGAGACCGAGCCAGGCTGGTGGAAGATCAGCTACGCCATGGGGTCGGGGTCGTCCCCCGCCTTCGACGTCGTGACGTGGCAGGTCAGCATCCGCGGCAACCCGGTCCACCTGATCCTGCCGTAGCCGGCAGGCACCACCGCCGGCGGCGTGGGCCGGCACCACCGCCACCTGCCTGGGCCGGCCGCCGGCCGGGCCGCTACCGCCCCGTCCAGACCGCCGTGCGCTTGTCCAGGAACGCGGCCATCCCCTCCCGCTGGTCGTGCGTGGCGAACAGCGCCTCGAACCGGTCCCGCTCGAGGCGCAGGCCCTCCGCCAGCGGCACCGCCTCGGCCGCCCGCACGGCCGCCTTCGCCGCCTGCACCGCGAGCGGCGCCATCGCGGCGACGGTCCCCGCCAGGGCGAGCGCGGCGTCCACGGTCTCGGCGGCCGGGACCACCCGGGTCACGAGGCAGAGGCGCTCCGCCTCGGCCGCGTCGATCCGCCGCCCGGTCAGGACCAGCTCCATCGCCCGCGCCCGGCCCACCGCCCGGGCGAGCCGCTGCGTGCCGCCGGCGCCCGGGATGACCCCGATCAGCACCTCGGGCTGGCCGAAGACCGCGTCGTCGCCCGCGACCAGCATGTCGCACGCCATCGCGAGCTCGCACCCGCCGCCCAGGGCGAAGCCGCGGCCGGCCGCGATCGTCGGCGTCGCCAGCAGCGCGACCCGGTCGACCGCCGAGAACGGGTCGGCGTCGTGCAGCGAGCCCGGCGTCGCGACCGACAGCTCGCGCACGTCGGCGCCGGCCGCGAAGGCGCGTGAGCCGGCACCGGTGATGACGATCGCCCGGCAGTCCGGGTCCGCGTCGAGCTGTGCCAGCGCGGCGTCCAGCTCCGCGAGCAGCGCGAACGACAGCGCGTTGAGCGCCTCGGGCCGGTCGAGCGTCACGAGCGCGACGCCGGCGACGGGCGG
>DATKNA010000228.1:0-19751 GCA_035541595.1 Kineosporiaceae bacterium | reverse complement strand
ACCTGCGGCAACGCGCGCCTCGGCTGATGGCGGACAGGGGTGGACGTCGTTCGGCCCGGCAGGTGCTGCGCCGGCGACGACACCCGATGGCAACAGAAACACATCCCCCGCGTACTTTGGGTGAGCATACCTCGTTGATCGGCGGCGGCTGCCGGGGATCGACGATCTCACCAGTGAATCTTGCATCATGCGATCACGCCAGCGCGAGCGTCACATCTGTCGCGACACGCCACGCGTCGGGTCGGGCGGCACGACGGGGGCGTCAAGCCCGGCGCCATGCTCGTCAAGCGAGTGCGACGAGATCGAGGTAGTCGGCGTTCCAGAGGTCTTCGGCACCGTCCGGGAGCAGCACGACGCGCTCGGGTGCGAGCGCCTCCACGGCCCCCTCGTCGTGCGTGACGAGAACCACGGCCCCCCGGTACCGCCGCAACGCGTCGAGCACCTCCACCCGGCTGGCCGGGTCGAGGTTGTTCGTCGGCTCGTCGAGCAGCAGCACGTTCGCACCGGAGACCACGAGGGTGGCCAGGGCGAGCCGGGTCTTCTCCCCGCCGGACAGCACCCCGGCGGGCTTGTCGACGTCGTCGCCGGTGAAGAGGAACGAGCCGAGCACGGACCGCACCTGGGTGTCGCCCAGGTCCGGGCCCGCGGAGCGCATGTTCTCCAGCACCGTGCGCCCCACGTCGAGGGTCTCGTGCTCCTGCGCGTAGTACCCAAGGCGCAGACCGTGCCCCGGGACCACCTCGCCGGTGTCCGGTGGCTCCACCCCGCACAGCAGCCGCAGCAGCGTCGTCTTGCCGGCGCCGTTGAGGCCGAGGACCACGACCCGGCTGCCCCGGTCGATCGCGAGGTCGACGTCGGTGAAGACCTCGAGGCTGCCGTAGGACTTCGAGAGGCCACGCGCCACCAGCGGCGTCCGGCCCGACGGGGCCGGGTCGGGGAACCGGAGCCTGGCGACCCGGTCCTGCCGGCGCGTCTCCTCCAGGCCTTCGAGCAGCCGCTCCGCCCGCCGGGCCATGTTCTGGGCGGCGACCGCCTTGGTCGCCTTGGCACGCATCTTGTCCGCCTGGGCCAGGAGGGTGGCGGCCTTCTTCTCGGCGTTCGCACGCTCGCGCTTGCGGCGCCGCTCGTCGATCTCGCGCTGCTCGAGGTAGGCCTTCCAGCCCACGGTGTAGAGGTCGAGCGTCGCCCGGTTCGCATCCAGGTGGAACACCTTGGTGACCACCGCGTCCAGCAGGCCCGCGTCGTGACTGATCACGACGAGGCCTCCGGACCAGGCCCGCAGGACGTCGCGCAGCCATGCGATCGAGTCGGCGTCCAGGTGGTTGGTGGGCTCGTCCAGCAGCAGCGTCTCCGCCCCGGAGAAGAGGATCCGGGCGAGTTCGACCCGGCGGCGCTGGCCGCCGGAGAGGGTGCCGAGCGGCTGGGTCAGCACGCGCTCGGGCAGGCCGAGGCTGGAGCAGATCATCGCGGCCTCGCTCTCGGCCGTGTAGCCGCCCCGGGCGGCGAACTCGGCGTCGAGGCGCCCGTAACGGGCCATGGCCGCATCTCGGGTCTCCTCGTCCGCGCTGGCCATCGCGCCCTCGGTCGCGCGCATCCGGCGCAGCACCTCGTCGAGCCCGCGCGCCGAGAGCACCCGGTCGCGGGCGATCTGGTCCAGATCCCCCGTGCGCGGGTCCTGCGGCAGGTAGCCGACGTCGCCGGTACGCGTCACCGTCCCGGCGGCCGGTCGGCCCTCCCCGGCGAGGACGCGGGTCAGCGTCGTCTTGCCCGCGCCGTTGCGCCCGACGAGACCGATGCGGTCGCCGGCGGCGACTCGGAAGGTGGCGTGCTCGAGCAGGATCCGGGCCCCTGCTCGCAGCTCGACGCCCTGCGCGACGATCATGCGGCGGCCAGGCTCCAGAACTCTCGGGGACTCTCGCCATGATACGCGGACGTGGTCCGGGCGGCGGGGCCCGCATCGCGACGTTAGCCTGCGCTCGTGCCGATCGAGTTCGACGACAGCAGGGTCGACGTCGGCGGCGTGGATGACAGGCGCGGAGCGGGTGGCCTCGGTGGGATCGGCGGCGGCGGCATCGCCATCGGCGGCGGCGTCGGGATCGTCGGGCTGATCATCTATCTGCTGTTCAGCGTGCTCGCCGGGAGCGACGGTGGCACCGGCGGTGTCCCGCTGCCCGCCGACGGGTCCCAGGTCTCCTCCAGCGGGCAGACGGAGACCAGCGCCCAACTCAAGGCCCGGTGCAACAGCCCCGGCGCGCTCGAGAACTACACCGACTGCCGGGTGATCAAGGTGTACAACGTGGCCGACACGGTCTGGAGCCAGGAGTTCGCCCGGCGGGGTCTGCCGTACCGGTCGCCGCGCATCGTGTTCTTCACCCGGGCGACGTCCACGGGCTGCGGCCGGGCCAGCGCCCAGACGGGGCCGTTCTACTGCCCTGCGGACCAGAGGTTGTACTTCGACCTCGGGTTCCTGCAGCAGTTGCAGACCCGGTTCGGCGCGACGGGCGAGTTCGCGCAGGCCTACATCGTCGCGCACGAGTTCGGCCATCACCTGCAGACGCTGCTGGGGACGGAGCCCAAGGTGCGCGCCGCGCAGGAACGCAACCCGTCGCTGGCCAACCGGTACTCGGTGGCGCTTGAGCTGCAGGCCGACTGCTACGCCGGCGTCTGGGCCAACCTCGCCGACGCCTCCCGGCAGAACGGCATCGGCGTGACGAGTGGCAACATCCGCGAGGCGCAGAACGCCGCGGCCGCCGTCGGGGACGACCGGATCCAGCTCGAGACCCAGGGCCGGGTCAGCCCCGAGAGCTTCACGCACGGCACCGCCCAGCAGCGCAGCCAGTGGTTCACGACGGGCTACCGGACCGGCGACATCGATCAGTGCGACACGTTCAGCCAGGTCTGATCACGGTCGACCGGCCGCGCCCTCCGGCGGCCCGCGGAGCGGTTCGCCGTCCGACCCTGCCCGGACGAGCCCTGCCCCGACGAGCCCTGCCCCGGGCGAACCGTCACGAACGCCGGCGCGCCCCTCCACGGACATCGATACCAGCGGGCGGACTGACCCCGCACTGTGAGCCGACGCCCTGGCGCGTGCAGGACAGTGGACCGACCCACCCGCGATCGACCTGGGGTTCTTGATCCGCCGGCCTGGATCGTTGGAGGGTCGGTACCCTGCTGGTCGTGACCCGCCGTCTCTCGGCCCGCGACCTCGCCCTCATCGCCGTCGGCGCCGCGCTGATCGCGGTGCTCGGGCTCCCCGGCGCGTTCCAGCCGCCGGGCCTGTCCGTGCCCATCACGGCGCAGACCCTCGGCGTGATGCTCGTCGGCCTGGTCCTCGGGGCCTGGCGGGGCGCGCTCGCCGTCCTGGTCTTCCTCGTGCTCGTCGCCCTCGGGCTCCCGCTCCTCGCCGGCGGGCGCGGCGGCCTCGGCGTCTTCACCGGCCCGTCCGCCGGGTTCCTCATCGGTTGGGTCCCGGGCGCCTTCGTGACCGGTCTGCTCGCCGAGGTCCGCGCGCCCCGGCTGGAGATCGTCGGACTGTTCGTCGCCGCCGTCGTCGGCGGGATCGCCGTGGTGTACGCGATCGGCATCCCCGTCCTGGCGTTCCGCACTCATGTGAGCCTCGCGCACGCGTTCACCGCCAGCATGGTGTTCGTCCCCGGAGATCTGATCAAGGCGGCCATCGCCGCTGTGATCGCCCGCGGGGTCGAGCGTGGCTACCCGCTGCGGGAGACCCGATCGCGCCGGGCCGAGGCGTTGCGCTGAGACCGACGCCGGGCTCGCCCACGCTGCTCGCCGCACTGCTGTCGCGCGGCTCCGCCGAGCCCGCGCTGTCCACGGGCGACCGGGACCTCACCGTGGGCGACCTCCTCGCGGACGCCGCCGAACGCCAGGCCGCAGCGTCAGGCGCGGGTGCCCGCCTGGTCCGCGCCGCGGACCCGGTCGCGGCCGTCGTCGAGATCCTCGCCGCCCAGGCGGCCGGCCAGGTGCCCGTCGTGGTGCCCGCGGGGACCACGCCGGCCGCGGGTGACGCCCTCGCGGACGCCGCCGGCGGCGAGCGCCTTCGGCGCGGCCTGGACCCCGCCGAACCCCTGCTCGTCGTGTTGACCTCCGGCAGTTCGGGGCGACCGCGGGCCGTCGTCCGGACCGCCGCGTCATGGGCGGCCGGCCTGCCGGGGTACACGTCGCTGACCGGTCAGACCGTGGCCGACCTCGCCTGGGCCCCCGGCGGCGTCGCCTCCACGCTCACCCTCTTCGCGCTGTGGCACGCGCTGGCCAGCGGCGTCCCCGCCCTGGTGACCGGCCGGTGGCGCGGGATCGACCCGGAGGTTCGCCGCCTCGCGGGCTGCACCGTCGTCCACGCCGTGCCCGCCGTGGCGGCCGACGTCCTCGCCGCCCGGCGGGCCGGGGCGCTGCCGGGGCTGCGCCGGGTGGTGGTCGCCGGGGCCGCGGTCCCGCAGACCCTCCGCGCGGCGGCCCGGAGCTGCGGCGTGGATCTCGTGGAGTACTACGGTGCCGCCGAGCTGTCGTTCGTCGCCATGGACGTCGACGGTCGGGGCCTGCGCGCGTTCCCCGGCGCCGAGCTGCGGGTGCGCGCCGGCCAGGTGGAGGTCCGCTCCCCCTACGTCGCGCTGGGGTACCTGGGGGGCGCCGCCGGACCGCTGCGGGTCGACGCCGAGGGCTGGGCCGGCGTCGGTGACCACGGGCGGTTGGGTCCGGACGGCGTGTTGCTGGTCACGGGACGGGGCGACGACGCGATCTCGGTGGGCGGCCACGTGGTCCTCCCCGCCGACGTCGAGGCCGCGCTGGGCGGGGTGCCCGGCGTCGCGGAGGTCGTCTGCCTGGGTGTGCCGCACGAGCGGTTCGGGGAGGTCGTCGTCGCCGTCGTCGTGACCGGCCCCGGTCAGGATTGGCCGGCCGTCCTGGCGAGGCTGCGCGCGGCGGCGCGGAGCGATCTGACCGAACCCGCACGGCCGGTGAGGTTCGTGTACCGCGCCGAGCTGCCGAGGACGGAGGGCGGCAAGCCGGCCCGCGGCGCGCTGCGAGCCGGGCTCCTCGGCGACCGCCGGAGCGGGACGGGGCCGCGGCCGGCGGCAGCGCCGGCCTGAACGGCGCGCCTACCCTGGCCAGGTGGACCCCCGGATCCCGGTCGTCGTGGCCGCGCGGCGGACGCCGGTGGCGACGGCCGGCCGGGCCTTGGCCGGCCGGGACGCGGCGGGCCTCGCCGCGCCCGTCCTGCGGAGCCTCGCCGGTGACCTGACCGCCCTGCTCGGCGGCCGCGAGCCGCGGGTCGACGACGTCGTCCTCGGCAACTGCTGCGGTCCGGGCGGCGACGTGGCCCGGATCGCGTCCCTCGCCGCCGGCCTCGGGACGGCGGTCCCCGCCGTCACCGTCGACCGGCAGTGCGGGGCCGGCCTCGAGGCCGTGCGCCTGGCCGCCGCGCTGGTGCGCTCCGGCGACGTCGGCGTCGTGCTCGCCGGCGGCACGGAGAGCGCCACCCATGCCCGGGACGGCGGTGCACGCGCTCCCTTCACGCCGCCCGGATGGCCGGATCCGGAGATGGGGGCGGCGGCCGACGAGCTCGCGGCCAAGACCGGCGTGACGCGCGAGCGCCAGGACGCCTACGCCGCGCGCTCCCACCGCCTCGCCGTGGCCGCAGCTCGGGCCGGCGTCTACGACGCGGAGATCGTCGAGATCGACGGGGCACGCCGGGACGACCGCCCACGCCCGCGGCTCGGCGAGGCGGTGCTGGGCCGGATGCCGGCGGCCTTCACCCCCGGCGGGACCGCGACGGCGGGCAACTCCTGCGGCATCAACGACGCAGCGGCGGTCGTGGCCCTCGTCCCGGAGGCGTGGCGGCTCCGGGCGGGCGTTCCCGGCCTTCGGATCCTCGGCACGGCCGCGGCCGGGGTCGACCCGGCCCTGCCGGGTCTCGGGCCGGTCCCCGCCGTGCGCGCCGCGCTGCGCCGCGCCCGCCTGGCGCTCGACGCGGTCGACGTCGTCGAGATCACCGAGGCGTTCGCCGCGCAGGTTCTCGCGTGTACCGACGCGCTCGGTCTGGACCCGCTGGGCGCGGACGCCGACCGCGTGTGCCCCGACGGCGGCGCGATCGCGCTCGGACATCCATGGGGGGCCTCCGGGGCGCTGCTCGTCGTCCGCCTCTTCTCGTCCCTCGTGCGCCGCCGTCGCGGTCGGTACGGGCTCGCGACGTGCGCCGTCGGCGGGGGTCAGGGGGTCGCGCTCGTGGTCGAGGTCGTGACATGACCATCGAGCTGCAGGGTGTCACCCATCGGTTCGGTGACCGGGTCGTCCTGGCGGACGTCGACCTCGTCCTCGCCGAACGCCGGATCGGCGTCGTCGGGGCCAACGGCTCGGGCAAGTCCACCCTGGCCCGGTTGCTGAACGGCCTGGTCGTCCCGACGCGGGGCCGGGTGCTCGTCGACGGTCTCGACACTTCCCGGCAGGGAGCTGCGGTGCGGCGCAGGGTGGGCTTCGTCTTCACCGATCCCGATGCCCAGATCGTGATGCCCACGGTCGCCGAGGACGTCGCGTTCTCGCTGCGGCGCAGCGGCCTCGACCGCGGGCAGCGTGCCGCGCGCGTCATGCAGGTGCTGCAGCGGTTCGGGCTGGACGGGCACGCTCACCACCCGGCGCACCTGCTGTCGGGCGGGCAGAAGCAGCTGCTGGCCCTGGCCGCGGTGCTGGTCACCGAGCCCTCGGTGCTGGTCTGCGACGAGCCGACCACGCTGCTCGACGCCCGTAACGCGCGCCGGGTCGCCGACCTGCTCAGCGGCCTCCCGCAGCAGCTCGTGCTGGTCACGCACCATCTCGATCAGCTGGCCCGGTTCGACCGGGTGCTCGTCGTCGACGCCGGGCGGATCGTCGCCGACGGGCCGCCGGAGGCCGGGCTGGCGGCGTACGACGACCTGCTCGCGATGGGCTCCGCGACGTGATCGGGCTCTACGTTCCCGGCGATTCGCCCGTGCACCGGGCGCCGGCAGGCCTCAAGCTGGCGGTTCTGGCCCTGCTGCTGCTCGTCCTCGCAGTGGCCCCGACGACCGCGGTCCTGATCGAGGGGACGGCCGTGGTCGTCGGTGGGGCCGCGCTGTCGGGGGTCGGCGCGCGGGCGGTCGTCGCCCAGGTCCGGCCGCTGCTCTGGGTCGTGGTGCCGGTGGCGGTCCTCCAGCTCTTGATCACGGGTCCCGCCGCGGCGGTCCGGGTGGTGGGAGCCCTCGTGCTGGCGGTGGCCGCCGCCGGCCTGGTCACCCTGACCACCCGCACGGAGGAGCTGCTGGACGTGCTGATCTCTGTCCTGCGCCCGCTGCGCCGGGTCGGTGTCGACCCCGACCGGGTCGCGCTCGTCCTCGCGCTGGCCGTCCGGAGCGTCCCCGTCCTGGCCGGGCTGGCGGCGGAGGTCCGCCAGGCCCGGGCAGCGCGCGGTGCCGAGCGGTCGCTGCGGGCGTTCGCCGTCCCGCTCGTGATCCGCTCGCTGCGGCATGCCGACAGGCTCGGGGAGGCGCTGGCCGCCCGCGGTGTCGACGACTGATGGGTCATGGGCCGTCTGACCGGGCGGCGTCCCGACCCGTTCGGTCGGCGGTGGATGACCGGCCTTAGGCTGGGCCGAGGAGGTGTCGGCCGGGTCATGGCTCGCTATGTTGCGCTGCTCCGGGGGGTCAACGTCGGCAAGAACAAGCGGATCGGGATGCCCGCACTCCGGCAGGCCCTGGCCGATCACGGCTTTCAGGACGTGGCCACGATGCTCGTCAGCGGCAACGCGGTGCTCACCCCGCCGGCCGGGCGGGACGGCGGTCCGGACGCCGTCGCCATCGACGTGGAACGCGTCGTCCTCGCGACCTTCGGTCACGACGTGCGCGTCGTCGTCCGCACCGCGGACGAGCTCGCCGAGGTCGTCGCCGCCTGCCCGCTGCCGGAGCCCGCGAACGGATCCCGTTTCATGGTCGCGTTCCTTGCGGACCGGCCCGAGCCGGGTGCGCTCGCGGACCCCGAGCCGACGATGATCAAGGACGACGTGTGGTGGCCGCGCGACCGCGAGATCTACCTGTGGTGCCCCGACGGTCTGGTGAACTCGCCCGCGATGGCTCACCTGGAGCGCCTCGACCTGGGCGTGCCGGTCACGGTCCGGAACTGGAACACCGTGACCAAGCTCGCCGCGCTGGCGGACCCTGAGCGCAGTCAGCCGGGGGCGTCGCCGAGCGCCGCGGGCAGTGACGGGTCGCTGCTGTAGGCCGACCACGAGCCCGGGAAGAGCCGGCCCTCCCCCAGGCCCGCGTGCTCGAGCAACAACAGCGTGTGGCAGGCGGTCACGCCGGAGCCGCACATCGAGATCACCGACGAGGTCGCGCCCGGGTCGTCGAGACCGACGGCGGCGAACCGGCGGCGTAGCTCGGGCACCGGCAGGATCCGGCCGTCGCCGGCCAGGTTGCTCCGCGCCGGCAGGCTTCTGGCGCCCGGGACGTGCCCCGGCCGTGGATCCACCGGCTCGACCTCGCCGCGGTACCGATCGCGATGGCGGGCGTCAAGGACGAGATTGGCCCGATCGGTGGCGTCGTCCAGGCCCGCCAGTCGCCCGGACGGCCAGGGGCGCGGTGTGAACGTGGCGTGGGGCCTGCTCGGGACCTCGGTGGTGAGCGTGTCGTCCGGCCGGATCCCGCCGTCGAGCAGCGCCGCCCGGTGACCGGTGGCCCGCAGCATCCAGACCAGCCGGGCCGCGATGACGCCGCCCTCGTCGTCATACCCGACCACGACGTCGTCGTCCCCGATGCCCAGGCGTGCCATCGACGCGGCGAAGGCCTGCGGCGACGGCAGCGGATGCCGGCCGACCCTGGAGGGACCGGGTGGACGCGGCCCCGCGAGATCGGTGTCGAGGTCGACGAAGACCGCGCCCGGGAGGTGACCGGCCTGGTAGGCCGACCGGCCTGACCGCGCGCCCAGGTACCACCGGACGTCGGCGAGCACGGCATCGCCGGCATGATCGGACACCCACGATCGATCGACGACGGGAGGGAGTCCGGGAGCCGACGGCGCTGCCACGGACCGGGACATGAGCGGCGAGTCCAGCGGCACGTCCGGGTCCGTGCCCGGTGGCCTCCCCCGACGTGGGGATCGACCCGCCGGCTCGATCAGTGTCACCGTGACCGTCGTCAGCAGCCGCGGGAGCCCGCTGACGAGACGGGCGCCCGGGTCGCCCACGGCGAGATGGGCAGAGCGCGGCAGCTGCGCGAGGCGGGTGAGCCGCGGATCCGCCAGCACGCGCTCGACGAGGGGTCGGTCACCTCCGGTCGCCAGCCACGCTGCCGGTGGCCGGAGCAGGAGCCGGGCGGCCAGGTCGGCGGCGGCGCCGGCGAGCTCGTCCGTCTGCTTCGCCCGGCGCCGGGCGTACCGCTGCTGCGACCACCCGCCGGCGGCCGTCCGGCCCTGGACATGTCGGGTGCCGACCTTGGAGGCCACGACCCGCCCATCGTCCACGACGGCGCAGGCGTAGCCACCCCGGCGGACCAGCAGGACGGCGACGCGCCGGGGCGCGCCCACCCACGCGGCGAGCGCCGCCACGGCGGAGGTGGGATCGGTGGGGCCGCTCCCGCCGGCGGCGTCCGGCTCGCCCCACGGGTGGGACAGCACCGCGATGGCTCCGTCCGCCGCCACCAGCTCGAGTCCGGACCCGTCCGATGTCGCGACCACGGGACCGTGGCGCTCGGCGAACCCCGCCACCCACCGGGACAGCCGTGCCGCCGCCACCTCGACGGTGCGCGATTCCGGCACGGCGGCGCCTGCGGTGGGCAGGGCGGGCTCAGACGTTGAAGCCGAGCGCGCGCAGCTGCTCGCGGCCCTCGTCGGTGATCTTGTCAGGACCCCACGGCGGCATCCACACCCAGTTGATCCGAACGCCCTCGACGAGCCCCTCGAGCGCCTGCGCGGCCTGGTCCTCGATGACGTCCGTCAGCGGGCAGGCGGCCGACGTCAGGGTCATGTCGATGACGGCCTGGTTGTTCTGGTCGATCGTGAGGCCGTAGACGAGGCCCAGGTCGACGACGTTGATCCCGAGCTCGGGGTCGACGACGTCGCGCAGGGCCTCCTCGACGTCGGCCACGTCGGCGACGCGTGTGTCGCTCATGCTGTCTCCTCGTCAGAGGTCATCGCCGCCGCCACCGGTGGCGACTGCTTCGGCCCTGGTCAACGCGTCCTCGAACGCTGCCCATCCCAACATGGCGCACTTCACCCGGTTCGCGTGCCGCCCGACGCCCGCGAACGCCACGCCGTCCCCCAGTACTGCCTCGTCGGGCTCCACCTGCCCCCGCGAGCGGACCATCGCGCGGAACGTGTCGACGACCTCGCGCGCCCGCTCGGCCGGTTCCCCCACCGCGAGGTCGTGCAGCACGCTCGTGGAGGCCTGACTGATCGAGCAGCCCTCGGCCTCCCAGGCAACGTCGCGCACCGTGCCCGACCCGATCTCGACGGCGACCCTCACCGTCACCTCGTCGCCGCAGAGCGGGTTGACCTGGTGACTCTTCGCCCACACCACTCCGCCCTCGGTCACCGTCGAGCGGTCCGGCGTCTCGGCGGGGCCCCGCACCCCCCGGCCGTGCTTCTCCCGGTAGTGATCGAGGATGACCTGCTGGTAGAGCTGGTCGAGCCCGCTGTGGTGCCGCCCGGCCATCTCAGACCAGCCCGAAGTACCGGCGGACGCCGGACAGCGCGTCGAGGAAGGCGTCCACCTCCGCGGCGGTGGAGTACAGGTAGAGGCTGGCCCGCGTGCTGGAGCGGACGCCGAAGCGGCGGTGCACGGGCTGAGCGCAGTGGTGACCGACCCGGACGGCGATCCCGGCGGCGTCGAGCACCTCCCCGACGTCGTGCGGGTGGACGCCGTCGACGACGACGCTGACGGCGCCGATCCGATCATCGGCGCTCGTCGGGCCCAGCACCCGGACACCGGGGATCCCCGCGAGACCGGCGAGCATCCGCCCCGTCAGTGCGTGCTCGTGGGCGGCGACCCGGTCCCGCCCCAGATCCTCCAGGTAGCGCACCGCCGCATGGAGCGCGACCGTCTGGCTGATCGCCTGGGTGCCCGTCTCGAACCTCGCCGGCGGCTTCTTGAAGGTGGCCGTCGTCATCGTGACCTCGTCCACGATCGACCCGCCGAGCAGCAGCGGCGGCAGCGCGTCCAGGACCTCCCGGCGCCCGGCGAGGGCGCCGAGGCCGTTCGGGCCGAGCATCTTGTGCGCCGAGAACACCGCGAGGTCGACCCCCAGCCGGTGGACGTCGACGGGCATGTGCGGCACGGACTGGCAGGCGTCGAGCACGGTGAGCGCGCCGACGGCGCGGGCCCGCGCGGCGAGGAGGGCGACCGGGTTGACGGTGCCGAGCACGTTCGACGCGTGCACGACGGCGAGCACCTTCGTACGCGGTCCGATGATGTCGTCCGCGGCGGCGAGGTCGAGCCGTCCGTCGTCCGTGACCGGGATCCAGCGCAACCTCGCCCCGGTCCGGGCGCAGGCCCGCTGCCACGGCAGCAGGTTCGCGTGGTGCTCCATCTCGGTGACCACGACCTCGTCACCCGGGCGCAGCGTCGGCTCTCCGCTCGGGTCCGTGACGCCGGCCGCGACGATGTTGATGCCCTCGGTCGCGTTCCGCGTCCACACGAGCTCGTCGTCGTCGACCCCGACGAAGGCGCCCACGGCGGCGCGGGCCGCCTCGAACGCCTCGGTCGCCTCCTCCGCGAGCGCGTGCGCGCCTCGGTGCACCGCGGCGTACGACGTCTCGAGGAAGGCGCGCTCGGCGTCGAGCACCGGCCGCGGTCGCTGCGAGGTCGCCGACGAGTCGAGGTAGACCAGCGGGACGTCGCCGTGCACACGGCGGGACAGCACGGGGAAGTCGGCCCGGATGCGCTCGATCTCCTCGGTGGTGAACGGCGTGGCGCCGGCCGGCGTCCGGGCGGTGACGACCGCCCGGGATCCCCCGGTCGCCGTCGATTCCTTGATCACCGTCATGGCGGGGTTCTCAGCCGGCGGTCGCGGGCGTCGCCGCGGGCTCGTGGACGCCGGTGAATCGGTCGTAGCCCTCCTCCTCGAGGCGCTCGGCGAGCTCCGGGCCGCCCTCCTCGACGATCCGCCCGTCGATGAACACGTGGACGAAATCCGGCGTGATGTAGCGCAGGATCCGGGTGTAGTGGGTGATCAACAGGATCCCGACGTCGCCGGTCGCGCGGACCCGGTTGACCCCCTCGCTGACCACCCGCAGCGCGTCGACGTCGAGCCCGGAGTCGGTCTCGTCGAGGATGGCCATCTTGGGCGTCAGCAGCTCCAGCTGCAGGATCTCGTGGCGCTTCTTCTCGCCGCCGGAGAAGCCCTCGTTGACGTTGCGGTCCGCGAACGACGGGTCGATGCGCAGGTTCGCCATCGCGGTCCGGACGTCGCGCACCCAGGTACGCAGCCTCGGGGCCTCGCCGTCGATCGCGGTCTTCGCCGTGCGCAGGAAGTTCGAGACGGTGACGCCGGGCACCTCGACCGGGTACTGCATGGCGAGGAAGAGGCCGGCGCGGGCCCGCTGGTCGACCGTCATGGCGAGGACGTCCTCGCCGTCGAGGGTGACCGAGCCCCGGGTGACCCGGTACTTGGGGTGACCGGCGATCGAGTAGGCAAGCGTCGACTTGCCGGACCCGTTCGGGCCCATGATCGCGTGCGTCTCGCCGGACCGGATCGTCAGGTCGATGCCGCGCAGGATCCCCTTCTCGCCCTGCTCGGACGCGACGGCGACGTGCAGGTCGCAGATCTCCAGGATGGACATTCGGTGTGGATTCTCCTTCGCTCGCCGGCCGCGGCGCTCAGTCGCCGGCGTTGACGGTCAGGTCGACGTCGACGAGCACGTCGTCGCCGTCCAGGGTCACGGGATAGACGGGCACGGGCCGGATCGCCGGCAGGGCGGTCGGCTCGCCGGTGCGCAGGTCGAAGCGCGAGCCGTGGAGCCAGCACTCGATCGTGCAGTCCTCCACCTCGCCCTCCGACAGGGAGACCTCCGCGTGCGTGCAGGTGTCGCCGATCGCGTGCACGTGCCCCTCCTCGTCGCGGACCACGGCGACGGGCGCGCCGTCGACGACGACCCGGACGGCGCCGACGTCCGGGAGGTCCCCCAGGGACAGGACCCGCCGGGCGCTCACGGCGTCACCTCGCCGACGGACGTCGCCAGCTCGGCCTCGATGGCGGCCATCAGCCGCTCCTCGACCGCCGGCACGCCGATGCGCCCGATGAGCTCGACGAAGAAGCCCCGGACGACGAGACGTCGGGCCTCGAGCTCGGGGATGCCCCGGGCCTGCAGGTAGAACAGTTGCTCGTCGTCGAACCGGCCGGTGGCGCTGGCGTGGCCGGCGCCGACGATCTCGCCGGTCTCGATCTCCAGGTTGGGCACGGAGTCGGCCCGGGCGCCGTCGGTGAGCACGAGGTTGCGGTTGAGCTCGTAGGTGTCGGTGCCCTCGGCCTCGGCCCGGATGAGGACGTCGCCGACCCAGACGGTGTGGGCGCCGTCGCCCTGCAGGGCGCCCTTGTACGTGACCCGGCTGGTGCAGTTCGCCACGGCGTGATCGACGAAGAGGCGGTGCTCCTGGTGCTGACCGGCGTCCGCGAAGTACAGGCCCAGGGCCTCGATCTCGCTGCCCGGAGCGGTGAACCGGCTCGAGGAGGTCAGCCGCACGAGGTCGCCGCCGAGCGTGGCGACCACGTGCTTCAGCCGCGCGTCCCGGCCCAGCCGGGCCAGGTGCGCGGTGACGTGGACGGCGTCGTCCGCCCAGTCCTGGATGCTGATCACGGTGAGGTGCGCGGCGTCCTCGACGTCGATCTCGACGTTCGCGGCGACGGCGCCGGAGCCCCGGTGGTCGAGCACGACGACGCCGGTCGACTGCCTGGCCGCCCGCAGCGCCAGGTGCAGGTAGTGCGTGCCGCCGTGCCCGCTGACCCGGACCACCGCCGGCTGCTCCGCCACGGCCGACTTCTCGAGCGTGACCAGGGTGGCCGTCGCCGCCGACGTCCACGCCTGGGCCGAGATCCGGTCCTCCGGGGGACCGGTGCGGCCGAGCCGGTCATCACGCTGCTCACCGGTCAACGCGACGGTCTCGGCCGTGAAGCCGGGGGGCGCCTCGACCTCGACGGCCGGGGCCGGCCCGGACTCCGCCGCGCCGGCGTGCAGACCCCGGAGCCGGTCCAGCGGGGTGAACCGCCAGTCCTCCTCGCGCCCGGTGGGAATCGGGAAGTCGGCGACGTCGAAACTCGCCAGGCGCTCCGCCCGCGACCGCGCGGGCACGCCGCCCGCGCCCGGCCGCCCCCCGTGGGTGTGCGCGACGAAACCGTGCTGCTCCGCGCCGGGTTCCGCAGCCCCTCGGGTCCCGGCGGCAGCCTTGTGGTGCAGGTCCTCCGCGGTGGTCGCCCGGGGGCCTGCCTGCGTGCCGGCTCCCATCAGCCGACGGCTCCTTCCATCTGCAGCTCGATCAGGCGGTTGAGCTCGAGGGCGTACTCCATGGGGAGCTCGCGCGCGATGGGCTCGATGAACCCGCGCACGATCATCGCCATGGCCTCCTCCTCGGACATGCCGCGGGACATGAGGTAGAACAACTGGTCCTCGCTGACCTTCGAGACGGTCGCCTCGTGCCCCATCGCGACGTCGTCCTCGCGGACGTCGACGTAGGGGTAGGTGTCGGACCTGCTGACCGTGTCGACGAGCAGCGCGTCGCAGCGGACCGTCGACGCCGAGTGGTGCGAGCCCTCGAGCACCTGGACCAGGCCGCGGTAGGAGGTGCGGCCGCCGCCGCGGGCGACCGACTTCGACACGATGCTCGAGAAGGTGTGCGGGGCGGCGTGCACCATCTTCGCGCCGGCGTCCTGGTGCTGGCCCTCGCCCGCGAACGCGATGGACAGGGTCTCGCCCTTGGCGTGCTCGCCCAGGAGGAAGACGGCGGGGTACTTCATCGTGACCTTCGACCCGATGTTGCCGTCGATCCACTCCATGGTCGCGCCGTCGGCGCAGGTCGCCCGTTTGGTGACGAGGTTGTAGACGTTGTTCGACCAGTTCTGGATGGTCGTGTACCGGACGCGGGCGTTCTTCTTCACCACGATCTCGACGACCGCGGAGTGCAGCGAGTCGCTGGAGTATATCGGCGCCGTGCAGCCCTCGACGTAATGCACGTACGAGCCCTCGTCGGCGACGATCAGGGTCCGCTCGAACTGGCCCATGTTCTCGGTGTTGATCCGGAAGTAGGCCTGCAGCGGGATCTCGACGTGCACGCCCTTGGGCACGTAGATGAACGACCCGCCGGACCACACCGCGGTGTTGAGGGAGGCGAACTTGTTGTCACCGACCGGGATGACCGTCGAGAAGTACTCCTGGAAGAGCTCGGGGTACTCCTTCAGACCGGTGTCGGTGTCGAGGAAGATGACTCCCTGCCGAGCCAGCTCCTCGTTGATTTGATGGTAAACCACTTCGCTCTCGTACTGCGCCGCCACGCCGGCGACGAGGCGCTGCTTCTCCGCCTCGGGGATCCCCAGCCGGTCGTAGGTGTTCTTGATGTCCGCCGGGAGCTCGTCCCAGCTCGCCGCCTGCTTCTCGGTGGAGCGGACGAAGTACTTGATCGAGTCGAAGTCGATGCCGGAGAGGTCGGCCCCCCACGTCGGCATGGGCTTGCGGTCGAACAGGCGCAACCCCTTGAGCCGGAGCTTGAGCATCCACTCGGGCTCGCCCTTCTTCGCCGAGATGTCCCGCACGACCTCTTCGGAGAGGCCGCGGCGCGCGCGGGCGCCGGCCGCGTCGGAGTCCGCCCAGCCGTACTCGTAGTGGCCGATACCCTCGAGCTCGGGGCGTGCCGTGGTCGTCATTCGGACTGCCTTCCCGTGGTGGTGAGGCTGGCTGGTGGAACGATGGTCTTCGGGGACGCGACGAGCGGTCCGGTCGGCACATGAGTGGTGCAGACGTGCTCGCCGTGGGCGAGCGTCGCGAGCCTTTGCACGTGCACTCCCAGCAGACGCGAGAACGCGCCCGTCTCCGCCTCGCAGAGCTCGGGGAATTCGCGGGCCACGTGCTGGACCGGGCAATGGCCCTGGCACAGCTGGGCGCCCAGACCCGGGACGCCGGGCGCCGCGGGGCGGACCGTGGCCGCGTAGCCGTCCGCCGTGAGCGCCGTGGCGAGCGCCTCCGCGCGCCGCCCGACGTCCCGCCCCGCAGCCTCCACCTCGGGCAGGTAGCGGCGCTCGAGTTCGCCCACGCGCTGCTCGGCGAAGCTGCGCACGGCCTGCTCCCCCAACCTGGCCCGCAGGTACCGCAGGGCCGACGACGCGAGGTCGTCGTACCCGGCGGACATCAGCGCATGACCCCGATCGGTCGCCACATAGCGGCGGGCGGGCCTTCCCCGGCCGCGACGACCGGGGCTCCCGAGCGACGTGGACTCCCAGACGGCGACGAGACCGTCGCCGGCGAGCGCGTCCAAGTGCCGCCGGACGGCTGCGGGCGACAGGCCGAGCCGCTCGGCGAGGTGCGAGGCGCTCACCGGACCCTGCTCCAGAACAGCACGGCAGACCCGGTCGCGCGTGCGCGCGTCGGCGGGTGCCTCCTCCGTGGCCTCGGGGGCCGCGGGCTGCGGAGCGAATTTCACACCACCAGTGTGACGTAATTCCTCCGCTTCCTCAACTCGACCCCCTCGACCCCTCGCGCGTGATCATGCAAGCCCCGCTGATCAGGCAATCCGTGTCGATCAAGTAACGGCCGTTCACTTGATCGACACGGATTGCATGATCACGAGAGAGGGGGGCCGAGGAGTCTGCCGTGCGCTGCCTAGACTCCGGGTGTGTCCGGGCCTGCTCTCGAGATCACCGGGCTCGTCAAGCGCTACGCCGGCCGAGCCGTCGTCGACGGCCTGGGCCTCAGCGCGGCCGCGGGCGCGGTGACCGCCGTCCTCGGGCCCAACGGGGCCGGCAAGACCACGACGATCGAATGCTGCGAGGGCCTGCGGCAGCCGGACGCCGGCAGCGTGCGGGTGCTGGGTCTCGACCCCTGGCACGACGGGGCCAGGCTGCGCTCGCGCGTCGGCGTCATGCTCCAGGACGGCGGGCTGCCGACGGGGGCCCGGGCCGGTGAGGTCCTGCAGCACGTCGCGGCGATGCACGCGCGCCCGCTCGATCCCGATCGGCTGACCGGCGCGCTGGGCCTCGACACCGTCCTGCGGACGACCGTCAGGCGGCTGTCCGGCGGCCAGCGCCAGAGGCTGGCGCTTGCCCTGGCCGTCGTCGGCCGGCCGGAGGTCGCCTTCCTCGACGAGCCGACCGCCGGGCTCGACCCCCAGGCCCGCCTGGCCGTCTGGTCGCTGGTCGGCCTCCTGCGCGAGGCCGGCGCGGCCGTCGTCCTCACTACCCATCTCATGGACGAGGCCGAGCGGCTGGCCGACCACGTCGTCGTCGTGGACGCCGGCCGCGTCGTCGCGCAGGGAACCCCCGCGGAGCTCACCGCCGGCGCCGACGTCCTGCAGTTCTCCGGACCCCCGGCGCTCGACCTCACCCCGCTGCGGGCCGCGCTGCCCGACGGCGTGGTCGCGGCCGAGCCGACCCCCGGCCGCTACGTCGTCGAGGGCCGGGACGTCGCGCTGGGGCCGGGCGCGGTGGCGACCGTCACCGCCTGGTGCGCCGCGCACGGCGTGCTCCCCGAGGGGCTCGCGCTCGGCCGACGCACGCTGGAGGACGTCTTCCTCGAGATCACGGGCCGTGGTCTGCGGTGAGCACGCCCGCCCCGGCGCCGGCCGGCGTCCCGGACCGCCCGTTCACGGCGGCGGACCTCGAGCCCGACCCGCGCCCGGCTCCGGCACCCCGGCGCGTGCTCGCGCAGGCCGGGTTCGACGCCCGGATCCTGTTGCGCAACGGGGAGCAGGTCCTGCTCACCCTGGTGCTGCCGGCACTCCTGCTGGTGGGTCTGACCCTGGCCGCGGTGCCCGGCCTCGGGCCGTACCGCCGGATCGACGTCGTCGCCCCCGGCGTGCTCGCCCTCGCGATCATCTCCACGGCGTTCACCGGGCAGGCGATCGGCACGGCGTTCGACCGGCGATACGGCGTGCTCCGGCTCCTCGGCACGACTCCGCTGGGCCGGTCCGGGCTGCTCGCCGGCCGAACGCTGGCCGTGCTGGCCGTCGAGATCGTCCAGGTGGTGGTCCTCGGTGCCATCGCGCTGGCGCTCGGCTGGCGTCCGGTCCCGGCCGGCGTCCTCGTCGCGACCGTCCCCGCGCTCGCCGGCACCGGCGCCTTCGTCGCCCTCGGCCTCCTCCTGGCAGGGACGCTGCGCAGCGAGGCGGTGCTCGCCGTGGCGAACCTCGTCTGGGTCCTGCTGGTCGTCGGTGGCGCGGTGGTCGTCCCGCTGCACGGCACCGCCGGCAGCATCGCCGCCCTCCTGCCCTCCGGGGCCCTGGCCGCCGCGTTCCGGGCGGCGCTGCAGCACGGGCGGCTGGACGTCGGGTCTGTCGCGGTGCTCCTCGCCTGGGGGGGCGCCGCCGCGCTCGCCGCCGTCCGCTGGTTCCGCTGGGAGTGAGGCCTCCAGCGGCGGCGGGGACGGGGCCGTGTGCGAGCACCATTGTGAGCTACGTCACGACGTGTGCGCTGCATCCGAGCTCCGGGGGGGCGCGGAAGCGGGGGTGACACCCCGTCCGTCCCACCACCCTGGAGTTCCGATGCGCATTCTGCGCTCCCTCGCCGCGGCCGGTGTCGTGGCCGCCGGGATCGGCCTCGCGCTGGCCGCGCCGTCGCAGGCGGCCGGCACGTCCCAGGTCTCGATCCTGCACGGTGTCCCTGGCCTCGCCGTCGACGTCTACGCCAACGGGACCAAGCTGCTCACCGACTTCACCCCGGGCACCCTGACCGACCCCGTGGCCCTGCCCGAAGGGACCTATGACATCAAGGTCTTCCCCACCGGCAAGGGCCCGGGCGGAACCCCCGCGATCGAAGCGAAGGGGGTCACGGTTCCCAGCGGCGCGAACCTCACGATCGTCGCTCACCTCACCGCCGACGGGAAGCCGGTGCTCACGCCGTACGTGAACGACGTCTCGCAGCTGAAGGCCGGTCAGGCGCGCCTGGTCGTGAGGCACGACGCCGCAGCGCCGGCGGTCGACGTCCGGGCCGACGGGACGCCGGTCTTCAAGGGCCTGACGAACCCGAACCAGGCCAAGGCCGACCTCCCCGCCGGCACCGAGACGGCGGACGTCGTGCTCGCCGGCACCAGCACCGTGGTGATCGGGCCCGGCGACCTGAACCTCGCGGAGGGCACGAGCACGATCGTCTACGCCTGGGGGTCCGCCCAGGACAAGAACCTCAAGCTGGCCGTTCAAACGATCGGTGGGATGCACGGCAACCCCGGTGGCGTGCCGTCCGGGACGGGCGGGCTCGTCGACGACACGATGCCCCTCCCCCTCCTCGCGCTGACCCTGCTCGCCCTGGGCGGCGCGCTGGTGGCCGGCCGCCGGGTCGTCCTCGTCCGGCGGCGCTGACCCCCACCACCCCGGGCCCGCCCGAGCGGGCCCGGGGTCGGCCACTCCCATCCCACAGCACCGGGGTGCGATACCCCCACAGACCCAGGTCGGACTCCAGGGAGGACATCGCCGTGCACCGCTGGCTCGCCGCGCTCGTGGTGTGCCTCGCCGTCACCGTCGGCGTCCCCTGGTGGTGGTACGCCAGCCGGCCCGCTGCGAACGAGGGCGTGCCGGTCGCGGTCGTGGGGGCGCCGGTCGCGGC
>DATKNA010000227.1:0-6040 GCA_035541595.1 Kineosporiaceae bacterium | reverse complement strand
CGCCCGAAAGCGCCACAACGCGTGCAACGCCGAACAGCGCGTGCAACGCCGAGCCACGCATGCACTCGTCGCGGGCGAGGGCGGGGGCCCCCGTGAGCGAGCGCCGGGCCCGACGGGCCGGCGGGGGTAGCGTGTCGTGGGTGATCCCGCTCCGCATGGACGCCGTCAAGGATGGTCGGCGCCGCTCGCGTCGTCGTCCGCTGCCTGCCGTCGAGGGAGTCTCATGATCGAGGCGCGTGGCCTCACCAAGCGGTACGGGGACAAGCTCGCGGTCGACGACCTCTCGTTCGCGGTCCAGCCCGGTGTGGTCACCGGCTTCCTGGGGCCCAACGGCGCGGGGAAGTCGACGACGATGCGCCTCATCCTCGGGTTGGATCGGCCCAACTCGGGCGTGGCCCTGATCAACGGTCACCCGTACCGGTCGTCGCGGACCCCGATGCGTGAGGTCGGCGCGCTGCTGGACGCCAAGGAGGTGCACGGCGGCCGGACGGCGCAGGCGCACCTGCTCGCGCTGTGCCAGGCCAACGGCATCCCGGGCACGCGGATCGGGGAGGTCCTGGACCTGACCGGGATGCGCGACGTCGCCAAGAAGCGGATCCGGGGCTTCTCCCTCGGGATGGCCCAGCGGCTGGGCATCGCCGCCGCGATGCTCGGCGACCCGCAGGTGCTCATGTTCGACGAGCCGGTCAACGGGCTGGACCCCGAGGGCATCATCTGGATCCGCCAGTTCATGCAGACCATGGCGGCGCGGGGGCGAACGGTGTTCGTCTCCAGTCACCTGATGAGTGAGATGTCCGTGACGGCGCAGCACCTCATCGTCATCGGCCGCGGCCGGCTGCTGGCGGACATGAGCACCTCGGAGTTCATCGCGAAGAACTCCGAGGCCCGCACTCGGGTGCGCTCACCGCAGGGCGAGCGGCTGGCGGCCGAGCTGGGCCGGCACGGCGGTCGCGTCACCCAGGTCGACGGCTTCCTCGAGGTCGAGGGCATGTCCACGGACCAGGTCGGAGACGTCGCGGCGGCGCACGGGCTGACCGTCCACGAGCTCTTCACCCAGCGCTCCTCGCTCGAGGAGGCCTTCATGGAGCTGACACGTGACAGCGTCGAGTACCACGCCGAGTTCCCGGCGGACTCCGGCCGTCCCGAGGAGCGGGCCCTGACCAGCGCCCGGACCGAGAGGTGAGCACTCCGATGAGCACGGTCGCGACGCCGGCCCCGCCCTCGTCGATCCCGTCCAGCGGGACGACGTTCGTCAACGTCGTCCGGTCGGAGTGGACGAAGCTGTGGTCGGTCCGCTCGACGCGGTGGACCCTGCTCGCCACCGTCGTCGTCAGCCTCGGCTTCACCACGCTGTTCGCCTGGGGTCAGACGGCGAACTGGAGCCGGGTCGACGCGCGGGAGCGGGCCACCTTCGACCCCACCGCCACCTCCCTCGCCGGCCTGTACTTCGGCCAACTCGCCATCGCCGTTCTCGGGGCGCTCGTGATCACGGCGGAGTACTCCACCGGAGGGATCCGGACGACGCTGACGGCGGTTCCGCAGCGGCTCAAGGTGCTGTTCGCGAAGGGCCTCACGTTCGGCGTCGTCGCACTCGTCACCGGCCTGGTCACCTCCTTCGCCGCGTTCTTCATCGGCCAGGCCTTCTTCGCGACGAAGGGCGTGCAGGCGCACCTGAGCGACCCGGGGGTGCTGCGCGCGGTCGTCGGCGGCGGCCTCTACATCCTCGGCTGCGGGA
Source organism: Kineosporiaceae bacterium (assembly GCA_035541595.1). Lineage (GTDB taxonomy): Bacteria > Actinomycetota > Actinomycetes > Actinomycetales > Kineosporiaceae > DATKNA01. The sequence goes on along the minus strand of DATKNA010000227.1, from coordinate 4,305 downwards.
TGCTCGGCTTCGCCGTGGGATCCCTGCTGCGGCACAGCGCAGGGTCCATCACCACGGCCGTCGGCCTGCTGTTCGTCCTGCCTCTGCTGAGCAACCTGCTGCCGGGCGACTGGGGCAAGACGATCCGCGAGTACTTCTTCTCCAACGCCGGCGGTCAGATCACCACCGTCCGGCAGGACCCGAACCTGCTCACGCCGTGGAACGGGTACCTGGTCTTCACGCTCGAGTGGATGGTGATCCTCCTCGTCGGCGCGGTACTCCTCGAGCGCCGCGACGCCTGACCGGCGCACACCGATTCCCGGCACCGGGCCGATGAGGACGGGGCGCCGGCGGCGTCTGAACCGCGTGGCATGTGCTCGCACAGGAGGGCGCGCAGCGCGCCGTCCCGCGACGTTCCGAGGAGGAGACGATGGCAGTTCCGAGGAGGAGACGATGGCAGTGGTGAAGTTCGCCACGCACCTGTGGTTCGACAACCAGGCGGAGGAGGCCGCGAGGTTCTACACGGCCCTGTTCGAGGGGTCGAGCATCGAGAAGGTCACCTACGCGCCGGAGGGCATCCCCGGTGGTGTGCGGGCGGGCAGCCCCTTCGTCGTCGATCTCACGCTGATGGGGCAGAAGTACATCTTCCTCAACGGCGGGCCGGAGTTCCCGTTCAACGCACAGGTCTCGCTGTACGTGCTGTGCGACTCGCAGGCGGACGTCGACCGCTACTGGGACGCGCTGCTGGCCGACGGCGGGGCACCCCAGCAGTGCGGCTGGCTGACGGACAGGTTCGGGTTGAGCTGGCAGGTCATCCCGGTCCAGCTCGAGCGTCTGATGGGTGACCCGGACCCGGAGGTCGCGCAGCGGGTGACCGAGGCCATGCTGACAATGGTCAAGATCGACGTCGCGGGGCTCGAGGCCGCTGCCCGCGGCTGAACCCGCGGCCTCGCCCTGGTCGGCGAGGCACGTCCGGCAGATGGCGCCCACGAGCGCCTGCTCACTCCTGCAGGCGGGCGAGTTGGCGGCCCGGCGTCGGCCGGATGTCGGGCTGAGCTGCAGCCGGATGTCGTGCTGATGGACCGCCCGGCAGTCCACTCCCGTGCTCGCACGTCACGTTCGCGATGCCGGCACGGGCGGCTGTGAAGGCAGCGGTGAAGATCACGGTGAAACGACCTGGTCGTCAGGGCGCTCACGTGCTTCACTGTGATCTTCACCGTTGCCTTCACCGCGACCGCCCGGGGAGTCCGCAGGGAGCTCGACGGCGTGCGGCGCGGTGTCGAGCTCGACGTCGACGTCCAGGTGAGCACCTCCACTCGACCACGTGCCTCGACGCGGGGGAGGCGCAGCCCGCGGAGTCGGCGCCGGGCGTCGTCGTCCGGGCGACGAGGTCCCTGAGCGCGTGCGGGTCACCGGCCGCCTGCCCCTGGTGCCTCGTCGCCGGAGTCGAGGCCGAAGGCACGCAGACCGACGACCACGAGCGCGGTGACGAACACCGGGCTCTCCTCGCGCACCACGCGGTAGGTGGCGTCGACGTCGGTGGCCAGTGTCCGTCAGCGGGGGGAGCGAACCGCGGCGAGGCCGCGTTCGATCCAGGCCTGCAGGAGCTCCTGCGTGGCGAATCCGGCTGGCTCGACGACGACGAACCCGAGCGGCCGCCGTCCGCCGAGCTCCAACGGTCGCACGTGAGGCTCGCCGAGGGCGGCGTGCCGGCCCTCCGCGCCCACCCGGACCATCAGTCCCACGGTGGTGACGCCGCAGAACAACCGGTCGCGACAGCTGAAGGAGATCCCGCCCACCATGCGCTTCTCGACGATGTCGGGCCGGCCCGCCAGGGCCCGGCGGACGCGCTGCAGCGTCACCGAACGGACGGACGCATCGGTCACCGTCTGACGGTACGGCGTCGCGGACACGGGGGCCGGTCGAGGGACGCGGGTCGAAGAGCACCCGCCGCTCGATGTCCCCGCCCAGTCCGCCGGGATCAGGTCCGGCGGGTGGGCATGTGCTCTTCTCGGCACGCATCGGCTGCCAGCTCTACCAGCCGATGTACGGCATCGACCTCGCGGCTCTCTGCCTGCGCAGCTGACGTCGTCGTCCTCGACCGGCCCGCACACGCCGACCACGGGGAGTCCTCGGATCAGGCCACACTCGTGGATCCCGCAGCGAAGCGGCCCGGACGACGGACGAACGCCCACCGCCAGGGGTTCTGCGCCGTGGTTCGCCAGGACGTCGTCCGTCGTTCGGGCCCAACCCGAGCGGTATCCGGGTGGTTCGACGACGACGAACCCGTGCGGCTGCCCTCCGCCGAGCTCGAAGGCGCGGACGTGTCGGCGAACCACGGCGGCGGCGTCGCATCGTGGTGGTGGTGGTCAGTGTCGCGCCCTGCCTGCAAGGTCGCGGAGGACGTCGCCGACTGCGGGGACCGCGCCGTGGCGGCGCAGGATGACGTCGGCGATCAGGCCGGTCCATCCGGTCTGGTGGAAGGCGCCGATCGCGGCGCCGTTGTCGCCGTGGAAGTACTCGCCGAAGATCAGGTTGTCCCTCCACGCGGGATCGGTCTGCATCGTCTCGGTCCCGCCGAAGCAGGCCCGCCGTCCGTCCGCGTCCCGGGTGAACAGCGAGATCAGCCGGTCCTGCAGATCGGCGACGATCAGGTCCAGGGTGAGCCGCCTCCCCGAGCCGGTCGGGTACTCCAGTTCCAGGTCGTCGCCGTAGAACCGGTGGTAGCGCTCGAGTGACTCGACCACCAGGTAGTTGACCGGCATCCAGATCGGGCCGCGCCAGTTGGAGTTGCCGCCGAACATGGAGGTGGTCGACTCGGCCGGCTCGTAGTCGATGGAGGACTGGTAGCCCTGGGCGTCGAACTTGTAGGGATGATCGCGGTGGTAGGCCGACAGGGCGCGCAGCCCGTGCGGGGACAGGAACTCGCTCTCGTCGAAGAGCTTGGCGAACAGCCGCTCCAGCTGCGCGGGCCGGGCCACCGAGATCAGCAGCCGCTGGTCGCCCGCCTCGCCGCGCAGTTGCGGGGTCTGGGCCAGCTTGTCGATGTCCCCGACGCCCTCGTGTCGCAGGAACCGGCTGAACATCTTGTTCATGGTCAGCGCGCTCTGCAGCATGGTGCCGTCGAGTACCCCGGCGGCCAGCGCCGGGATGATCCCGACCATGGACCGGGTCTTGACCGGGACGGTGTAGCCGGAGGGGGTGACCAGCCGGTCGTAGAACAGCCCGTCCGTCTCGTCCCACAGGCCTTGCTGGTCCAGCGCACTGCGGATGCCCGCGAAATGCTCCATGAACTTCAGTACCAGATCACGACCGTGACGCTTGCCGGACCATTCCAGCACGGCTGCGATGGTGCCCAGGGCCAGCGCGTAGGCGCCCATCCAGCCGGTGGCGTCGGACTGCTCCAGGGTGTAGCCGGCCGGCAGGTGGGAGCGGTCGATCGGGCCGATGTTGTCCAGGCCGAGGAAGCCGCCCTCGAACACGTTCCGGTCGCTGGCATCCTCGCGGTTGACCCACCAGGTGAAGTTGACGAGCAGCTTGTCGAAGATCCGGGACAGGAAGTCGAGGTCGCGGGCGCCGTCGATGGCGAAGACCTGTAGCGCCGCCCAGGCGTGCACCGGCGGGTTGACGTCCCCGAAGTCCCACTCGTACGCCGGCAGCGCCCCCTGCGGGTGCTGGAACCACTCCCGGCAGATCAGGACCAGCTGGTACTTGGCGAACGCCGGGTCCAGGTGGGCCAGGGGGACCGTGTGGAAGGCCAGATCCCAGGCGGCGAACCAGGGGTACTCCCACTTGTCCGGCATCGAGATGATGTCGAACCCGTCGAAGTTGCGCCATCGGGAGTTCCGCCCGTGCTTGCGTACCTCGGGCGGTTCGGGCTGGGTCGGGTCGCCGTCCAGCCACCGCGAAACGTCGTAGTAGAACAGCTGCTTGCTCCACAGCATGCCCGCGCACGCCTGCCGCAGCACCAGCGCCTCGTCCGCGCTGACGCCGGCCGGGGTGAGCTCGGCGTAGAACTCATCGGCCTCGACCTTGCGCTGGGCCATCACCTGATCGAAGTCCGTGCCGCGCGCGGTCTCCGGCGTGGCCGCGGACCGGCCGGGCCCGCCGTCGGCCGGCCGCATCCGCAGCCGGAGCTCGGCGGTCCGGCCCGGCGGCACGGTGACCCGGTACCAGAAGGCGCATTTGGTGCCGGTGCCGACGGGGTTGACCGTGGCCGCGCCGAGGATCACGTGGTCGTTGATGCCGTCCTTGGGATAGGGCGTGACCGGTTCGGCGCCGTACAACCTGGCCAGGTTGGTCTCGTTCTCGCAGAACAGCAGCTGC
>DATKNA010000226.1:0-2360 GCA_035541595.1 Kineosporiaceae bacterium | reverse complement strand
CCCAGAACTCGACGTCGCAGTCGGGATGCTCGTGCTCCGGGTCCTCCATCCGCTCGTCATCCCGCGTGGCCCACTCGTCGGTCTGCCGAGCTTCGACCGGTTGCTGCGACGGCGCGGTCGACGCCTGTGATTCGACCGTGGGCGCCAGCGCCGCCGCGACCGGCGACGCGAGGCCTCCCCCGCCCCACAGCGTGCTGGCCGGCATGACCCAGGAGAGCAGCAATGCCGTCGCGCGCCGCAAGAACGTGCCGAAACGCCGTCTACGGCCGCTCATCGCAGCCAGGTCTCCAGGATCGACGCGACCGTCCTGGCATCCGTGAGCGTGCCGCCGAGGGTCCACTGGATCGCGGTGTCGCGCATGCCGAAGACCATCGGCACCCCCTTCAGCCCCAGCACCTGGAAGCTGACGTTCGACGGATCCAGGAGCACCGTGGCGCTCGCCAGGGCAGGATGGGCCTGCACGAGCGCCGTCGCCTGAGCCGCGTCTGGGCCGGCGATGACGACGATCCTCGCTCCTGCGCTCACGGAGAGCGGCTCGAGCTGGCCGACCAGCGCCCGGCAGGCGGCCGACTGGGGCAGCAGGTAGACGAGCAGCCACCGGCCAGGACGCGCGACTATCTCCCGGGCCACGGCGGCTCCGTCGAGGGTGGTGAGGCTGAGCGCGGGAAGCGCCCGGACGTCGGCGAAGGCCCCGGTGGATGCGGCCACGAGAAGGGCGGTGAGAGCTGCGGCCACGGCGAATCGGCGGTAGCGCAACATGGTCGTTCTCATGGGATCAGGAAGGTCGCGACCTGCGACTTCTCCTCCGGAGTCAGCCTCAAGAGCGCGGTGTCGGGGACCACCTCGATGCGAGCTGCTGGCGGCCCCGCGTCGGTCGCCAGAGCCGAGACCTGGTCGGTGCCGGCCGGCACGTGGAAGTTGACGACCTCCGCCCGCTCCTCCGGGCTGAGACCCGCCAGCGCGTTCGGATCGGCGAGGCCGACGAGCGCCTGTGCCTGCGCCTCGGCGCCGGCGGTGTCGCCCGGTGCCCGCTGGACCGTGAAGTGCATCACCGCGACCGTCCCGCCGGGCGGCACCGTGACGTCCCAGTCCGACTCGAACGAAGCCGTCCCGGTGACGAGACCGGCCACGACCGCTCGGACCGTGGCATCCGGGCCGCCGAACACGTAGGCGGCCTCCCATGACGCGTTTCCGGCAACGGCGTACGTGTTCGAGGTCGCCCCTGGGACCGTCGTCACCCCGACGTCCGTCGGGTCCGAGGAGTAGCTGAAGTCGGACTCGACGCCGATGCGGGTGGTCACCGGCGCCGCGCCCGGGTTGCTCAGCAGCTCCAGGTAGCGTGCGAACCCGCCGCCGGCGGGAACGAACACCTTCCGCGTGACCACCAGCGTTCCCAGGGCGGAGGGGCCCAGCGACACGGTCCGATCTGTCGCCGCGACGCCGGCGTCCTGGCAGCCGAACCAGCCACCCTGGACCTTCAGGTCGTCGCCCGGGTAGCCGCCCACCTGCCCCATCCCGTCGCACGCTGTCTGGTACGCGAAGCCGTCCGCTCCCGTGAGGGTGGCGGGGAGGCTGTACGCGTTCCCCATCGTGACGTCCGCACCCGGCAGGCCGCTGGTCGTCAACGTCGCGTCGACATAACCGGCCGTGGGAGTCGAAGCTGCCGAGGCGTCGGCGGGAACGGCGACGCGCACTCGGCCGACGGGAATGTCCGACAGCGAGTACCTGCCATCGGACGCGACCCGGCCGTAGGTCTTGAACGGACCCAGCGGTCCGTCGTTGTCCAGGCCGACCAGCACCAGGCTGCCGTAGGTGACCGGCGTGCCGTCGGCGTGTCGGACGCGGCCCGAGATCGACGCGGTCGCCGGGACATCCAGGTGAACCCGCTGAGCCTCGCCTGGCGCGCTCAGCACGCCACGTGCCGACGTCCTCAGCGACGTGGGCCCCTCGACCGCCTGAACCACGTAGGCGCCCACCACGACACGGTCGAAGCCGAACGTCCTCCCGTCGTACGAGTACTCCGTGAGATCGAACTGCCCTTCGCTCGCCAACGCGACATTGCAGGCGTCGGTGCACGCCGCCCCGGCGCTGTCGACGGTCACCTCGAGGGTGCCGGTCGCCGGCAGGTGGACCGGAAGCACCACTGGAACCTGGACGGCCGCAATCGTCCCGGCCACCTCGGCGGTCAGGCCGAACTGGTAGTCCTGGGCGGTCAAGTCGAACGGACCGACCGCCACGCCGAGGAAGACGAAGTCGCCCTCAGCCGTCGTCGAGTACGGGTACGACGCCGTGGTGCGCCCGGCCGCGTCCGCCTGAGTGACGAACACGCTCAGGTGCTCCACTGCGTCACCGTCGAAATG
>DATKNA010000225.1:0-6140 GCA_035541595.1 Kineosporiaceae bacterium | reverse complement strand
CGTCATCAGCGATCCGGACTGGATCGGCGACGAGACGCTCGACCCGCGGCGGTCGCTCCTGTCGGAACGCTTCCAGGGCACCTTCGCCGACGAGGTCGTCGTCCCCCGCCGCAACCTCGTGCCGAAACCGGAGTCATTGTCCTGGGAGGAGGCGGCCTGCCTGCCGACGGCCTGGCTGACGGCGTACCGCATGCTGTTCGTGCAGTCCGGGCTGCAGCCGGGAGACACGGTGCTCGTCCAGGGCGCCGGCGGCGGGGTCGCGACCGCCGTGATCCGCTTGGCGGCCGCCGCCGGGCTCCGCGTCTGGGTGACCAGCCGGGACGAGGCGAAGCGGGCGCGCGCGCTCGAGCTCGGCGCGGAGCAGGTGTTCGACTCCGGCGCCCGGCTCCCGCGCCGGGTGGACGCCGTCATGGAGACGGTCGGCGCGGCGACGTGGTCGCACTCGCTCAAGTCGCTGCGGCCTGGCGGAACCGTCGTCATCTCGGGAGCGACGTCCGGCCCCAACCCGCCGGCCACCGAGCTCAACCGCATCTTCTTCCTTCAGCTGCGGATCATCGGCTCCACGATGGGGACCCGCGCGGAGCTCGAGCGCCTGGTCGGCTTCTGCGAGCTCACCGGGGTGCGGCCCGTCGTTGACTCGGTCCTGCCATTGGAGGACGCCCGGGAGGGCTTCGCCCGGATGGCGGCGGGCGACCTCGTCGGCAAGATCGTCTTCACCCGCTCGTGACCGCCACCGCTGGTGCGTCCGGCCGAGCGCGGTCGGGGGAGAATGCACCACGTGTACTTCACGGACCGCGGGATCGAGGAGCTCGAGCAGCGCAGGGGCGAGGAGGAGGTGACCCTGGAGTGGGTCGCCGCCCGGCTGCGCGAGTTCGTCGACCTCAACCCCGGGTTCGAGATCCCCGTCGAGCGGCTCGCGACATGGCTGGCGCGGCTGGACGACGACGAATGACACCGTCGACACCGCCCACACCGTCGACACCGCCCACACCGTCGACACCGTCGGGGGCGGGGCCGCGATGACGTATCACGGGCCGGACGTCGGGGCACCGGAGCCGCTGTCGCTCGCTGTCCGCGGACCCGCTGGCCGGGAGCGTGGCGTGCGAATCTGCGTCGTCGGCGACGACCTGGTCGCCGGCGTCGGCGATCCGCGCTCGCTCGGCTGGGTCGGCCGGGTGGGGGCACGGACGCCGCGCGAGGAGATCTCCGTCTCGCTGTTCCCGCTGGGCGTCCCGGACGAGACCACGGCCGGGCTGCTCGGGCGCTGGCGGGAGGAGGTCGACCGCCGCTTCACGGGGGTGGCCCTGGAGGATTGCCGGCTCGTCGTCGGCCTCGGCCGGCACGACGTCTACGCGGGTGTCTCGCTGCCGCGCTCGCGGCTCAACCTCGCCAACATCCTCGACGAGTGCGCGAATCGGGGCCTGGCGGCCTTCGTCGTCGGACCGCCTCCCGGCCCGCACGATCGGCTCAACGGGAGCATCGCCGAGCTGTCCGCCGCCTTTCACGACGTCTGCCTTCGGCGGCGGGTGCCGTACGTCGACACGTTCACGCCGCTGGTCGCGCACGAGGACTGGCTCACCGACCTCGCCGCCGGCGACGGCGTGCACCCGGGGCAGGCCGGCTACGGGCTGATCGCCTGGCTCGTCCTGCACGGCGGCTGGCGGAGCTGGTTGGGCCTGTCCGAGCCCTGACCCGACACCTCCCGTGATCAAGGAATGGGTGGCGATCAAGGCAATGCCTTGATCGCCACCCATTCCTTGATCACGGGAGGCTACCGCTCGAAGGACTGGCGCAACAGGGTGGCCTGCTCGGCGGCGTGCTTCTTGCTCGACCCGGCAGCCGGAGAGGCCGACGCCGGCCGGGACACCCTGACCAGAGGGCGGCCGCCGAGATGCTCGGGCAGGTTCAGCGCGATGAAGGGCCAGGGCCCCTGGTTCGCCGGCTCCTCCTGCACCCAGACGACCTGGGCGTGCGGGAACGTCCCGACGGCCTGGTTCACGGCGATCGTGTGGAGCGGGTACAGCTGCTCGAGCCGGACGATCGCCGTCCGCCGGTCGCCACGCCGGGCCCGCTCGGCGACCAGGTCGTAGTAGACCTTGCCCGAGCACATCAGCACGCGGTCCACCTCGGCCGGGTCGAGGTTCTCCGCCTCGGGGATCACGGTGCGGAACGTGCCGCTCGTGAAGTCCTCCACGGCCGAGGCCGCCGCCTTCAGCCGCAGCATCGACTTCGGCGTGAAGACCACCAGGGGTCGCCGCGGCCGGGCGTACGCCTGCCGGCGGAGCAGGTGGAAGTGCGACGCCGGCGTCGACGGCTGGGCCACGGTGATGTTGTTCTCGGCACACAGCTGCAGGTAGCGCTCGATCCGGCTGGAGGAGTGGTCGGGCCCTTGCCCCTCGTACCCGTGCGGGAGCAGCAGGACGACCGAGGACCGCTGACCCCACTTCTGCTCCGAGCTCGAGACGAACTCGTCGACGATCGTCTGGGCGCCGTTGGCGAAGTCGCCGAACTGCGCCTCCCAGCAGACCAGGACGTCCGGGGCCTCGACCGAGTACCCGTACTCGAAGCCCATCGCGGCGAACTCGCTGAGCAGGGAGTCGTAGATGAAGAACTTTCCCTGGTCGTCGGACAGGTTCTGCAGCGGCGTCCACTCGGTGCCGGAGACCTTGTCGGTCAGGACGGCGTGCCGCTGGACGAACGTGCCGCGCCGGCTGTCCTGCCCCGCCAGTCGTACCCACCGGCCCTCCAGCAGCAGCGACCCGAAGGCCAGCAACTCGCCGAAGCCCCAGTCGATGCCCCCTTCGCTCGCCATCGACGCGCGCCGTTCCAACAGCGCCTGCAGCTTCGGGTGGACGGTGAAGCCCTGCGGCGGGGTGACGTAGGCGTCGCCGATCCGCTTGAGCACGCCGGCGTCGACCGCTGTCTCCCGGGGAGCGCCGTCCTCCCGGGACCGCTGCTGGGCGATGGGCAGATCGAGCCCGGCCGTGACGTCGCCGGAGCGCGCCGGGGACTGCGCGGTCTCCTTGGTCTCAGCGAAGACGCGCTCGAGCTGCTGCTGGTAGTCCCGCAGGGCGCTCTCCGCCTGCTCGACGGTGATGTCGCCGCGGCCGATCAGCGCCTCGGTGTAGAGCTTGCGGACGCTGCGCTTCGCCTCGATCAGCGTGTACATGAGCGGCTGCGTCATCGACGGGTCGTCGCCCTCGTTGTGACCGCGCCGGCGGTAGCAGACCATGTCGATGACGACGTCCTTGTCGAACGCCATCCGGAACTCGAAGGCCAGCCTCGCGACGCGCACGCACGCCTCGGGGTCGTCGCCGTTCACGTGGAAGATCGGTGCCTGGATCATGCGGGCGGCGTCCGTGCTGTACACCGACGACCGCGACGACGCCGGCGCCGTGGTGAACCCGACCTGGTTGTTGATGATCACGTGCACCGTGCCGCCGGTGCGGTAGCCGCGCAGCTGGGAGAGGTTGAGGGTCTCCGCGACGACGCCCTGCCCCGCGAAGGCGGCGTCCCCGTGCAGGAGCACCGGAAGCACCGAGAAGAAGGCGCTGCCGCGGTTCAGCCGGTCCTGCTTGGCCCGGACCACGCCCTCGAGCACCGGGTTCACGGCCTCGAGGTGCGAGGGGTTCGCGGCCAGGTAGACCTTCGTGGTCTCACCGGTCTCGGCCCGGAACTCGCCCTCGGTGCCGAGGTGGTACTTGACGTCGCCGGAACCCTGTACCGACCTCGGGTCTTGGGTGCCCTCGAACTCGCGGAAGATCTGGCCGTAGCTCTTGCCCGCGATGTTCGCGAGCACGTTGAGCCGGCCGCGGTGCGGCATGCCGACGCACACCTCGTCGAGGCCGGCCCGAGCGGACGCCGACAGCACCGCGTCGAGCAGCGGGATGACGGATTCCGCGCCCTCCAGGCTGAACCGCTTCTGCCCGACGAACTTCGTCTGCAGGAAGGTCTCGAAGGCCTCGGCCGCGTTGAGCCGTCGGAGGATGCGCAGCTGCTCCTCGTGCGAGGGCTTGGCGTAGGGGTGCTCAACCCGGTCCTGGATCCAGCGGCGCTGCTCCGGGTCCTGGATGTGCATGTACTCGATGCCGACCGTCCGGCAGTAGGAATCGCGTAACACGCCGAGGATGTGCCGCAGCTTCATCACCGGCTTGCCGCCGAAGCCGCCGGTGGGGAACTCCCGCTCGAGGTCCCACAACGTCAGCCCGTGCGTGGTGACATCGAGGTCCGGGTGCCGGCGCTGCTTGTACTCCAGCGGGTCGGTATCGGCCATCAGGTGGCCGCGCACCCGGTAGGCGTGGATGAGCTCCTGCACCCGCGCGGTCTTGTTGACCTGGTCGTCGTGGGCGACGGAGATGTCGCGCACCCAGCGGATCGGCTCGTACGGCAGACGCAGCGCGTGGAACACGCGGTCGTAGAAGCCGTCCTCGCCGAGCAGCTTGCGGTGCGCGATGCGCAGGAAGTCGCCGGACTGGGCACCCTGGATGATCCGGTGGTCGTAGGTCGACGTCAAGGTCATGATCTTGCTGATCGCCAACCGGGCGAGGGTCTCCTCCGAGGCGCCCTCGTACTCCGCCGGGTACTCCATGGCGCCGACACCGATGATCGTCCCCTGGCCCTTCATCAGCCGGGGGACCGAGTGCACCGTGCCGATCGTGCCCGGGTTGGTCAGGCTGATCGTCGTGCCGTTGAAGTCGTCCGCGCCCAGCTTGCCCGTGCGTGCGCGCCGCACCACGTCCTCGTAACCCGCCCAGAACTGGGAGAAGTCCATCGTCTCGCAGTGCTTGATGTTCGGGACGAGCAACTGCCGGGTGCCGTCGTCCTTGGCGAGGTCGATGGCGATGCCCAGGTTGATGTGCGCCGGCCTGGCGACCGCCGGCTTGCCGTCGGCGTCCTCGGTGTAGGAGTAGTTCATCTCCGGCATCTCGGCGAGCGCCTCGACGAGCGCGAAGCCGATGAGGTGGGTGAACGACACCTTTCCGCCGCGGGCGCGGGTCAGGTGGTTGTTGATGACGATCCGGTTGTCGATGAGCAGCTTGGCCGGGATCGCCCGCACGCTCGTCGCTGTCGGGACGTCGAGGCTGGCCTCCATGTTCGTGACCGTGCGGGCGGCGGCACCCTTGAGCCGCTGCACCTCGACCTCGCTGCTGGTGACCGGCTTTGTCGCGGTCGCGGGCGGGACGTCCCGGGGCAGCGGCCCGCTCGGTGCCGACGTCCGTGCCGCGGGTGCGCCGGCCGTGGCCGGCGCCGGTGTTCCCGACGATGCCGGCGACGGCGCAACAGCTGGGGGGGATACGCCCGGGGAGGTCGCGATGGTGTCCGCGGTCGTGGTCGCGGCGATCGTCGGAGCCGTCGTCGCGGCAGGCGGCGTGGCCGCCGGCGCCGGGACCGAAGGGGCGGACGAGGGCTGCGCGGGAGCGGACACGGTCCGGGGGGCACCGTTCTGTGAGGTGGTCGGCTGCGGGCTGGTTTGCGGAGCTTCGAGATCGACGTCGCTCATCCCTGAGCCGAGGTCGGAGGCGGCGCTGGACGAGGTCTGCCCGTGCGGTGCCTCCGGCGGCTGGTAGTCCGCGAAGAACTCCCACCACGCCGGATCGACGGAGTTCTTGTCGGCGAGGTACCGCTGGTGGAGCTCGTCGACGAGCCATTCGTTCGGGCCGAACTCCGCATGGTCGGGGCTGGGTCGCTGCGACACGGCTGCGCCTCCTTCCAGTGCTGAGACGTCGTCCAGCTGGTACTCCACCCTAACCCGACGAAGAAGCCCCGATCAGAGCCCGGTTGTGACGCCCACCGGGTCGTCGACGCCGCGGTGTGGTGACGCCCGGTGTGGTGACGCCCGGTGTGGTGACGCCCGGTGTGGTGACGCCCGGTGTGGTGACGCCCGGTGTGGTGACGCCCGGTGTGGTGACGCCCGGTGTGGCACGGGCCGACGCTGGCTCGGACGCTGACCGTTAACGAGCATTGACCGGTTCGGTCGGCCGTACACCCGTTGAGCCGCGTTGCACGGCCTATGTCGCCTACGCGGTCCTCGTTGGGGGCACAACGCGTGCATCGCCGAATAGCCCGAGCACGGTGGACGCGCCGTCCTCGTCGGGAGGTCGGGAGGTCGGGAGGTCGGGAGGTCGGGAGGTCGGGAGGTC
>DATKNA010000224.1:0-17450 GCA_035541595.1 Kineosporiaceae bacterium | reverse complement strand
GGATGCGAGCGAGCATCGAGCAGAACTCCTTGGCTTGAAGGGGCACCGGTCGAGCCGCCCGAACTCTCCGCTCGTGGCGAGCTCTGATGTCAGTGGTGCTATCGGTCCGCACGCCCGGTTCTTTAGACGTCGCTCCTGCCCTGACGGGACTTCGCCCGAACGGAGCACGACGGCGAATGCGAGGCGGAGGACGTGGCCGAGGACGCGGGGAGCACGGGGGACCCGCCGAGCACCTGCCCCAGCACGTGTCGAGCGCCCGGGGAGCACCCGCCGAGCCCGCGGGCTCGGATCGGCTCACCCACGTCGTCCCTGGTCAGGGGTAGGCGCCCAGCGGATCGACCATGGCCGGGACTCAGGTCGCCGTGGGCGTCGACAGTTGCGCACCTGGCCGGGGCCGCCCTGGGCGGGTCGTCGACAGTTGCGGACTTGGCCGGGGCTGCCGTGCGCGGGTCGTCGACAGTTGCGCACCGGACCCGCCCGCCGAAGTGCCTGGGTCGACCACTGGCTCCCACGCCTGCGGACGAGGCTCATTGTGATCACGCGCGCGGTGCGAACGCCCACGGCGCCGGCCCCCGCCGGTCGGAGGGGCAGGTCGGTATGCGCGATCAGGCAGCGCCCGCCCGTCAGGTCACTTGATCAGGCTGAAGACGTTGAAGATCGGCAGATACAGGGCGATGATCATGCTGCCGATGATGCCGCCGAGCACGGCGATCATGAGTGGCTCGATCAGGCTGGTCAGCGCTTCGGTGGTCGCCTCGACCTCGGCGTCGTAGAAGTCCGACACCTTGTGCAGCATCGTGTCGATGGCGCCGGTGTCCTCGCCGACGGCCAGCATCTGGACCACCATCGGCGGGAACACTGAATGCGCCGACAGCGGGCCGGCCAGGGATTCGCCGCGTCGCACACTCTCCGCGACCGACACTGCGGCCGACCGGAGGACGACGTTGCCGGACGTCTCGCCGACGATCTCCAGGCTCTGCAGGATCGGGACGCCGGAGCTGAGCATGGTCCCAAGGTTGCGGCTGAACCGGCTGATCGCGACCTTGCGGAAGAGCTGACCGAAGACGGGCAGGCGGAGCTTCAGCGGGTCGACGAACGAGCGCACCTGCTCGGTGTGCCGCACCTTGCCCCACACGATCCCGGCGGCGATCCCCAGCACGAGCAGGACCGGCGCCGCGAAGCGCAGCCCGGTCGACAGGGCGACCAGCACCCGGGTGGGCGCCGGCAGCGTGCCGCCGAGGTCGTCGAACATCTTCGCGAAGATGGGGACGACGAACAGCAGCATGCCGACCACCGCCAGGATGGCGATCACGAAGACGACGACCGGGTAGGTCATCGCCGACTTGATCTTGCTGCGCAGCTTGACCTCGGCCTCGTAGTTCTCCGCGATCTGGAGCATGACCCGGTCGAGGAAGCCGCCCACCTCGCCGGCGCGAACCATGTTGATGACCAGTGGGGGGAAGATCTTGGGGTGCTTGGCCAGCGCCGCCGAGAGCGACTGCCCCGTCTCCACCGCCGTCCGCACCTCGCCCAGCGCCTTGGCGAGCGCCTTGCTCTCGGTCTGGTCGGCAAGGATCGACAGCGCGCGCAGGAGCGAGAGGCCACTGTTGATCATCGTGGCGAACTGCCGGCTCATCACGGCGAGGTCCTTGAGCTTGACCCGGCCGCCGAACGGCAGGTTGATCTCCCGGTTCATGCCGGTGCCGGACTCGCGGAGGCTGACCGGGGCGTACCCCATCCCGCGCAGCTTCTGCACGACGGCGGCCTCGCTGGGCGCCTCGAGCTTGCCGCTGACGAGCTTGCCGCGCCGGTCGCGGACGGCGTACTCGAACGTCTTGGTGGCGGTGCTCATGACGCCCTCCTCAGCCCCGCCCGGTCAGTCGGTTGAAGTCCTCCACGTGGTGGCATCGCTCGAGGCCGTGCTGGTGCGTGATCCGCCCGCTGCGGACGAGCTCGGCCAGGTGCTGGTCCATCGTGTGCATGCCGTGCTGGGCACCCGCCTGCATCGCCGAGTAGATCTGGTGTGTCTTGCCCTCGCGGATCAGGTTGCGGATCGCCGGGGTCGCGATCATCACCTCTGTCGCGACGACCCGCCCGCCTCCGTCCGACGTCCGGCAGAGGGTCTGGCACATCACGCCCTGCAGCGCTCCCGCCAGCTGGACGCGCACCTGCTGCTGCTGGTGGGGCGGGAACACGTCGATGACGCGGTCGATCGTCTGGGCCGCGTCCTGAGTGTGGAGTGTCGCGAAGACGAGGTGACCGGTCTCGGCGGCGGTCAGGGCCACCGAGATGGTCTCCAGGTCGCGCATCTCGCCCACGAGGATGATGTCGGGGTCCTGGCGCAGGACGTGCTTGAGTGCGTTGGCGAACGAGTGCGTGTCCTCGCCGACCTCGCGCTGATTGACCATGCAGCTCTTGTGCCGGTGCAGGAACTCGATGGGATCCTCGACGGTCATGATGTGATCACGACGGGTGCGGTTGGCCAGGTCGATGAGCGCGGCGAGCGTCGTGGACTTCCCGGATCCGGTGGGGCCGGTGACGAGCACCATGCCCCGGGGCAGCCCGGCGAAGGTGCTGACGGAGGCCGGGACGCCGAGCTCCTCCAGGCCCTTGATCTCGTAGGGGATGCGGCGGAAGGCCGCCCCGACGTTCTCGCGCTGCCGGTAGACGTTCACGCGGAACCGCGCCGCGCCGGGGAGGGCGTACGCGAAGTCCAGCTCGAGGTCGGCCTCGAAGCGCTCGCGCTGCTTCTGCGTCAGGACGGTGTAGATGAGCCGCTGGATGAGGTCCGGCGGCAGCGGGGGGCAGTCGCGCAGCGGGGCCAGGTCGCCGTGGACCCGGACCAGGGCCGGCGTTCCCGCCGTCAGGTGCAGGTCGGAGGCGCCGGCGTCGAGCATCCCGGTCAGCAGCTCCGCGAGGCTGATCTCCCCCGTGGCGCTCACGGGCTCGGTGGTGGCACGGGCGTAGGCGCCCGCGGGGGCGCCGCCGTCCTGGACCGCGACCCGTGGCTCGGGCACGCCGGCAGCTCGGCTGCCCGCCAGGTCGGCGTAAGGACGTGCCCAGGTGTCGTCGTCGCCGCTGCCGGCCACGGTGCTCCTCCCTCGGCGGGCGCCGTCGCGGCGCGCTGCGTTCGCCTCAGAGTCGTCGGCCGCGAGGACGTCGCCCTTGAGCCGCCGCGGTCGGTCCGATCCTGGCGGCCCTCGCGTCCTCCCCGACAGAAGGTGATCGCGAAGTGTGCGACCGCGGCGAAGCCCGTGATCGTCGCGACGTGCGTGATCGCGGCGAAGTGCGCGAAGTGATCGCCCTGTCGGGCGTGATGACGGCCCGGGCCGGAGGGCTACTGGCCGGGGTGGGCCTTCTGCCAGGCGTCGTACTCCGCCTTGATCTTGGCGAACTCCGCCGCCGTCCGGGCGAACTTCGTCTCCCCCGTCGTCGGGTTCACCGCGACGAAGTACAGCCAGCTCCCCGGCGTCGGATGCAGCGCCGCCCGGATCGCGGTGAGGCCCGGCGAGCAGATCGGCCCTGGTGGCAGACCCTTGA
Source organism: Kineosporiaceae bacterium (assembly GCA_035541595.1). Classification (GTDB taxonomy): domain Bacteria; phylum Actinomycetota; class Actinomycetes; order Actinomycetales; family Kineosporiaceae; genus DATKNA01. The sequence goes on along the minus strand of DATKNA010000224.1, from coordinate 13,910 downwards.
CGAGGTAGGTGTTGTACGGCGACCTGGCCGCCAGGTCGGCCTTCGTCGTCTGCACGGTGAACCGGCCGGTCGCGTAGTGCACCGTGGTGTCCAGCTGGAGCGGGATGCCCTTGGCCAGTCGGGTGGTGAGCACGCGGGCGATCTTCCCCAGGTCCTGCGGGTGCCGGCCCTCTGCCTGCACCAGGCTGGCGAGGGTGAGGACGCGGTGGCGGTCGTTCTGCGCGACGCCGAGCTGGTCGAGCTGGTCGAGGGTGCTCGCGACCATCTCGTGCAGCAGATCGGTCGCCGACGTCCCGGGCTCGACCTCGTAGGTCGCCGGGAAGAGGTAGCCTTCCAGGCCCCTGGCCTGGGGCGGCAGGCCGAGGTCCGCGGTGTCCTTGGCGGCGGCCTCGAGCTGAGCGGGCGTGATCGAGGTCTGGCTCGCGATCGCGTCGAAGATCGTGGCGACTCGGGCGCCCTCCGGGATCGTCACCTTCTTCACCAGGCGCGACGTCGGATCGAGCAGCGCCAGCACGGCGCCCGCGCCGGTCATCCGCTCCTTGAGCTCGTAGGTCCCGGGCTGGATGTTCGCGCTCCCGGGAATGTCCGCGGCGGCGGCCAGGTACGCCTTGGCGGTCTTGACGACGCCGGCGCGCTGCAGCAGGGCGGCGATGTCGACGCCGGTGGCTCCGGGCGGGATGCGCACCGTGACCGACGCGGTTCCGGGCCCCGGGTAGTCGTCGGGCGTGTTGAACGAGGCCAGCAGCGGCCGGAGCCCCAACCACGCGCCGGTGCCCGCGGCGCCCAGGACGACGACGGTGACCAGCACCGTCAGCCACGTCCGCCGCCGGCGGCGCTGCTTGCGCTTCTCCGCCGCACGCTGCGAGCGGCGCCGGGGACCCTGCTCCTGCGGGGCTCCGGGGACGACGTCCGACAAAGACATCCCTGTCACGCGCCGCCCTCCTCTCCGGACGTCGCCGGCCTCTCCGGCGACGGCCCCGGAGCGACGAGCGCCCCGGGGGGCCGCCCTGACGCGCGTTCGGCGTCCAGGGCGGACTGCAGGATCACCACCGCCGCCACCTGATCGATGACAGGGCGGTGCCTGCGCCCCCTCACTCCTGCGTCGTGCAGCGTGCGATGCGCCGAGACGGTGCTCAGCCGCTCGTCCACGAGCCGCACCCCGACCGGCGCGACACGCTGCGCGATGGCCGTAGCGTACTGGCGCGCCGCGGCGGCCGCAGAACCCTCCTCGCCGCGGAGCGTCCGCGGCAGGCCGACGACGACCTCGACCGCGCCGTTCTGGGCGACGATGCCCGCGATCCGGTCGAGGTCGCGGCTCCCGCCGGCATCCCGGCGCAGGGTCTCGACCGGCGTCGCCACCAGGGCGGAGGGGTCGCTGCGGGCGACGCCGACGCGGACCGTTCCGACGTCGACGCCGACCCGGACTCCCGGCCTCACCGGCGATCCCGCGACCGGGTCCGGCGGCACGCTCAGCGGCCCGCCGTCACGCGCTCGCCGATGCCGTGCTCGATGGTCAGCAACGCCTCGCCGAGCCGGTCGGGATCGCTGCCGCCGCCCTGCGCCACGTCGGGCTTGCCACCGCCGTTGCCGCCGAGCGCGGCGGCGCCGGTGCGGACGAGGTCGCCCGCCGCAAGGCCCCAGCGGCGCGCCTCCTCGTTCGTCGCCACGACGATCTGCGGCCGTCCCTTGACCACGCCGCCGACCGCGACCACCGCGGGCCGATCCCCCGGCATCCGGCCTCGGACGTCGAGCGCGAGGGTGCGCAGCTCGTCCGGGGCCGACTCGCCCGCGTCGTGGGTCACCAGGCTGACGCCGAACACGTCCCGCGGCGACTGCGCCGCCTGCGCCGCCAGGTGTTGCACCTGCGCGGCCCGGAAGCGGTCGATCTCCTTCTGGGCGTCGCGCAGCTGCGCGAGCAGGCTGGCGATCCGGTCCGGCAGCTCCTCCGGCCGGACCTTGAGGGTGTCCGTCAGCTGGTTCACGAGCACGTGCTCGCGCGCGGCGAACGTGTAGGCGTCCGTCCCCACGAGCGCCTCCACCCGGCGCACGCCGGAGCCGATCGACCCCTCGCCGAGCAGCGTGACCAGACCGAGCTGGCCCGAGCGCGCCGCGTGGGTGCCGCCGCACAGCTCGCGGGCCCAGTCGCCGACCGAGATGACCCGGACCCGGTCGCCGTACTTCTCGCCGAACAGCGCCATCGCGCCGATCGCCCGCGCCCGCTCCTGGCTCATGATCTCGGCGTGCACCTCGAGGTCCTCCACGAGCAGGGCGTTGACCCGCGCCTCGACGTCGCGCAGCGCGCTCATCGGCAGCGCCGACCCGGCGTGGAAGTCGAACCGGAACCGGCCGGGCGCGTTCTCCGAGCCCGCCTGCGTGGCCGTCTCGCCGAGCGCCTCCCGGATCGCCTTGTGCACCATGTGCGTCGCCGTGTGCGAGCGGCTGATCGCCTTGCGCCGCTCCACGTCGACGAGTGCCTGCGCCCGCGCGCCGGTGCGCAGCTCGCCGGACAGCACCCGGGCGCGGTGCGCGATGAGACCGGTCACCGGCGACTGGACGTCGTCGACGACGACGAGCGCGCCGTCGACCTCGATCCGGCCGGCGTCCGCGAGCTGGCCGCCGCCCTCGGCGTAGAACGGCGTCCGGTCCAGCACCACCTCGACCTGCTGGCCCTCGGCGGCGACGTCCACGAGATCGCCGTCGACGAGCAGGCCCGCCACCCGGCCCTCGGAGACGACCTCGTCGTACCCGGTGAACACGACGGGCGCCGCGAGCCGGTCGGCGATCGCCCGGTATCCGCCGACGTCGGCGTGGCCGGTCTTCTTGGCGCGGGCGTCCTCCTTCGCCCGCCGGCGCTGCTCGGACATGAGCCGCCGGAACTCCGTGTCGTCCACGGTCAGCCCCTGCTCGGCCGCCATCTCCAGGGTGAGGTCGATCGGGAAGCCGTAGGTGTCGTGGAGCTGGAACGCCTCCGCGCCGCTGATCGTCGTCGCGCCGGCCGACCTCGCCCGGCGGACCGCCGTGTCGAGGATCGTCGTGCCCGACGCGAGGGTGCGCCGGAACGCCTCCTCCTCCTGCTCCACGATCTGCGCCGTCCGGCCGAACTCGGCCTCGACGTCGTGGTAGGACAGCTGCATCCGATCCGCGCTGACTCGGACGAGGTCGAGCAGCACGGGCTCCTCCACCCCGAGCAGCCGCAGCGACCGGATCGCCCGGCGCAGCAGGCGGCGCAGGACGTAGCCGCGCGCCTCGTTCGACGGCGTCACCCCGTCGGTGATGAGCATGAGGCCACTGCGGACGTGGTCCGCGATGACGCGCATCCGGACGTCGTCCTCGTGCGACGCCCCGTAGCGCCGGCCCGAGATCTCCTCGACCCGGCGGACGACCGGGAAGATCTCGTCGATCTCGTACATGTTCCGGACGCCCTGGAGCAGGAACGCCATCCGCTCCAGGCCCAGCCCGGTGTCGATGTTCTTCGCCGGCAGCTCGCGCAGCAGCGGGTAGTCCTCCTTGGCCCCGCCCTCACCGCGCTCGTACTGCATGAAGACGAGGTTCCAGAACTCCAGGTAGCGGTCCTCGTCGACCTCGGGTCCGCCCCCCGGGCCGTACTCGGGGCCTCGGTCGAGGTAGATCTCGCTGCACGGCCCGGCCGGCCCGGGCACACCCATCGACCAGAAGTTGTCCTTCATTCCGCGCCGGACGATCCGCTCCGACGGGATGCCGGTGACCCGGCGCCACAGCGAGATCGCCTCCTCGTCGTCCCGGTAGACGGTCACCCACAGCTTGGACTCGTCGAGGCCGTAGCCTCCGTCCGCGGTGGACCGGGTGACGAGCTCCCAGGCGAGCTCGATGGCGCCCGCCTTGAAGTAGTCCCCGAACGAGAAGTTGCCGTTCATCTGGAAGAACGTGCCGTGTCGGGTGGTCTTGCCGACCTCGTCGATGTCGAGCGTGCGCACGCACTTCTGCACGCTCGTGGCGCGCGGCCACGGCGGCGCCTCCTGACCGAGGAAGTACGGCTTGAACGGCACCATGCCCGCGTTGACGAACAGCAGGGTGGGGTCGTCGTAGAGCAGCGGGGCGCTCGGGACGACGGCGTGCCCGCGGCTCTCGAAGAAGCGCAGCCAGCGACGGCGGATCTCAGCCGTGTCCATGATCTTCCTGCCCTCCGGGGACGGTCGGTCCTGATTCGTGCGCGCCGACGGCGTGGCCGCGGCGGCGGGCGCCGTGGCCGTGCCGGGGCCCGTGCGGACGCCGTCGAGTGGACGTCGTCGAGCGGACGTCGGGCGGAGCTCAGCGACCCTGCCTGTGCCGGCCCCCGTGCGGCGGCACGAGCGGACCCTCAGCCACGCCTTCAGCATCCATGGTGCCCGGCTCGGCCCCGAGAGCGACACGCAGTTCATGCTCCCGCTCCGCCATGCCCGTCCGGACGTCGTCCGCGAACTCGCGCACCGAGTCCGCGGCGGCGGTGAGGGAGCGGCCGATGCCCTCCGGACTGGCGGCGTCGAACAGTCTGTTCACACGGCGGACGACGATGATCGTGACGGTCGCACCCACCGCCATCCAGAACACCCGCCGCACGCCTCACCGCCTCCCGCGCTCGTACCGGCCCCGGGAACGGGCGTCCACGGCCTGTCGGACACCGTAGGAGAAGGCCGCGACCTTGACGACGGGCGACCCCAGGGTGGCGGCGAACAGGCGGGTCAGCGTCGAGACGTTCGCCGAGGCCTCCGCCACGTTGCGGGTGATCGTGTCCACCCGCACGAGCTGCCCGTTGGTGGTCGTCACCGTCGTGGTCACCTCGTGCAGCAGCGGGACCGCCTCGCCGGACAGGTCGTGCACCGACATCCGGGCCTCGTCGAAGACCTTGCCCAGCTTGTACAGGGGGTACCACAACGCGCCCACGAGCAGCACGAACGCCAGGGCGGCGATGAGCCCGGCCAGCTCCCCGAACGACATCGATCGGCACTTCCCTCCGTGACGCGGGCGACCTCCCCCGGCGGGTGCGACCCTACCGCGACCGGCAGGCCCGGCTCAGTCGGGCGGACGTCCCCGCACGAGCGCTCGCAACCGGGCCAGCCGCGGGCCGAGCTCCCGCTCGAAGCCGTGCTCCGTCGGGACGTAGTAGGTCCGGCCGACCAGCTCGTCGGGGGCGTACTGCTGCTCGACGACGCCGTGCGGGTCGTCGTGGGCGTACCGGTACCCCCGCCCGTGACCGAGCCGGGCGGCGCCCGGGTAGGAGGTATCCCGCAGGTGCGCCGGCACCGGGCCTGCGAGGCCCTTCCGGACGTCGTCGAGCGCGGCCCCGATCGCCAGGTAGGCGGCGTTCGACTTGGGGGCGAGGGCCAGGTGCACCACGGCCTGGGCGAGCACGATCCGCCCCTCCGGCATGCCGATCAGCTGCACCGCCTGCGCGGCCGCGACCGCCATCGGCAACGCGGACGGATCCGCCTCCCCGATGTCCTCGCTCGCCGAGATGATCATGCGGCGGGCGATGAACCGGGGATCCTCCCCTGCCTCGACCATGCGCGCGAGGTAGTGCAGGGCGGCATCGACATCCGACCCCCGCAGCGACTTGATGAACGCGCTGACGACGTCGTAGTGCTGGTCCCCGTCCTTGTCGTAGTGCACGGCCACGCGATCGACCGCGCGCTCGGCGTCCGCCAGGGTGACCGGCACCGGGCGCCCCTCGTCCGCGCCCGTCCGCTCGCCCGCGGCCGCGACCAGTGCCGCGCCGGCCGCCGCCTCGAGGGCGTTGAGCGCGGCCCGGGCGTCGCCGGCCGCCGTCCGGAGAATGTGCCCCCGGGCGTCCGGGTCGAGGGTGACGGCGCCGCCGAGACCCCGCGGATCGGTCACGGCCCGGTCGACCAGGACGCCGATCGCCTCGGCGTCCAGTGGCTTGAGGGTGAGCACCAGGGACCGGGACAGCAGCGGCGACACGACGCTGAAGGAGGGGTTCTCCGTGGTGGCGGCGACGAGCACGACCCAGCGGTTCTCCACGCCGGTGAGCAGCGAGTCCTGCTGCGCCTTGCTGAACCGGTGGATCTCGTCGAGGAACAGCACGGTCTCGCGGCGGTAGAGGGCGTGTGCCTCCCGGGCCTCGTCGAGCACGCGGCGCACGTCCTTGACGCCGGCGCTGACCGCGTTGAGCTCGACGAACCGGCGGTTCCCCGCCCGCGACACGACGGCGGCGATCGTCGTCTTGCCGCTCCCCGGCGGACCCCAGAGGATCAGCGAGACCGCACCGGCCGGCCCGGACCCGCCCTCGATCAGCCGGCGCAGCGGTGAGCCGGGGGTGAGCAGGTGATCCTGCCCGACGAGCTCGTCGAGCGACTGCGGCCGCATCCGGACCGCGAGCGGCGCCGTGCCGGCGGCGCGCGGCCCGGGGCCGGCGCCGGGCGAACCCACGCCGACGTCCCCGGCCGCCGTCGCAGGATCGTCCTCCCACGCGGTGGAGAACAGGTCGCTCACCCCTGAAAGGCTATCCGCGTGCTCCCGGCCCTCGGACGCCTGCTCTCCCGCCACCCGTGGCGGTTCGTCGCCGCCTGGACCGTGCTGGTGACCCTGGGCGCTCTGGCCGCATCCGGGGCCGTCGGCGAGGGGCTCTTCCAGCGGTTGCAGCCCGGGGACGCGCCGCAGGTGCAGAGCCCGGCACGCCGCGGGCAGCAGGTGCTGGACGACGCCGCACCCGGGGGGGCCACCGCGCAGCTCCTGCTCGACGGGGTCGATCCGCGATCGCCCGCCGTGCGGCGCGTGGTCGAGGACCTCACCGCGCGGCTGATGCAGGTCCCGACGGTCCTCGCGGTCCGCTCCCCGTACGGCCCCGGTCCCGCGGCGGGCACGGGGGATCCCGCCGACTCGCCGCTGGTCTCGACGGACCGCACGGCGCTCCTCGTCACCGCTCAGCTGCGTGCGGGCCTGAGCACACCGGCCGAGCGTGCCGCCCTGGGCGAGGTGACCGCCAGGATGCAGGACGAGGCCCGCCGCCTCGCCGGCGCCCGCGCACTGACCGGCAGCGTCCGGGGGATCACGGATGAGATCAACAAGCAGGTCCCCGAGGACCTGCGCACGGGTGAGGTGGTCGCCCTGCCGGCGAGCCTGCTCGTCATGATCCTCGTGTTCGGCGGCTTCCTCGCCGCGGGCCTGCCGCTGGTCGGCGCGCTGGCGTCGATCGTCGGGGCGCTCACCGCGCTGCTCGGCTTCTCCTACCTGCTCGACCTGGACAGCAGCGTGGTCAGCGTGGTCACCGTGCTGGGTCTCGGCCTGTGCATCGACTACGGGCTGCTGCTGACCAGCCGCTACCGGGAGGAGCTACGGCGCGGGCCGGCGGGCGCGCTGGAGCGGACTCTCGCCACGGCCGGCCGGACGGTGCTGTTCAGCGGGCTCACCGTCGCCGTCAGCCTGGCCGGGCTCCTGGTCTTCAGGGCGAGCATCCTGCGGGCGATCGGCGCTGCCGGACTCAGCGTCGTCCTGGTCGCGCTGCTCGTGGCGTTGACCCTCGTGCCGGCGCTGCTGGCGCTGGCCGGCCGGCGCCTGGTCCGTCCCGGCGTCACCCAGCGGCTCCCCGTGATCCGGCGGCTCGGCCGGCGGCTCGGCGACGTCCCACCCGAGCGCGGGGCGTTCTCGGCCCTGGCCGCTGTGATCCAGCGGCGCCCGGTCGTGCCGTTGGTCGCCGTCCTCGCCGTGCTGCTCATCGCCGGTCTCCCCGTGCTCCAGTTGCGGCTGGTCAGTTCCGGCGTCGCGCTGCTTCCCCTCAGCTCGCCGTCGCGCCGGCTGTTCGATGACGTCGCGGCCCGCTTCCCGAGGGCGAACGGGGCGTCGGTGACCGTGGTCAGCACGTGGCGCCCGGAGCAGCTGGCCCGGTGGGCGCAGGACGCCGGCCTCGCCCGGATCCCCGGCGTCACCGGCCTGGACCCGGTCCGCGTCCAGGCCAACGGCCGGCAGTCGGTCTCCGTGCTCGGCATCCGGACCGCCGGTACCCGCACGGTCGGGAGCCTGGCCGTGCCCGACCCGACATCGGACCAGGCGCGCGCCGTCGTCCGCGCGGTCCAGGCGCGGGAGCCGGCCGGCGAGCCGCTCTGGGTCACCGGGCAGGCGGCGTTCGTCGACGACTTCCTGGACGACGTCCGAGCCCGCGCCCCCTACGCGATCGGGGTCGTCGTCCTCGCGACGTTCGTGCTGCTGTTCCTCCTCACCGGGTCGGTGCTCGTGCCGGTCAAGGCGTTGGTGCTCGTCGTCGTGTCGCTGAGCGCCTCGTTCGGCGTCCTGGTGTGGGGGTTCCAGCAAGGGCATCTGGGCGGGGTGCTCGACTTCACCAGCACCGGCGGCGTCGAGACGGCGATCCCGGTGCTGCTCGTGGCCCTCGGGTTCGGCCTGTCGATGGACTACGAGGTCTTCCTGCTCTCCCGGATCAAGGAGTTTCACGACGCCGGACTGTCCAACGACGAGGCGGTCGCGGCCGGCCTGCAACGGTCCGGGCGGATCATCACGTCGGCGGCGCTCATCATCGTCGTGGTCTTCGCCGGGTTCGCCGCCGGCAAGCTCCTCGTGATCAAGGAGACCGGGATCGGTCTGGCGGTCGTGGTCGCCGTCGACGCGACGCTGGTCCGGCTCATCCTGGTCCCGGCCACGATGACCTTGCTCGGCGAGTGGAACTGGTGGGCACCCGGGCCGCTGCGCCGGCTGCACCAGCGGCTCGGGCTGCGCGAGGCGTCGACCTCGGCGTGAGGACCCCCGCGCCGGGCACCCTGCTGAGCGACGCAGCACCGGCTGGGCGGGGCCACGGGGGGCGCCATGGCCGCGCCCGGGCGGACCGGCGGTGCGGGTTCAGTGGCGCGGGTCGGGGGCGAGGCCGGCGCGGCGAAGGGCGTCTGCGAGAGCGCCCTGGGCCTCCGGTTCCGGACGCCGACGGCCCGCGCGCCCTCCGCGCCGGGGCTGCCCGCCGCGCTGGCGGTCGCGGCTCGCGTCGACGGCCTGCGCCGGGACCTCGTCGTCCAGGCGGAGGGTGAGCGAGATCCGGTTCCGGGGCACGTCGACGGCGAGCACCTTGACCCGCACGACGTCCCCCGGCTTGACGACGTCGCGGGGGTCCTTGACGAACGTCGCCGACAGAGCCGAGACGTGCACCAGCCCGTCCTGGTGGACGCCGACGTCCACGAACGCGCCGAAGGCCGCCACGTTCGTCACGACGCCCTCGAGGATCATGCCCGGGCGCAGGTCCGCCAGGGTCGAGACACCCGCGGCGAAGGTCGCCGTCCGGAACTCCGGCCGCGGGTCGCGCCCGGGTTTCTCGAGCTCGGCCAGGATGTCCCGGACCGTCGGCAGGCCGAACGTGTCGTCCGTGAACCGCGTCGGGTCGACGGCCGCCAGCGCGCGGCCGTTGCCGAGGAGGGCGCGCACGTCGCCGGTCGTCTGCTCGACGATGCGCCGGACGACCGCGTACGACTCCGGGTGCACCCCGGACGCGTCCAGGGGGTCGTCACCGTCCCTGATGCGCAGGAAGCCCGCGCACTGCTCGAACGCCTTCGCCCCGAGCCGCGGCACCTCCTTGAGCGCGCCGCGGGACCGGAACGGCCCGTTCGCGTCCCGGTGGGTGACGATCGCCGCGGCCAGCCCTTCGCTGATCCCCGCGACGCGCCGCAGCAGGGGTACGGACGCCGTGTTGACGTCGACCCCGACGGCGTTGACACAGTCCTCGACGACGGCGTCCAGGGACCGCGAGAGCCTGCCCTCGGTGAGGTCGTGCTGGTACTGCCCGACGCCGATCGACTTCGGGTCGATCTTGACGAGCTCGGCCAGCGGGTCCTGCAGGCGGCGCGCGATGGACACGGCGCCGCGCAGCGAGACGTCGAGGTCGGGCAGCTCGCGCGAGGCGTATGCGGACGCCGAGTACACCGACGCCCCCGCCTCCGAGACGGTGACCGGCGTGAGCGAGAGCTCGGGGTGCACCGCCGCCAGCTCCTTCGCCAGCGCGACCGTCTCGCGGGATGCGGTGCCGTTGCCGACCGCCACGAGCGTGACGCGGTGCTCCACGGCCAGCCGGCCCAGCACCTCCAGGGCGGGCGCCCACCTCCGGTGCGGGGCGTGCGGGTAGATCGTCTCCGTGGCCACCACCTTGCCGGTGGCGTCGACGACGGCGACCTTCACGCCGGTGCGCAGGCCCGGGTCCAGGCCCATGGTGGGGCGCATGCCCGCGGGCGCGGCCAGGAGCAGGTCCCGCAGGTTGCCGGCGAACACGCGGACGGCCTCGTCCTCGGCCACCTGCCGGAGCCGCATCCTCAGATCGACGTCGAGGTGGACCGCGATCCGGGTCCGCCACGCCCAGCGGACGGTGTCCAGGAGCCACCGGTCGGCGGGCCGGCCGCGATCGGCCACCCCGACCCGTGCCGCGAGGATCTCCTCGTATGCGCTGCGGGTCGCCGGGTCGGTGGAGGCCTCGTCCGGATCCTCGATCCTCAGGTCGAGCACGCCCTCCTTCTCGCCCCGGAACATCGCCAGGATCCGGTGGGAGGGCAGCGTGGTCAGCCGCTCCACGTGGTCGAACCAGTCGGCGAACGTGGCGCCGGCGTCCTGCCTGCCCTCGATCACGCGTGAGACGAGCTGCCCTCGCTGCCAGAGCCGCTCGCGGAGCTCACCCACGACGTCGGGGTGCTCGGCGAACCGCTCGACCAGGATGGCCCGGGCGCCCTCGAGCGCGCTCGCCGGGTGGGCGACGCCTCGTTCGGGGTCGACGTACCGGGCCGCCTCGGCCTCGGGATCGAGCCCGGGCTCCTCGAGCAGACCCTCCGCGAGCGGCTCGAGCCCGGCCTCGCGGGCGACCTGCGCCTTCGTCCGCCGCTTGGGCTTGTGCGGCAGGTAGACGTCCTCGAGCCGGGCCTTGGAGTCGGCCGCGAGGATCTGCGCCTCCAGCTCCGGCGTGAGTGTGCCCTGGCTGCGGACGGACTCCAGGACGGCCGCGCGTCGCTGCTCGAGCTCCCGGAGGTACCTCAAACGCTCGTCGAGGTCGCGCAGGACCGCGTCGTCGAGCCCGCCGGTGACCTCCTTGCGGTACCGGGCGACGAACGGCACGGTCGCGCCCGAGTCGAGCAGGTCGACAGTGACGCGCACCTGGCTCTCCCGGACGTCGAGCTCCCGCGCCAGTCGCCCGACGATGCGTGCGTCAGCGCCCGGCAGCGAGGTCTCGGTCGTCGTCATCGGGTACCCGATTCCACGGTCGACAGGGACGACGCCGCGCCGGTGATCGGCGCGATGGCGGCCGCCGCCGGCGAGGGGGCGCCGTCCGTCGGTGGGATGACGTCGACCCCGGCCTCCCGGCGCTGCTCGGAGGTGATCGGGGCGGGTGCGCCGGTCAGCGGGTCGTAGCCGCCGCCCGACTTGGGGAACGCGATGACCTCGCGGATGGACGGCTCGCCGGCGAGCAGCATGGTCGTGCGGTCCCAGCCGAAGGCGATGCCGCCGTGCGGGGGGGCGCCGTACTGGAAGGCGTCGAGGAGGAAGCCGAACTTCGCCTGCGCCTGCTCAGGCGTGATCCCCATCACCGCGAACACGCGCTCCTGCACGTCCCGGCGGTGGATACGGATCGACCCGCCGCCGATCTCGGTCCCGTTGCAGATGATGTCGTAGGCCGAGGCGAGCGCCTGCCCGGGATCCTCCTCGAAGCGGTCGATCCACTCCGGCTTGGGTGAGGTGAAGGCGTGGTGGACGGCGGTCCACGCCCCGGAGCCGACGGCGATCTCGCCGGCGGCCCTGGCCGTCGCCGTGGGCTCGAACAGCGGCGCGTCGACCACCCAGACGAACGACCATGCCTTCTCGTCGACGAGGCCGAGCCGGCGAGCGATCTCGACCCGGGTCGCGCCGAGCAGCGTCCGGGCGGGGGCCGGCTCCCCGGCGGCGAAGAAGACGCAGTCACCCGGCGAGGCGCCGACATGGGCGGCGAGGCCTGCGCGCTCGACGTCCGAGAGGTTCTTCGGCACCGTGCCCGACAGTTCGCCCTCCTCTCCCACCAGCGCGTACGCCAGGCCGCGCGCGCCGCGCTGCTTCGCCCAGTCCTGCCAGGCGTCGAGCTGGCGGCGGGACTGGGACGCACCGCCGGGCATGACGACGGCGCCGACGTGCGGGGCCTGGAAGACCCGGAAGGGGGTGTGCCCGAAGAAGGCGGTGCAGTCGACGAGCTCGAGCCGGAACCGCAGGTCGGGTTTGTCGCTGCCGAAGCGTCGCATCGCCTCCTCGTACGTCATTCGCGGGATCGGCGTGCTGATCTCGTACCCGATGAGCCGCCACAGCGCGACGAGCACGTCCTCGGCGACGGTGATGACGTCGTCCTCCTCGACGAAGCTCATCTCGAGGTCGAGCTGGGTGAACTCGGGCTGCCGGTCGGCCCGGAAGTCCTCGTCCCGGTAGCACCGGGCGATCTGGAAGTACTTCTCCATGCCGGCCACCATGAGCAGCTGCTTGAACAGCTGCGGGCTCTGCGGCAGCGCGTACCAGCAGCCGGGCGCGAGCCGGGCGGGAACGATGAAGTCGCGGGCGCCCTCCGGGGTGGAGCGGGTGAGGGTCGGCGTCTCGATCTCGAGGAACCCGCGCGAGAACAGCACGTCACGCGCCACCCGGTTGACCTCGCTGCGCAGCTGGATGGCGCGGGCCGGATGCGGTCGGCGCAGGTCGAGGTAGCGGTACCTCAGCCGGGTCTCCTCGCCGACCTCGACGTGCTCGTCGATCTGGAACGGCAGCGGCGCCGCCTCGTTGAGCACCTCCACCCCGGCCGCGACCACCTCGATCTCGCCGGTGGGCAGCGCGGGGTTCTCGTTCCCCGCCGGCCGGCGTCGGACGTCGCCCGTGACCCGCAGCACGTATTCGTTGCGCAGCCCGTGCGCGACGGCCTCGTCGCGCACCACCACCTGGACGACGCCCGAGCGGTCCCGCAGGTCCAGGAAGGCCACGCCACCGTGGTCGCGCCGGCGGGCCACCCATCCCGCCAGGGTGACGGTACGGCCGGCGTCGTCGGCCCGGAGGCTGCCTGCCTCGTCGGTGCGCAGCACGATGGGTCCTCTCTTCGTCCGGGACGTGGTCCGGCTGGGTCTGCGTCGGCGGTCCCGGGTCGGGCGTCGTCGGCGTCTGCTGCGGTCTCGGCCCTCGTCGTCGGCGTCTGCGGCTCGGGCGTCGTCGGCGTCTGTTGCGGCGACGGCCCGTCGATCCTACGCGGCGCCCTCCCGGCCGCCCCGGCCGAGTCGCCCGGCGGGCATGGGGTCCTCTCCCGACGGAGGCGATGAGGTGGACGGCTGAGATGGGACCGACGCGTCGCCTGAAGGCGCCTGATGACCGATGATGTGGACGTCCGGCTCCTGCGTGGGCCAGGAGGAGGTTCTGAGTGCAGGCGCTCCCGCCGCAGCGGCCGCGACCGCTGGCGCCCTCGCCGCTCGTCCCCGTCCGGCAGGTCCATCACGACGCGGACGAGCACGGCGCAGAGGTCATCCGGCCGGCGGATCGGCCGGCCCTCCCCAACCCCCGCCCGGAGCCCGCCCTGTCGGCTCTGCCCGGGCTGCCACCGGTGCGCCCCCGGTCCGGGCAACCCGATGCCGTCGTCTTCACGGCACCCTGCCCCGCCTGCGGCGTGGACTGCGAGTGGATCGAGCAGCGTGAGGACACGCGCCTGCACGCAGTGGTGCGCTGTTCCTGCAGCTGAGCCTGCCGCGAGTCCGGCCGGCGAGGCCCGCGCGACGCCCGGCCACGACGGGTACACGGCCGTGCAGGGCCTGGTGATGACCGACGCATGGCTCTATGGGCCCGTCCTCGCCCGTCGGCGGCGTGACGCCATCGCTTCCACGAGCGTGAAGCCATCGGTGAAGATCACGATGAAGTGAATTGGTCGCCAGAGCGCGCATTCGCTTCATCGTGATCTTCACCGATGGCTTCACGCT
>DATKNA010000223.1:0-3466 GCA_035541595.1 Kineosporiaceae bacterium | reverse complement strand
GGACGGCGGCTGTCACCTTCCCCGGCGGGCACGACGGGTTCCTCGGCGGCGAGTACGGCGGAATGGGCGAACCAGACGCGTTCGCCGCCATGCTGCGGGAAGTCCTCGCCGATCGACACGTCGGCCCGGGCCGGCTCGCCGCACCGGGATGAGCGGTCCCTCGCCGCGCACCGCCCGGGTGTTCCCGCCGGGTCGGCGAAACCGGGGAGCCGGCTGCCGTCCCGCCGCCGTCATCCGGGCCGCCGTAGCCTGCGAAAGCGTATCCGGCGTGGCCCCGTCGGACGCACAATGGTGCACCCACAGCGTCGCCGGCGGAGGTGCAGGGCGTTGGACCAGTCCGACCACCAGGTGTTCGTGCGTTCGCCGTTCCCGCCGATCGGCGACTACGCGTTCCTGTCCGACTGCGAGGCGGCGGCGCTGGTGGCGCCCAGCGGGAACGTGGAGTGGATGTGCCTGCCCCGGATGGACTCGCCGAGCGTGTTCGCGGCCATGCTCGACCGGGACCGCGGCGGGTTCCGGCTCGGCCCCGCGGACGTCACGGTTCCGGCCGCGCGGCGCTACCTGCCGGGCACGATGATCCTCGAGACGAGCTGGGGGACGCCGACGGGCTGGATCATCGTGCGGGACGTGCTGCTGATCGGACCGTGGCACCACGAGGACGAGCGGTCGAACAGCCACCGCCGGGCACCCACCGACTACGACGCCGACCACGTGCTGCTGCGCATGGTGCGCTGCGTCAACGGCGAGGTACAGACGGTGATGCACTGCTCGCCCGTCTTCGACTACGGCCGACGTCCGGCGACCTGGCGCTACCTGGGCTCCGGCTACCACGTCGCGGAGGCGGAAGGGGACGGCGACCAGCCGGCCATCCGCCTCACCACGGACATGCGGATCGGGTTCGAGGGCACCCGGGCGACGGCCCGCACGCTGCTCAAGGAGGGGGAACAGCGGTTCGTCGCGATGTGGTGGAGCGAGCACGCCCCGCCCGAGGACGTCGACCAGGCGTACCGGCGGCTGACCTGGACGGCGCACCACTGGCAGCACTGGCTCGCCCGGGGCCGGTTCCCCGACCATCCCTGGCGCGCGCACCTGGAACGCAGCGCGCTCACCCTGAAGGGCCTCACGTTCGGCCCGTCGGGGGCGCTGCTGGCGGCGCCGACGACGTCCCTGCCGGAGACGCCCGGCGGCGAGCGGAACTGGGACTACCGGTTCACCTGGATCCGGGACTCCACGCTCACGCTCTGGGCGCTCGACACGCTGGGGTTCGACTGGGAGGCGGACGACTTCTTCTGTTTCATCGCGGACGTCGCCGAGCGTTCGGACGATCTGCAGATCATGTACGGGGTCGACGGGGAGAAGGACCTGACCGAGGAGATCCTCCCCCACGTCCAGGGGTACATGAACTCGCGCCCCGTGCGCATCGGGAACGGCGCCTTCGACCAGCGCCAGCACGACGTCTGGGGGGCCCTGCTCGACTCCGTGTACATCCACACGTCCTCCCGGGACGGCCTGGACGAGCGGCTGTGGCCGATCCTGTCCCGGTTCGTGGAGGCGGCCATCGAGCACTGGCAGGAGCCCGATCGCGGCATCTGGGAGGTCCGGGGCGAGCCGCGGCACTTCACCTCGTCGAAGGTCATGTGCTGGGTGGCCGCGGATCGCGGTGCCCGGCTCGCCCGGCTGCGCGAGGACTTCGAGGTCGCCGAGCGCTGGCAGCGGGCGGCCGACGAGATGCGCGCCGACGTCCTCGCGCGCGGCGTCGACGAGCGGGGCGTGTTCGTGCAGCACTACGGGACCCGGGCGCTGGACGCCTCGACCCTGCTGATCCCTCTGGTCGGGTTCCTGCCGCCGAACGACGAGCGGATCAAGGCCACGGTCAACGCCATCGCGGAGGAACTCACCGAGCAGGGCCTCGTGCTCCGGTATCGGGTCGAGGAGACGGACGACGGCCTGACCGGAGAGGAGGGTTCGTTCACCGTCTGCTCGTTCTGGCTCGTGTCGGCCCTGGCCCTGATCGGCGAGCACGCCCGGGCCCGGCGGCTGTGCGAGAAGCTGCTGTCGTTCGCCAGCCCGCTGGGGCTGTATGCGGAGGAGATCGAGCCGAGCAGCGGCCGCCACCTGGGCAACTTCCCCCAGGCGTTCACCCATCTCGGCCTGATCAACGCGGTGCTGCACGTCATCGCCGCCGAGGCGGACCCTTCGAGGCCGGCTGATGTCCGGATTCCTGGCGATCAGGATCGGTGACGCGGCCCCCGCCGTGGACGAGACGGCCTGGGTCGCCCCGGGAGCGGTCCTCGCCGGGGCCGTGACGCTGTCCGTGGGGGCCAGCGTCTGGTACGGCGCGGTGGTGCGCGCCGACACCGAGACCATCACCATCGGTGCGAGGACCAACCTCCAGGACGGCGTCGTCGTCCACGCCGATCCCGGCCGTCCGGTCACCGTCGGGGCGGGCGTCAGCGTGGGCCACCGCGCCGTCCTCCACGGGTGCACGATCGGTGACGACGTCCTGGTCGGCATGGGGGCGGTCGTCCTGAACGGAGCGCTGATCGGCCCGGGCTCGCTCATCGCCGCCGGAGCGGTGGTCACCGAGGGCGCGGAGATCCCTCCCGGCTCGCTGGTCGCCGGCATCCCCGGGAAGGTCCGCCGGGACGTCTCCGACGAGGAGACGGCGGCGATCCGGCGCAACGCGCGGGACTACGGCGTGCTCGCCCTCGCCCACGCCGCCGCCGACCGGCCGGGAGGAGCCGGATCCGTCACGACCGGGTGACCGGGAGGGCGCGACGGCCGCGTCTCTGTCAATCGCCTCGCGGCCGAGCCCCGCCCTGTCTCAGGCTGCGGTAGATCCTGATGAGGGCCTCCCGGTCCTCGGGCCGCAGCGCCGGGTCGTGGCGGATGGCGGTCTCCGTGTCCACGGGCGTTCCCTCCTCGCCCGGTCCGGGCCGGGCCGGCGCCGCCGGCGCGTCGGTGCCCAGGAGCCCGGCCTGGGTGAGCAGGGTGTCCGCCGAGAGGTTGAGCGCGTCGGCGATGGAGCGCAGGACCCGGATCGACGGCTGGTGCAGACCCCGCTCGACCTGGCTGAGGTAGGCGTTCGACACCCGGGTGAGCTCGGCCATCTGGCGCAACGAGAGGTCGGCCATCCGGCGCTGGACCCGGATGTACTCGCCCAGCCGTTGCCACCGGCCGTCCGGCGCCGCGTTCCCGCCCATCTCCCGCCTTCCACCGTGACCCCGCCGCCATTCTGGCAGCGTCGGCGGACCCGTCCGCGACCCCGCATGCCGCGAGCGTGGGGCCGTACGCGGCCCTGATGCAGTCGCGGAGACCTCACGGCGGGGGCTGTCGAACCTGGACGCCAAGCTGGGGCGGCCGGCGACCCCGGGTCTACGCGGGGTAGCCACCGTCCATCCAGGCGTGGAAGCGCTGCACGTCCGCAGCCGGCCACGCGCGGTCGCACGGCATGTCGCCGGCCTGC
>DATKNA010000222.1:0-2027 GCA_035541595.1 Kineosporiaceae bacterium | reverse complement strand
CGCGAGCTCAAGGTCGTCCCCGGCATGCTCGGGCGCGAGCGCGAGTTCATCGACGTCAGCAAGGACAAGAAGCGGCGCGGCACCGGGCGCCCGGGCGGCGAGGCCGATCGGGCGGCGTCGCCGAAGGACCTCCTGCAGTCGGCCATCGCCGATCGGTCGTTCGTCCCCATCCGCGGCAAGAAGAAGAAGCCCACCAAGAAGGGACACAAGACCCAGGTGACGGAGCGCGCCGAGCACAAGAAGGTGATCCGGGTCGAGGAGGCCATCAGCGTCTCCGACCTGTCCCAGGCGATGGGGGTCAAGGCGTCGGACCTCATCCGCAAGCTCATGCAGGCCGGGACGATGGCCACGATCAACCAGCTGGTGGACGCCGACACGGCCGCCTTCCTCGCCACGGAGTTCGGCTTCACCGTGGAGAAGAAGGGCTTCGAGGTCGAGGAGTACATCCCCGAGGTGGAGGAGGACGCCTCGAAGCAGAGGACGCGCCCCCCGGTGGTCACCGTGATGGGCCACGTCGACCACGGCAAGACCTCGCTGCTCGACGCCATCCGGGAGACCGACGTCGCGGCCGGCGAGGCCGGCGGGATCACCCAGCACATCGGCGCCTATTCGGTGCAGACGCCCCACGGGCCCATCACCTTCCTCGACACCCCGGGCCACGAGGCGTTCACGGCCATGCGCCAGCGCGGCGCCCGGGTCACCGACCTCGTGGTGCTCGTCGTGGCGGCCGACGACGGCGTGATGCCCCAGACCGTCGAGGCCATCAAGCACGCGAAGGAGGCGGGGGTCACCATCCTCGTCGCCATCAACAAGGTCGACAAGGCCGGCGCGACGCCGGAGCGGGTGATGCAGCAGCTCACCGAGCACGAGCTCGTGGCCGAGCAGTGGGGCGGCACCACCATCATGGTGCCGGTCTCCGCCCGGACGAAGCAGGGCCTGCCGGAGCTCCTCGAGTACATCTCCCTGCAGTCCGAGGTCCTCGACCTGAAGGCCAACCCGGAAAAGGCCGCCACCGGCGTCGTCATCGAGGCGAAGCTCGAGAAGGGGCGCGGCCCCGTGGCCACCGTGCTCGTCCAGGACGGCACGCTGCGGGTGGGCGACGCGATGGTGACGGGCGTCGACCACGGCAAGGTCCGCGCGATGATGAACGAGCGCGGCGAGCAGGTGAAGGAGGTCCCGCCCGGCTACCCGGTGGAGGTTCTCGGCCTGTCCGGCGTCCCGACCGCGGGCGACGAGTTCAACGTGGTGAGCGACGAGAAGGCAGCCAAGGAGGTCGCCGAGCACCGGGCCGAGAAGGCCCGGCAGAAGGAGCTCGGCTCGGTCAAGAAGGCGACCCTCGAGGACCTGTTCGCGAAGGCCAAGGCCGGCGGCGCCAAGGAGCTGAACGTCGTCGTCAAGGCGGACGTCCAGGGGTCGGCCGAGGCCGTGTCCCAGGCCCTCGAGAAGCTCTCCACCCGCAAGGTCAAGGTGAACGTGCTCGATTCCGGCGTCGGGGCGGTGACGGAGTCGGACGTGCTCACCGCGGCCGCCGGCAGGGCCCTCATCGTCGGCTTCCACACCAAGCCAGAGACGAAGGTCGACCAGATCGCGAGCCAGCAGGGCGTGAAGATCCTGCTGTTCGACATCATCTACGAGGCGGCCGACTCGATTCGCGAGGAGATGGTGAGCCTCCTCGAGCCCATCATCAAGGAGAAGCCGCTCGGGAAGGCGGAGGTGCGCGCCATCTTCAACATCCCCAAGTCCGGCGTCATCGCCGGCTGCGCGGTGGTGGAGGGGGTCGTGAAGCGCGCCGGCCACGTGCGCGTCCTGCGAGATCGCAAGGTGGTCCACTCCGGCAAGATCGGTTCGCTCAAGCGGGTCAAGGACGACGTGAAGGAGGTCCAGGCCGGCTTCGAGTGCGGCATCGCCGTCGACGGCTTCCAGGACCTGAAGGTCGGCGATGTCCTCGAGGTCTTCGAGCTCGAGGAGATCCGCCCCTCGCTCGACTAGCCGGGCCCGACCGGGGCCGGCGGCGCGAGCGCGGGAGA
>DATKNA010000221.1:0-4094 GCA_035541595.1 Kineosporiaceae bacterium | reverse complement strand
CGCGGCCATCGTCGCCCTCATCCACGACCTCATCATCACCGCCGGGATCTACGCCCTCGTCGGCTTCGAGGTGACGCCGGAGTCGGTCATCGGCTTCCTCACGATCCTGGGGTACTCGCTCTACGACACCGTCGTGGTGTTCGACAAGGTCAGGGAGAACACCGAGCACATCGGGGCCACCACGAAGCGCACCTACGCCGAGGCCGCGAACCTCGCCGTGAATCAGACCCTGGTCCGCTCGATCAACACCTCGGTCGTGGCCCTCCTGCCGGTGGGGGCGATCCTCTTCATCGGGGCCCTGCTGCTCGGCGCGGGCACCCTCAAGGACATCTCGCTCGCGCTCTTCGTCGGCATCGCAGCCGGGACGTACTCCTCGATCTTCATCGCGACACCGCTGCTGGTGCAGCTGCGGATGCGGGAGCCGGAGATGAAGGCGCAGGCCGAGCGGGTGCAGCACCGCCGGAGCGAGGAGCGGACCAGGGCGGGCCAGCCCGCACTGGTCGGCGTCGGCGCCGAGGGCCAACCGGGAGCGAGCGCGGCCGCTGCCGGGACGGCGGGCCTGGTGGCGCCGCGGCCGGCCACCGTGGCCGTGGATCCGCCCAAGGAGATGCGCCAGGGGTCCGGCGGGCAACGGGCTCAGCCGCGGCGCTCCGGCGGGTCCGGCGGCTCCGGCAGGTCCCGGCCCGGCGGGCGCAAGGGCTGACGTCACATGACGTCCGTCAACCCCGTGGACACGCTGACGGCCGAGATCCTCGCCAGGGTCCGCGACGTCCCGGACTTCCCGACCCCGGGAGTGCTCTTCAAGGACATCACGCCGCTCCTCGCCGACGGCGGGGCGTTCGCGCGCGTGGTCGAGGCCATCGCGGAGCCGCATCGACAGGACGTCCGGCCCGTCGACGTCGTCGTCGGAATCGAGGCACGCGGCTTCATCCTCGCGGCACCCGTCGCGGTCGCGCTGGGCGTGGGGTTCGTCCCTGTTCGCAAGGTGGGAAAGCTGCCGTCGGTGACGGTGTCCGCGAGCTACGAGCTCGAGTACGGCACGGCCGAGGTGGAGGTCCACGCGGACGGCGTCCGGCCCGGCCAGCACGTGCTGCTCGTGGACGACGTGCTCGCCACGGGCGGCACCGCGGCCGCCGCGACCGCTCTGGTGCAGCGGCTGGGCGGCGTCATGATCGGGGTCAGCGTGTTGATGGAGCTCGCCGTCCTCGGTGGCCGGAATCGTCTCCCCGGCCTCGACGTTCGCTCGCTCGTGGCCGTCTGACCCGCCGGCCCGCCCTTGACCCGCCATCACCGGCCCTGACCGGTTCCTCCCGTCCTGCCCTGACGTGGGCCTGCGTACGCCGGCCTGCGCGGCCCCCGACGGATCTGGCGGGGGGCTGGGCCGGCTCGCGTACAGTGGAGGAACGAGGCCGACGCAAGGAGGCCCGACCGGTGGAGGCGCCTGTGGCGGAGGAGAGGGTCCGAGCCGTGGACCCGGCGGGCGGCCCCGCGTCGTCCACTCCTGGCACTCCTGGGAACAAGCCGCCCGCGCACGAGGGCACCGGGTCGAGGCGCCGACGTGCCGGCGCCGGCCCGGCCCTCGCGACGTTCGCCGAGATCACCGCTCCGTTGGACACCCTGGACGCGGCGCGCCCGGCACCGGCCGGTGCAGCGACGGTCGAGAAGACGGCGGACGCGGACACCGGGGACGGTTCCCCCGGCCCGCGCGGCACGGCTCCGGCCCGGCCGCGCAGCGGGCCTTCCGGGGCGCCCGTCACACCCCGCCACCGGCAGGCATCGCCTACAGAGGGCCTCCCCGGACCGACCCGGGTGCTCTCCCGGATCGCGCGATTCGGGTCGGGCCGGGCGACGACGACGTCCCCCCTGCTCGAGCCGCTGCTGCGCACGGTGCGCACCGTCCACCCCAAGGCCGACCTGGCTGTCATCGAGAGGGCGTTCGAGGTCGCGGCGCAGGCGCACGCGGGGCAGAAACGCCGCAGCGGCGACCCCTACATCACCCACCCGGTGGCGGTCGCCGGCATCCTCGCCGAGCTCGGCATGACCGCGCCCACTCTCGCCGCCGCGCTCCTCCACGACACCGTCGAGGACACCTCGTACACGCTGGACCAGCTGCGCAAGGACTTCGGTGACGAAGTGGCGATGCTCGTCGACGGCGTGACCAAGCTCGACAAGGTCACGTACGGGGACGCGGCCCAGGCCGAGACGGTGCGCAAGATGGTGGTCGCGATGTCACGCGACATCCGCGTCCTCGTCATCAAGCTCGCCGACCGGCTGCACAACGCCCGCACATGGCGGTACGTGCCGCAGGCGTCGGCAGCCCGCAAGGCCCGGGAAACGCTCGAGATCTACGCCCCGCTGGCCCACAGGCTGGGCATGAACACCATCAAGTGGGAACTCGAGGACCTCTCGTTCGCGACGCTCTACCCGAAGGTCTACGACGAGATCGTCCGGCTCGTCGCCGAGCGCGCGCCCGCCCGGGAGGACTACCTCGCCCAGGTCCGCGAGATGATCAATGCCGACCTTCGGGCCGCGAAGATCAGGGCCGAGGTCACCGGCCGCCCGAAGCACTACTACTCGGTCTACCAGAAGATGATCGTGCGGGGCCGGGACTTCACCGACATCTACGACCTCGTCGGAGTCCGGGTGCTCGTCGACTCCGTCCGGGACTGCTACGCCGTGCTGGGAGCGCTGCACGCGCGGTGGAACCCCGTGCCTGGGCGGTTCAAGGACTACATCGCGATGCCCAAGTTCAACATGTACCAGTCGTTGCACACCACGGTCATCGGGCCCGAGGGCAAGCCGGTCGAGATCCAGATCCGCACACACCAGATGCACCGACGCGCCGAGTACGGCGTCGCGGCGCACTGGAAGTACAAGGACGACCCGAACGGGGCCACCGACCTGTCCGACGGCCCGAAGGACATGAAATGGCTGCGCCAACTGCTCGAGTGGCAGCGCGAGACGTCGGACCCGGGCGAGTTCCTCGACTCCCTGCGCTTTGAGATCAACGCGCAGGAGGTCTACGTCTTCACGCCGAAGGGGGACGTCGTCGCGCTGCCCGCGGGCTCGACGCCGGTCGACTTCGCCTACGCCGTGCACACCGAGGTGGGGCACCGCTGCATGGG
Organism: Kineosporiaceae bacterium; assembly: GCA_035541595.1. GTDB lineage: Bacteria > Actinomycetota > Actinomycetes > Actinomycetales > Kineosporiaceae > DATKNA01. The sequence goes on along the minus strand of DATKNA010000221.1, from coordinate 969 downwards.
AGCCCGGGTCAACGGCCGTCTGGTGGCGCTGGAGAGCACGCTCGACAACGGCGACGTCGTCGAGATCTTCACCTCGAAGGCGGACGGCGCTGGTCCCAGCCGGGACTGGCTCTCGTTCGTGCAGAGCCCGCGGGCCCGGAACAAGATCCGGCAGTGGTTCTCCAAGGAGCGCCGGGAGGAGGCGATCGAGCAGGGCAAGGAGTCGATCGCCAAGGCCATGCGGAAGCAGGGTCTGCCGCTCCAGCGGCTCATGTCGCACGAATCGCTGGTCGCGCTGGCCAGCGAGATGCGCTACCCCGACGTGTCGGGCCTGTACGCGGCCGTCGGGGAGGGTCACGTCAGCGCCAACAGCGTCGTGCAGCGCCTGGTGCAGTCGGTGGGCGGCGAGGAGGGCGCGCAGGAGGACCTCGCCGAGGTCACGACGCCGACGCGGGCCCGGCGGCCGAGGATCGGGGATCCCGGCGTCGTCGTCCGGGGCATGGACAGCGACGTCTGGGTCAAGCTCGCCAAGTGCTGCACGCCGGTGCCCGGGGACCCGATCATCGGCTTCGTCACGCGGGGGAGCGGCGTCTCCGTGCACCGCAGCGACTGCAACAACGTCGCCGGCCTGCGCGCCCAGCCGGAACGGATCATCGACGTGGAGTGGGCGCCGACGGCCGGCAGCGTCTTCCTCGTCCAGATCCAGGTCGAGGCGCTGGACCGGAACCGCCTGCTGTCGGACATCACGCGGGTGTTGTCCGACAATCATGTCAACATCCTTGCGGCGACGGTCTCGACGTCCCGGGACCGGGTGGCGATCTCACGCTTCACCTTCGAGATGGCCGCGACCGGACACCTCGACCACGTGATCAGCGCCGTCCGCCGGATCGAGGGCGTCTTCGACGCTTACCGGGTGACCGGCAACCGCGTCGACTGAGCCCCTCCCCTCGCAGTCCCTCCTGTCCCGTGATCATGCAATCCGTGTCGATC
>DATKNA010000220.1:0-9141 GCA_035541595.1 Kineosporiaceae bacterium | reverse complement strand
GTGCAGGCCGTTCGTGCCGACGCGTGCCTCCTCCGATCATCGCTCCTGCCGGCCCAGGTCGCCGCGAGGCTAGTCGGCGCGTCGCGAACCGCTCAACCCGGGCCCGCCCCGGCCCGGCGCCCCTGGACTCCGGCGCGGCCGGTACCGGGCAGGGGTTCGCCGAGAGCGCGCGGGTGAGCCGCGGCGTAGACCTCGCGCAGGTGGTCGGCCGTGACCCGGGTGTAGATCTGCGTGGTGGTCACCGAGGCGTGTCCGAGCAGCTCCTGGACGACGCGCACGTCCGCGCCGCCTTCGAGGAGGTGGGTGGCGAACGAGTGCCGCAGCGTGTGCGGGGACACCGCGTGGCCGCCCGGTCCGGCGAGGCCGGCGCGGCGGGCCGCCGCCTGCAGGACGGCCCACGCGCTCTGCCGGCTGAGGCGGCCGCCGCGGGCATTGAGAAAGACGGCCGGCCCGGCGCCACGGGTGGTGCCGCCGCGGGCCGCCAGGGTCGGCCGGACCCGGACGAGGTACGCGTCGAGGGCCCGCGCGGCGTAGCTCCCGAGCGGGACGATGCGGTCCTTGCCGCCCTTGCCGTGGAGCCGGACCAGGCCGGCCTCCCGGTCGACGTCGTCCAGGTCGAGACCGACGGCCTCACTGATCCGCGCGCCGCTGCCGTACAGCAGCTCCAGCAGCGCGCGATCACGCAGCGTCGTGCCGTCGACGTCCGGCCCGGCCGCCTCGAGCAGCCGCTCCACGGCCGTGACGGACAATGCCTTGGGGAGGCGCTGGGGGGTGCTCGGCGGCCGGACCTCGCCCGCGGGGTCGTTCGGCGCCACGCCCTCGAGGTGGAGGAAGCGGTGGAACCCGCGGACGGCGACGACGGCGCGGGCGGCGGAGGTCGCGACCAGCGCCCGGCCGCCGTCGTCCCCGGTCCGGATCGCGGCGAGGAAGGCGGTCACGTGCTCCTCGCGGACCTCCCCCGGCGAGCGGACGCCGAGGCCGGCGAGGTGCGCGACGTAGCGGTCGAGGTCGCGCCGGTAGGCGGCCAGGGTGTTGGCGGCCAGGCCCCGCTCGACCTGCAGGTGCGCCAGGTAGCCCCGGACCGCGCCGCGCAGCCGGGCCACGCCGTCCGGGGCCGCCTGCTCGACGTGGTCCCGGGCCGCCGGGCTGGAGCTGCGAGGTCCGGGTCCCGCGGCTGCCGGCGCACCAGCCCGATCCGTCATCGGATCAGGAAAGCACCTCGGCGACCGGCGTGTGCGGCATGCCGTGGGCCTCGGCCACGGGGCCGTTGGTGACCGCGCCGTCGTCGGTGTTGAGGCCCTTCGCCAGGCTCGGGTCCGTTCGCAGCGCCGCGCGCCAGCCGTGGTTCGCCAGCTCCACCGCATACGGCATCGTCACGTTGGTCAGCGCGTACGTGCTGGTGTGCGGGACCGCACCCGGCATGTTCGCGACGCAGTAGAAGATCGAGTTGTGCACCCTGTAGGTCGGGTTGTCGTGCGTGGTGGGGCGGGAGTCCTCGAAGCAGCCGCCCTGGTCGATCGAGATGTCGACGAGCACGCTGCCGGGCTTCATCCGGGAGACGAGCTCGTTGCTGATGAGCTTGGGCGCCTTGGCGCCCGGCACGAGGACGGCGCCGATGACGAGGTCGGCGTCGATGACGGCTCGCTCGATCTCGTACGCGTTCGACGCGACGGTCTGGCAGTGGCCCTGGTAGATCGCGTCCATCAGGCGCAGCCGGGCGACGTTGCGGTCGAGCAGCAGGACCTCGGCCTGCATGCCGAGCGCGATCGCCGCCGCGTTCTGGCCGGCGACCCCGGCGCCGATGACGACGACCTTCGCGGCGTACACGCCGGGGACGCCGCCCATGAGGATTCCGCGGCCGCCCTGGGCGCGCATCAGCGTGTGGGCGCCGACCTGGGGGGCGAGCCGGCCGGCGACCTCGCTCATCGGCGCGAGCAGGGGCAGCGAGCGATCGGGCAGCTCGACCGTCTCGTAGGCGATGCCGGTGACCTTGCGCCTGACGAGCTCCTCGGTGAGCGGCTTGTCCGCGGCGAGGTGGAGATAGGTGAACAGGGTCTGGCCCTCCCGCATCCGCGGGTACTCCTCGGGGATCGGCTCCTTGACCTTGAGGATCAGGTCCGCCGTCGCCCAGACGTCGTCGGCGGCGCCGAGGGTCGTGGCCCCCGCGGCGGCGAAGTCGTCGTCGTCGATGGACGAGCCGACCCCGGCCTCCTTCTCGACGTAGACCTCGTGACCGTTGCGCACGAGCTCGTGCACGCCGGCCGGTGTGATGGCCACCCGGTACTCGTTGTTCTTGACCTCGCGGGGGATGCCGACCTTCACCGTGCTTGCGCCTCCTTCTCGACCCTGTGACCTCGACGCTGAGTGCCACACGGCAGGCTAGGTCCAAACGGCTGGTAGATGGTGCCAAGTCATGGCGGGCAAGCCGCGAACAGGGGCACGATGTGCCAGGGACGTGCGGTAATGGAGACAGGACGTGGCTGACATCGATCTCACGGAGCTCGACGCCCTCGATCGGGCCATCCTCCGGCACCTCCAAGCCGACGGCCGGCTGACGAACGTCGAGCTGGCCAAGCGGGTCCGGCTGTCGCCGTCGCCGTGCCTGCGGCGGGTCAAGTCCCTGGAAGACCGAGGCTACATCCGCGGCTACACGGCGCTGCTCGACCGCGCCAAGGTCGGCCGGGCGCTGCATGTGGTGGTCATGGTGAGCCTGACGTCGCAACGCCAGGACACGCTGGAGGCGTTCGAGCGCGCCGTGGTCGACCTCGAGGATGTCCTCGAGTGCCACCTCGTGGCCGGCGAGTCCGACTACCTGGTCACGGTCGCGGCCGCCGACCTCGACGCCTACCAGCGCTTCTTCACCAAGCGGCTGGGCGAGCTGCCCGGCGTCGCCTCCCTGCGAACGCTCATCTCGATGAAGACGGTCAAGTCCACCACCGCACTCCCGGTCTGACCATCACCCCCCCACTCGTGATCATGCAATCCACGTCGATCATGAGAGCCTCAATGACGGACAGTGAGAGCAATCGCGGTGGGCCAGCACGCTTTCCGTGATCAACACACATCGCATGATCACCGCGAGGGTGGTCGCGTTCTCTAGGCTGCGATCATGACGCCACGGCTGTACTCCGCCAACCCCTCCCGGCTGGCGCTGCAGGTCGTCGCCGACCTGCTCGTCATTGTGTGGATCTACGTCTGGATCCGGGCCGGCGACGCCGTCCACAACGCCGTCGTGTCCGCGGCGTCGGTGGGCTACCGGATCCAGGGCAGCGCCGGTCAGGTGGCCGGCAACCTCGACCAGGCGGCGCGCAGCACGTCCGGGCTCCCCCTCGTCGGGGACTCGCTGAGCAGCCCGCTCCATGCGGCCGCGACCCAGGTGTCGAGTGTCGCCGGCGGCGGCGGCGACCTGGGCGACCGCCTCACGGGCTGGGCCGGTCCCGCCGGCTGGCTCGTCGCGCTCGGACCGATCCTCCTCGTCGTCGCCTTCTGGCTGCCCGCGCGGTGGCGGTTCGCCCGCCGGGCCGGCATGAGCGCCGAGCTCGCCACCTCACCGGTCGGCCTGGAGCTGCTCGCTCTGCGTGCGCTCGCCAACCGGCCCCTGCACGACCTGCAGCGCGTCTCACCCGACCCGGTGGAGGCTTGGCGCCTGGGGGATCCGGACGTCGTCCGGGGGTTGGCCGCCCTCGAGCTGGCCGCCGCCGGCGTGCGGCCACCGGGGCGTCCCTCCGACCGGCCGCCGGCACCGGCCCCGGCGACCCCCTGACGGTGCCGTCCGGCCTCAGCCCTCGGAGGCGCTCCGGTCCCGGAAGGCGGGGTGCTCGGGCCACGGCGCGTGCGCTGGGCGCAGCGTCCGCCACCCCTGGGCGCGCGCCTCGCACGCAGCCAGCACCCCGACGACGGCGCCGGGATTGTGCAGATCACCGCGGAGGACCGCGTCCCTGGCCTGCTCCAGCGACACCCACCGCACCGGCATGCCCAGCTCCTCCGCCTCGCGCTCGTGGCGTTCGGCGTGGGGGACGGGCGAGAGGTCGCGGGCGAGGTACAGACGCAGCGCCTCGGTCATGCCGCCGGGCGAGTTGAACCAGTCGATGAGGACGTCCCAGCGGCCGGCGCGCAGATCGGCCTCCTCGGCCAGCTCCCGCCGGGCCGCGTGGAGCGGCGGCTCGCCCTCGACGTCGAGCAGCCCGGCGGGCAGCTCCCACAGGGTCATCCCCACCGGGTGCCGGTACTGCTCGACGAAGAGCACCCGGCCGTGGTCGTCCAGGGCGAGGATGCCGACGGCTCCGGGGTGCCGGATGTACTCCCGCTGGACGACGCCGGCCGCACCCAGGTCGACCGTGTCTCGGACGACGTCCCAGATGAGGCCCTTGTGGACCGTCTCGTGGTCGAGGACCCTTCGCGGCGCGACGGTGTCCCGGAACGGACTCCGGTCGCCATCGTCGACGTCCCTCACGCGCCGACCCCGCTCGCGACGCCCGCGCGCGCGACATCGCCGTGGCCATCGGAGGGCTGGACGGCCGGCGCGGGCAGCACGTCGACCTCGAGCAGCCGCTCGCCGGCCTGGCGGGTGAGCGCCGCGCCGACGAGCCCGGCGAACAGCGGGTGCGCCCGGTCCGGCCGGGACTTGAACTCCGGGTGCGCCTGGGTGGCGACGTAGTACGGGTGCGCCTCACGCGGCAGCTCGACGAACTCGACCAGCGACCGGTCGGGCGAGACGCCGGACACCACCAAGCCGGCCTCCTCCAGTCGCAGAAGGTAGGCGTTGCTGACCTCGTAGCGGTGCCGGTGCCGCTCCTCGACGCGCTCGTGGCCGTACAGCTCGCGCACGATCGACCCTTCGGCGAGTACCGCGGGGTACGAGCCGAGGCGCATCGTGCCCCCGAGATCGCCGTCCCCCGACACGATCTGCTTCTGCTCCTCCATCGTGGCGATGACGGGGTACGGCGTGTCGGGGTCGAACTCGGTGCTGCTGGCGCCCTCCAGGCCCGCCACGGCCCGGGCGAACTCGATCACCATGCACTGCAGGCCGAGGCACAGCCCCAGCGCGGGGACCTGGTTCTCCCGGGCCCACCGGAGCGCCCCGACCTTGCCCTCGATCCCCCGGACGCCGAAGCCGCCGGGGATGCACACCGCGTCGACGCCGGACAGCATCCGGCGCGCACCCTCCGGGGTCTCGCACGTGTCGGACGCGACCCATCGCAGGTCGACCCGGGCGTCACGGGCGACGCCACCGGCGCGCAACGCCTCGGTCACCGACAGGTAGGCGTCCGGCAGGTCGACGTACTTGCCCACGAGGGCGATCTCGACCCGATGGCTGGGGCGGTGCACGCGGCGCAGCAACTCGTCCCACGTCTCCCAGCGGACGTCGCGGAACGCCAGGCCCAGGCGTCGGACGACGTACGCGTCGAGGCCCTCGCGGTGCAGGACCTTGGGGATGTCGTAGATGGACGGCGCGTCGACCGCGGCGACGACGGCCTCCTCGTCGACGTCGCACATGAGGGCGATCTTGCGCTTGACCCCGGCCGGGATGTCCCGATCGGCGCGGCAGACGATCGCGTCGGGCTGGATGCCGATGCTGCGCAGCGCCGCCACCGAGTGCTGAGTGGGCTTGGTCTTGAGCTCGCCGCTGGGCGCGAGGAACGGCACGAGCGAGACGTGCACGAAGAAGACGTTCTCCCGCCCGACGTCCTGGCGGACCTGCCGGGCGGCCTCGAGGAACGGCAGCGACTCGATGTCGCCGACGGTGCCGCCGATCTCGGTGATGATGACGTCGGGCGTCGGGCCTGCACCGGTGCGGGCCGCTTGGGCCCGCATCCGCGCCTTGATCTCGTTGGTGATGTGCGGGATCACCTGGACGGTGTCCCCCAGGTACTCCCCGCGCCGCTCCTTGGCGATCACCGCCGAGTACACCTGCCCCGTCGTCACGTTGGCGGACCGGTCGAACTCGACGTCGAGGAAGCGCTCGTAGTGGCCGATGTCGAGGTCGGTCTCCGCGCCGTCGTGCGTGACGAAGACCTCGCCGTGCTGGAACGGGTTCATCGTGCCGGGATCGACGTTGATGTACGGATCCAGCTTCTGCATCGCGACACGGAGGCCCCGGCCACGCAGGAGATGGCCGAGGCTGGATGCGGTCAGGCCCTTGCCCAGAGAGGAGGCGACGCCTCCGGTGACGAAGATGTGCCTGGCCCGAGAGGTCGTCTGCACCACGGACTTCAAGGGTATCAGTCGACGCCCCACGACCACGGCACGACCACACCACGGCCGCGGCGCGCCGCACCGTCCTGTGCCGAGGACGGGTGCCGCGACGAGGCGGCCGGGGCGCTAGAGCCGGCGGCCCGCGCCCGTCGTGGCGCCCGCATCCTGCCGCGGTGCGGGCCGGATCAGGCGGCGGTAGAGCGCGGTGACCTGCGCCAGCGCGTCGGCGGCGGTGGGCAGGGTCCGCGCCCGCTCCGCCGCCGCCACCCGCAGGGCGGCGGCGGCGGCGGGATCGTCGACCACCGTGGCGACGGCGACGGCCAGCGCGGAGGCGTCGCCCGGCGGCACGAGAAGGGCGGCGCCCCCGGTGACCTCCCGGGTGCCGCCCGCGTCGGTCGCCACGATCGCGCAACCGGCGCGGAGAGCCTCCTGGACGATGAGCGGCTGCCCCTCCCAGGAGCTCGGGACGACGACGACGTCGGCCGCCCCCAGCAGGTCCGGGACATCTCCTCGGACGCCGAGGAGCCGGGCGGGCAGCCGCTCCTCGGCGACCCGTCGCCGCAGCTGCGCATCGAGCGGCCCGTCACCCGCGACGACGGCGACCACGGGACGGCGCGCACGGTCCCGCAGCAGCACCAGGGCGTCCAGGAGCACGTCGAGGCCCTTCTGCGGGGCGAGCCGCGCGACGGTCAGCAGCAGAGCGCCCCCGCCCGGCACACCGAGCTCGGCGCGGACGTCGTCTGCGGCGCGCGCGGGGGCGGCCGGTGCAGGGGCGGGAACGAGGGCACGCTCGGCGTCCCGGGCCCCCCGCGCGTGCAGGTCGGCGACGAGATCCCCGGAGACGGCCAGGACGGCGCCCGCCCCGCGCGCGACGATGCTCGTGAGGACCGCGTGGACGGCCCGGACGGCCACCCCGCCGACCGGGGCGTTGTGCGCCGTGACCACGACGGCCGGACGTCGCCGGAGGGCGCGCGTGGCGACGACGGTAAGGGCTCCCGCGCGGACTCCGTGGGCGTGGACGACGTCCGCCTCCCGAGCGAGCACCCGCAGCCGGAGGACGGCACGCAGATCGGCGCCCGGCCGGGGGTGCGCCGCGATCCCGACGGCCACGGTCCGGACGCCGGCAGGGACCGCGAGCCCGGCCAGCGTGCCCCCCGGCCCGGCGACCGTGACCTCACAGCCTGCCGTCGAGAGTCCGGCCGCGAGTTGCTCGACGTGCCGCCGGATCCCGCCGCCGCTCGTCGGCAGGAGGAGCACCACCCGCCAACGCTCCACGATCGGACCAGCCCCGGTGACCGCCGCCGCCCCTCCCCCGTGATCATGCAATCCCCGCTGATCGGGCGCATCGGGCCGAGCAGGCCTGTCGGCCGGGTCGCGCTCGCCCTCCCGATCGTCCGGAGCCGCCCACCGCCGCAATCCGGGCAGACGGCGCAGGACGGGCGCCGCCGCGTCCCGCTCGACGACGGCGAGCACGACGCCCGCGACCGCGAGCACGACGACAGCGCCGACCGCACCGGCCGCCACGGCCGATCCCATCCCCGTCCGGGCCGCGCCGTCGAGGACGGCGTCGGTGACGGACCTCCCCGCCGCCGCCGCGACCAGAGCCGCCGCGGCGGCACGCAAGGCCGTCCCGGCGACGCCGGCGACGGCCTCGCCCCCGGCCGCGCGGCGCACGGCCAGCACGAGGAGCACTCCGGCGATCACCATGCCCACACTGTTCCCGGCGGCCAGACCTGCCACCGCAGATCGCTCCGGACCGTTGCCGGCCTCGGCCAGCGCGGGAACGGCCACGAGCGACGCGACCACGACGGCGAGCCAGCCGGCTGCCGTGGCCGCCGCGGCGGCCCGTCCACGGCCGAGCGCGTACAGCGTGCGCCCGAGGTGGGCGACGAGCGCCCATCCGGGCAGGCCGACGGCGAGCACGGTCACCGCGACCGCCAGCGCCTCCAGGGCGGGGCCCCCGACGGCGTCGAGACTCGCGAAGAGCCGCTGCACCGCGGGCGCGACCGCCGCCAGCGCCGCCGCGCCGACGGCGGCGGCGACGAGCACGGCTCGGGTGGTGGCGGCGTTCGTGGCGGCGAAGGCCGTGGTGTCGCCGGACGCCGCATGCCGGGAGAGCCTGGGGAAGGCCGCGGTCGCCACGGGGACCGCGAGCACCGCGTACGGCAACAGGTACACCGCCTGCGCGTACTGATAGGCGTTGATCGCCCCCGGCCCGCCCGAGCGGGTCGCCAGGGCGAGCACGACGATCACCGCGGCTTGCTGCGCGAGCAGCGCGCCCACTCCCGCACCGGCCAGCGAGCGCACCGTCGTCGCGACCCCCGGCGGGAAGCGCAGGGCGGGCCGGAGCCGGACGCCGGCACGAGCGGCCGGCACGAACAGGGGAAGGCTGAGCGCCACGACGCCGAGGGTGGTCCCCACGCTGAGCACCCACTCCGCCTCGCGGCCCGGCAGGTAGCCCTCCGCCTCCCGGCCGGGGCCGGCGAGCGCGGCGTACCAGAGGTAGGCGCCGATGACGACCACGCTGGACATCAGCGGGGCGACGGCCGGCCCCGCGAACCGGTGGTGCGCCTGCAGGACGCCGGTCAGCACGATCCCGATCCCGTAGAGCAGGACCTGGGGTGCGAAGACGACGAGCATCCTGGCCGCGAGATCGCCGGCGCCGGGGCAGGTCGGGCCGTGCAGCAGCAGCCCGGTCACCGGGGCGGCCACCACCGCGAGCAGCAGGGAGACGGGCACCAGCCCCAGCACCGTCCACGTGAGCAGGGCGGAGGCGACGCGGTCGGCGTCCGCCCGGCGTCCGCGGGCGAGGGCGCCCGCGACGGCCGGCACGACCGCGCCGGCGAGGGCTCCTCCGGCGACGACCTCGAACAGGACGTTGGGGATCTGGTTCGCCGCCGCGTATGCCGTGCCCGTGCACCCGGCCCCGACCGATCCCGAGAAGGC
>DATKNA010000219.1:0-2383 GCA_035541595.1 Kineosporiaceae bacterium | reverse complement strand
GCGCCTTACGGCCGGGGGTGCCGGGGCTCGTAGATCGGCAGCTCCGAGCCGTCGGGCAGCCGGATCGCCGCGAGCAGTCCCCAGCGCTGATCGGAGACCTCCCGCGCCACCTCGACGCCCTTGCTCCGCAGGTCGGCGAGGGTCGCCTGGATGTCGTCGCACATGAGGTAAAGCTCGTGGTACCCAGCACCGTCAGCCGGGTGCACCGCGAGCTCGGCCGGCGGCATGGCGAAGACGGGCCAGCCGCCGCCCGCGTCGACCGATGGCATGCCGAGGACGTCGGCGAAGAACGCGCGCACCTGCTCCGCTTGCGGAGAGAACACGATCGCATGCAGTCCGTTGATCACCAAGCGATCCTAGCCGGAGTCGTTCAGCGGACTCCCCCCGGCAGGTGACACTAATGATCATGAATTCCCCCCGAGATCGCGGCCGCACGGCAATCACCCGGCTCCCCGAGTACGCGTCGGCCGACAGGGAAGCGCTCAACCGGCTGCTCGACGAGCAGATCGTGGGCCACGTCGGGCTCGTCAGGCCGGACGGTTACCCGGTGGTGCTGCCGACCGCGATCGCCCGCGACGGCGGCCGGCTGCTGCTGCACGGCTCGACCGGCTCCCCCTGGATGCGGGCCGCCGCGAGCGGCGCACCGGTCTGCGTGCAGGTCACCGCGGCCGACGCGATCATCGTCGCCCGCTCCGCCTTCGAGTCGTCGCTGCGCTACCGCAGCGCGGTGCTCTTCGGCGTCTGCGAGTCTCTCGACGGCGAGCAGAAGCAGGCGGCGCTCGACGTGCTCACCGAGCATCTCATTCCCGGCCGGACACACGAGGTCCGCAGGCCGACCGCCAAGGAGCTCGCCGCGACCCTGGTGCTCGCCCTGCCGATCGCCGAGTGGTCGCTCAAGGTCTCCGACGGCTGGTCCGAGGACCCGGAGTCCGACATTGCGGGCGACGCCTGGGCGGGCGTGCTCCCCATCGTCACCGGCTACGGAGAACCAGCCGGCGCCCCTGACCTCAGGCCGGGCATCGCCGTCCCCGCCTCGGTTCGCGACCTGACCCGGTGACAGCCCGGTTAGCCGAGGTGCGCCAGCGGTGACGTGTTAGGTGCCGGAAGGTCGAGCTAACCGGAGGCCGAGATCGCCAAGTCCCAGGTCCCGGCTGGCTTCCGTCAGGTCCCCCATCCACCGAATTCCATTAAAAGCAAGCACACGCGCGCGCCCTGGCCGGCCTGGAGGGCCTCCAGGCCGGCCAGGCGCGCTTTCCGTTAGCTACCGTTCTCGCAGTTGGTGATGAGAACAACAACACCTGCATCTGGGACATGAACGGGCTGAACCCCTGAGCAGACCGCGGGTGCCCCGGTCAACATCGCCGCCCTTCGGGTCGTACCGTTGCTGCTGACTAGCCCGACCGAGAAGACGGGAGAGTGCCGGCACGATGCGGATCGTCGTCCTGTCCGACACGCACGCCCCCCGCCGCTGGAAGTCCTGCCCGCCTGCGGTCGCAGCTCAGCTGCGCGGCGCGGACCTCATCCTGCACGCCGGCGACGTGTGCACGGCGGCGGTGCTCGACGAACTAGCCCAGTACGCGCCGGTGACCGCCGTCGTCGGCAACAACGACGGTCCCGACGTCGAGGCCTGGGGCGCCGCGGAGACGGCCTCACTCTCGCCGGAAGGCCTGCGGATCGCGATGATCCACGACAGCGGCCAGGCCACCGGGCGGCTGGCCAGGATGCGGGCCACGTTCCCCGACGCGGACCTTGTCGTCTTCGGCCACTCGCACATCCCGCTCGACGCCGTCGGCGGGACCTTGCGGATATTCAACCCCGGCTCGCCGACCGACCGCCGTCGCCAGCCGCACGGCACCCTCGGTGTGCTCCAGGTGACGGATGGTGTCCTGATCGAGGCGCGTATCGTCGAGGTCAGCTAACTGACCAGCAGGAGCACCGAAAGGCAGGAGGGCACGCCGAGCATGCTCGAATACGACGTGGCGGACACGGCCGGCCGTACGCCGCCGCTCGCCGCCGCCGACCCGACGGGGTACCTCGGAGCCGATGAGGTGGTGCAGAGCGACAATGCGGACATCGCCCGGCTCGCCGGGAAGCTCCGCGAAGGCGCGCCGGACGACACCGCGTTCACCAGGGCCGCCTACGAGTGGGTCCGCGACCAGGTCGCGCACTCGGTCGACGCTCAGGAAACGGAGGTCAGCTCATGAGCACGCCGCCGAGCTGGGACGCGATGTACGAACCCGACGCGCAGTCACCGCCCTGGGACATCGGCCGCCCTCAGCAGGCCTTCTTCGGCCTTGCCGACCAGGGACTGCTATCCGGGCGGCTGCTCGACGCCGGCTGCGGCACGGGAGAGCACACGCTGCTCGCGGCCGCCAGGGGCGCA
>DATKNA010000218.1:0-4628 GCA_035541595.1 Kineosporiaceae bacterium | reverse complement strand
AACGCCGAGGCCCCGGACGTGCCGGGGCCCTGAGCTGGGGGGATGTGCGCCGTCAGGGACTCGAACCCCGAACCCGCTGATTAAGAGTCAGCTGCTCTGCCAATTGAGCTAACGGCGCGCGTGCCCGTCGAGGCTAGCAGGCTCGGTCAGGCGACGTGAAATCAGTTGCCCGTCGGCGCGTCGCCCCTCGGAGCGCCATCGCCGCACGTCAGCGGCCTGCGGCCGGGTCACGTCGGAGTGTGGGGGAACCCGCTCAGGCCCCCGCCCGTCTGTCCCGCGAGGGGTTCGCGGGCGGCGCTCGACGGCGTCCGGACCGGCCGGCCCGGCCTCCGTCACGAGCTGGAGGCGAGGGCCCGGCCGGCCGTCGTCCGTGTCCGTCAGCGGCTGTCGCTGACGGGCACGGACGAGGTGAGGACCCTCGCGCGCGCCGCCTCGAGCCGGGCGACCGGAACCCGGAACGGCGAGCACGACACGTAGTCGATCATGATCTTCTCGAAGAACTGGATCGAGTCCGGGTCGCCGCCGTGCTCGCCGCACACACCGATCAGGAGCGAGGGCTTCACCTCCTTGCCCTCCCAGGCGGCCATCGAGATCACCCGCCCCACGCCCTCCACGTCGAGCGACTCGAACGGGCTGACGGTGAAGATGTCGTTCTCCATGTACTGCGGGAAGAAGGCGGCCTCGACGTCGTCGCGGCTGAATCCCCAGACGGTCTGGGTCATGTCGTTCGTGCCGAACGAGAAGAAGTCGGCCTCGGGGGCGATCTTCGTAGCCGTCATCGCCGCCCGGGGCAGCTCGATCATCGTGCCGATCGGGACGTCGAGCTGCACGCCCGTCTCGGCGGCGACGCGGGCGAGCGTCTTCTCGGTGGCGTCCCGGACGATGACCAGCTCCTCGACCGTCGCCACGAGCGGCACCATGATCTCGGGGTGGGGGTCACGGCCGGCCTTGATCAGGCGCGTCGTGGCCTCCGCGATCGCCTGCACCTGCAGTTGGAACAGGTCGGGGACGACCAGGCCCAGCCGGACGCCGCGCGTGCCCAGCATGGGGTTCTGCTCGTGCATCCGCTGGACCTGGCGTAGCAGCTCTTCGGCCTCGGGATCGCGATGACCCAGGGCTTCGGCCACGGCGACGCGCACCGACAGGCCGGTGAAGTCCGGGAGGAATTCGTGCAGTGGCGGGTCGAGCAGCCGGATCACGACGGGCAGGCCGTCCATGGCCTCGAGGATCCCGACGAAATCCTCGCGCTGCAGGGGCAGCAGCTCGTCCAGGGCGGCGCGGCGAGCCTGCGGCGTGCGGCCGAGGATGAGCCGCTCGACGATCGTTCGTCGCGGCCCCAGGAACATGTGCTCGGTCCGGCAGAGGCCGATCCCTTCGGCGCCGAAGCTGCGGGCGCGGGCGGCGTCCTCGGGGGTGTCGGCGTTGGCCCGCACGCCCAGCCGCCGGCGGCCGTCCGCGTGCCTCATCAGCCGCTCGACCGCTTCGAGGAGCTCCCGCTCCTCATCGTCGATGCCGGTGGCCGTCGTCGGGTCGAGTTCCCCGCGCAGGACTTGGGCGACCGGGCTGGGGCTCACCGGGACCTGGCCCAGGAAGACCTCGCCGGTGGAGCCGTCGATCGAGATGACGTCGCCCTCGGCGAACTGCCGACCGTCGGCAGTGGTCACGACGTGGTGGGCGGGATCCACGCGCAGGGCCTCGACGCCGACCACGGCCGTCCGTCCCATGCCGCGGGCGACCACGGCCGCATGCGAGGTCTTGCCGCCACGGCTGGTCAGGACGCCGCGGGCCGCGACCATTCCGCCGAGGTCGTCCGGGTTGGTCTCGCGCCGCACGAGGATGACGTCCTCGCCCTGCCCGGCCCAGGCGACGGCCGTCGCCGAGTCGAACGCGGCCTTGCCGACGGCGGCACCCGGGCTGGCGGCCATGCCGGTGGCCAACAGCGTGCGCTCGGCCCGCGGATCGAACTGGGGGAACATCAGCGCCCCGAGCTGGTGGCCGGTGACCCGGGTGAGGGCGGTGTCGAGGTCGATGACGCCTTCGTCGACCAGCTGGACCGCGATGCGGAACGCTGCGGCCGCCGTTCGCTTGCCGACCCGGGTCTGCAGCATCCAGAGTGTGCCGCGTTCGACCGTGAACTCGATGTCGCAGAGGTCCTTGTAGTGGCTCTCGAGGACGCCCATGATCCTTATCAGCTCGGCGTGCGCCGCGGGCTGGAGGCGGGCCATCTCGTCCAGGCTCAGGGTGTTCCGGATGCCCGCGACGACGTCCTCGCCCTGGGCCTTCGCCAGGTAGTCCCCGTAGGAGCCGCGCCGTCCTGTCGCGGGATCCCGGGTGAAGGCGACGCCGGTGCCCGAGTCGTCGCCGAGGTTGCCGAAGACCATGGCCATGATGTTGACCGCGGTCCCCAGGTCGTCGGGAATCCGCTCCTGACGCCGGTACAACCGCGCGCGGTCCGTGTTCCAGGAATGGAACACGGCATGGATCGCCAGGCGCAGCTGTTCCCGGGGGTCCTGCGGGAAGGGCGAGCCCGTCTCGGCCTGCACGACGTTCTTGAACACGTCGACGAGCTTGACGAGGTCATCGACGTCCAGGTCGACGTCGGACGTCGTGCCGCGCGCGTGCTTGGCCTCGTCGAGGTGCTTCTCGAACCGCTCGCCCGGGATGCCGAGCACGGTCTTGCCGAACATCTGCAGGAGCCGGCGGTAGGAGTCCCAGGCGAAGCGCTCGTCGCCGGTCTGGTCGGCCAGCCCTTGCACGCAGCCGTCACCCAGGCCCACGTTGAGCACGGTCTCCATCATCCCCGGCATCGAGAACCTGGCGCCGCTGCGCACCGAGACGAGCAGGGGATCGTCGGCGGTGCCCAGCCGACGACCGAGCCGCACCTCGATCCGGCGCAGGTGCTCCTCGACCTGTCGTGCCAGCTCCGGCGGCTCCTCGCCGTGCACCAGCACGTACCGGCAGGCGTCCGTCGTGACCGTGAAGCCGGGTGGCACCGGGAGGCCGAGGTTGGTCATCTCGGCCAGGTTCGCACCCTTTCCGCCCAACAGGTCGGGCTGGTCCTTGTTGCCCTCCGAGAAGTCGTAGACGAACGTCGGCATGGTCCGACCGCCCTCCGGTCTCGTCCGTGCAGTCCGTCCGCGCACCTCGTGTGCACGGCGCTGGCCGGCCGGGACATCGGCCGGTTGATCCACCATCGCTCGCGGGTCCCGAGGCGTCCAGGGCCTTCCGGCCCCCGGAAGTCCCCGATCGACCCGATGCCGAGGACCGGGACGCCGGGGACCGCGCGACCGGCGACCGGCTCACGTCACCGATCATGTGATCCTCGTCGATCAGACGTCGAGGTCGTCGAGGTCGTCGATCAGTCGTCGCATGATCCTAGGTCCGGTCGGAGGGTGGCAGATCAGTGGTCGGAAGGTCACGTGATCGACATGGAATGCATGATCACGAGGGGGTGATGGGCGGGGTTGGTGGGCGAGGGCCTCAGTCGCGCGCGATCGGCGCCGTGACCTCGTCGGGCACCACCGTGCGGCTCGACCCCGCACCGGGCGCGGGATCGAGCGTCACGATCTTGGGCAGCCCCACCGCGACGATGACCGCCGCGAGGATCATCATGGCAGCTGAAAGCCAGGTCGCGACGTGGGAGGCCTCGATGAAGGCCGAGAACGCGGCGCTCCGCACGTTCTGGATCACCGGGACGGGCGTGCCCTGCTGCTGAGCCCGGCCCAGCACCTCCGGCACCGCGGCCACCGTCGATGACAACGCATCCTTGGCGGCCTGCGGCACGTGGGGCGGCAGGGCCGCCAGGGTGGGTGCGAGCTTGTCGGTGTACTGGTTCGCCAGCACGGTGCCGACGACCGCCACGCCGAACGCACCGAACACCTGCCGCACGGTGTTCTGCACCGCCGAACCGGCCCCGGCCCGGTTGAGGGGCAGCGTGTTCTGCATGACGGTCGACGCGGGCGCGATGACCGTGCCCATCCCCAGGCCGAAGCCGAAGAACGCCAGGAGCACCGCCCACAGCGCGGTACCGAGCTCGAGCCGGGTGAGGTAGAGCAGTGAGACGGCCACCAGCGCCAGCCCGGAGGTGATCACGGTCCGCTCGCCGAGCCGGGCGACCAGGGCGGCGCTGCGTGGGGCACCCAGGAGTTGCCCCACGGCGAAGGGCAGGAAGCTCACGCCGGCCAGCAGCGTCGAGTAACCGCGCAGGGTCTGCAGGTAGAAGGGGAACGTGAAGGTCACGCCCGACAGCGCGAAGAACGCCAGGCTGACCGCGACCAGGCTGATCGTGTAGCCGCGATTGAGGAACAGCGACACGTCGAAGCTGGGATGGTCGCTGCGGGCCTCGAGGAACACGAACAGCGCCACGACCATCAGGCCGCCGACGACCGGCACGAGGACGGAGGGCGCCGCCCAGTCCTTGGTGTCGCCGGCGTGGATGATCCCGTAGACGATGGCGGTGAGGCCCACGAACGAGAGCAGGAGGCCGGCGACGTCGAGCCGCTGGGGGTTCGGGTTGCGGGTCTCCGGCACCAGCCGGGTGATCCCGATCATGCCGATCAGGACGATCGGCACGTTGATCAGGAAGACCGACCCGTAGTCGTTGCCGATCAGCCAGGAGAACCACTGCG
>DATKNA010000217.1:0-2643 GCA_035541595.1 Kineosporiaceae bacterium | reverse complement strand
CATCGGCGGATCCACCGAGGCCGTCGAGCGAGCCGTGGCCACGTTCCAGGCGGCCGGCGTCAACGCGACGCGGATCCCGGTCAGCCACGCCTTCCACACCTCGATCGTGGCGCCCGTGAGTGAGCTGTTGAAGCGGGCTCTGGCGCGGCTCGACGTCCACGCCCCGGTGCTGCCGATCGTCACCAACGTCACCGGCGACTTCTACCCGGCCGACGCCGATCGCGACACGATGCTGGACCTCCTGGGCCGGCAGGTTGCCTCCCCGGTGCAGTTCGTGCGCGGGCTGCACACGCTGTACGACGCCGGTGCGCGGGTGTTCGTCGAGGTCGGCCCCAAGAAGGCCCTGCACGGCTTCGTCGAGGACGTGCTGGGTGACCACGACGACGTGCTCGCGCTGTTCACGAACCACCCGAAGATCGGCGACATCCCGTCCTTCAACGGGGCCATGTGCGGCCTGTGGGCGGCCGGTCTGGGGTACCCGGCAGCCGCCACGCCGACGACGACCGCCGCGCCTGCGGCGTCCGCCACGCCGTCCCGGTCCATCCCGAGCGCGGCAGCCGGCCCGGCCGTCGCGAGCGGTACGGCCGCCTCCGCGGCGTCCGCACCTGCCTCCACGGGGAGCGCCATGACCACGGACCAGTACATCGAGCTCGGACGCATCTTCGCGGGTGCGATCGAGGAGGGACGGCGGGTCTCCGGCGCAGCCGCCGGACCGCGCGCCGCCCAGGTCTCCGAGCCCGTGGTCATCACGGGTGCCGCCCTCGGCCTGCCCGGCGTCGAGCACGTCTTCGACGACGAGAACCTGCAGCGGATCCTCGACGGTCAGCAGTTCATCGACGCCATCCCGCATCGGTTCCGGCAGCAGATGGTGGACATGCACATCACCCGCCTGGTCAAGCGGGCCTCCGGCGACCCCACCTTCGAGACGATCGACGACGAGGCTGAGGTGGTGAAGCTCGCCGGCCGGCACGCGCCGTGGGACGTCGTCGAGGAGTTCGGGGTCGACGCCTCCCGCGACGCGGCGCTCGATTCGGTGACCCGCCTGGCGATCGGCGCCGGCTTCGACGCGATGCGTGACGCGGGCCTCCCGCTGGTCATGCGGTACAAGACCACGACGCTGGGCTCGAGCCTACCCGAACGCTGGGGGCTGCCGGACGCCCTGCGCGACGACACCGGAGTGATCTTCGCGTCGGCGTTCCCCGGTTACGACTCGTTCGCGGAGGACCTCAGCGGGTACTACACGAACCGCGGGCGACGGGAGCAGCTGCTCGCCCTGGAGGCCGTCCGTGCCCGGATGCACGACGACGACTCGGCGGCGCCGGAGGTCGACCGGCGCATCGCGGAGCTGCGGCACCTGCTCGAGATCGAGCCGTTCACCTTCAACCGGCGCTTCCTGTTCCGCTGCCTGTCCATGGGGCACTCGCAGTTCGCCGAGATCATCGGGGCCCGCGGGCCCAACACGCAGGTGAACGCCGCCTGCGCGAGCACGACGCAGGCGCTGTCCCTCGCTGAGGACTGGATCCGGGCCGGCCGCTGCCGACGGGTGGTGGTGGTGTCCGCTGACGACGTCACGAGCGACACGCTCCTCCCGTGGGTCGTCTCTGGATTCCTGGCCTCCGGGGCCGCCGCCACGGACGACTCGGTCGAGGACGCGGCGACGCCGTTCGACCGGCGCCGGCACGGCATGATCGTCGGAATGGGCGCGGCGGCGTTCGTCGTCGAGTCCGCGGACGCCGCCCGCGAGCGCGGCCTCCAGCCGATCTGTGAGGTGCTCGGGACGGTGACCGCCAACAGCGCCTTCCACGGCACCCGACTCGACGTCAACCACATCGCCCAGGTGATGGAGGACGTCGTCGGCCAGGCGGAGACCCGGGGCGTCGACCGGCACACGATCGCGGCCTCGACCGTCTTCGTGTCCCACGAGACGTACACGCCCGCTCGCGGGGGCAGCGCCGCGGCGGAGATCAACGCGCTCCGGTCGACCTTCGGCCCGGACGCCGACTCCATCGTCATCACGAACACCAAGGGCTTCACCGGGCACGCCATGGGCGCCGGGATCGAGGACGTGGTGGCCATCAAGGCGCTCGAGACGGGCATCGTCCCGCCGGTGCCCAACTACAAGGAGCCGGACCCTAGCCTGGGGCAGCTCAACCTCTCGGTCGGCGGGGCCTATCCGGTGCGGTACGCGCTCCGACTGGCGGCCGGTTTCGGGTCGCAGATCGCCATGTCGATGCTGCGCTGGACCCCTGCGCCGGACGGCCGGCACCGCGCGCCCAGCGAGCTCGGGTACGCCTACCGGATCGTGGACCCCGCCGCCTGGCAACGGTGGCTCGACACGATCAGCGGCGTCCTCGGTGCGCGGCTGGAGGTGAGCGTCCGTCGGCTGCGCGTCGTGGACGACGGCCCCAGCCCCGCAGCGGCACCGGCGGCCGCGGCAGCCGCGGCGCCGGCCGTGGCCGCACCTATGGTCGAGGAGGCACCGGCGCCGGCCGCCAGTGCCCCCGCGCAGACCGCGCCCGCCCCCACGCCGGCCGCTCCCACCCCGGTGCTGTCCACTCCCGCCCCGAGGGCGCCGGCTCCCACGGAGAGCCCCGCGCCGGCGGCAGAACCCACCCCGGCCGCGACGACGTCCACGCCGGCCAC
>DATKNA010000216.1:0-9945 GCA_035541595.1 Kineosporiaceae bacterium | reverse complement strand
GCGCGCGGAGCCGCGGGCGATGACGGCGCGTGGTACGACGACGACGCGGTACCCGGCGAGATGCGCCCGGCGGCAGAGGTCGAGGTCGGCGCCGGCGGGGCCGAGGGCGGGGTCGAGTCCACCCAGCTCGTCCCAGACGTCCCGGCGGACGAGCATCCCGGCCCCGCTGACGGCGAGGACGTCGCTGCGGCCGTCGTGCTGGCCCTGGTCGACCTCGTCGCGGTCGACGCCGGTGACACGCAGCCCGAGCGGGCTGGCGGTGAAGCCGACGTCGAGCAGGCGCTGGTCGTCGTCCCAGCTCACCTGCTTGCAGCCGGCGACGCCGACCGAGGGCGCAGTCTCGACGGCGAGGAGCAGCTCCTCCAGCGCTGTCGCGGCGGGCGCGGCGTCGTGCGGCACGATCCAGATCCAGTCGGCGACGTCGGTCCCGGCGCCGTCGGCGTCCGGGACCGGGCCCGGGGCGGGTCGCCCGCCGTCGTGACCGTCGTGAGAGTCGTGACCGTGGTGGCCGGGGCCTCGGACGGCGGGCACGGCCAGCACCGCCCCCACGGCGTCGGCCACGGTCGCGGAGCGGCGCAGCCGCACCGTCGGCATCGCGTCGGCGAGCAGCCATGCCGACCGGTCGCGCGAGCCGAGGTCGGCGGCCACGAGTGCATCAGGCGGGCGGGTGGCGGCCGCCAGGGCGGTGAGGACGCGTGGCAGGCGGTCGGCGCCGTCGCGGGCGACGAGGACGGCGACGACGTGGGCGCGGGGGGTGTGCCGGCGGCGACCGGCGGGTGCCCCGAACGGTGCAGGGGTCTCCGGGAGGGAGGGGGTCGGCTCCTGGACGAGGTCGAGGGTCACGATCTGTCGGGCGGCGAGCCGAGGCCGGTCAGACCGCGTGCTTCTTGACCCGTCGGCGCTCGCGTTCGGACAAGCCGCCCCAGATCCCGAAGCGCTCGTCGTTCTCCAGCGCGTAGTCCAGGCACTGCACGCGCACCTCGCAGGCCAGGCAGACGCGCTTGGCCTCTCGGGTCGACCCGCCCTTCTCCGGGAAGAAGGCCTCCGGATCGGTCTGGGCGCAGAGGGCGCGCTCCTGCCACTCGAGTTCGCCGGCCACCTCGACGACTTCGACCGCGGACTGCTGCGTCCGCATCCCGATCACACCGAGCTCCTGCACTGGCGCCTCCTCGACCCGGGCTCCGCCTCGAGGCGGCCCCCCACACGTTCCGTGACGGCTCGACACTGTACGTGATGAGGCCGGGCCGACACCAATGGAATTACACGTGTGTCGTACCGGCCCCGTCAAGCGCAGATCTGATAGTGATCGCCACGCCGTGAAGGGCCTGTGCGGGCCGTTGGCAACCGGTCTCTCTCCGTGTCCGGATCGGTGCCTCAGGGCAGTGTCGTGGCCGCGCGGGAGGGCACCGTCCCATCTGTGCGGGAGGGCACCGTCCCATCTGCGCGGGCGGCCACGGCCTTGTCGTCCGGAGCGCACGGAGACCGGGCGAGAGGCACGCGGTCGCCGGCGACTGACAGGATGCCGGGCATGCGCATCACGGCACTGGCTGGGGGCGTGGGCGGCGCCCGCTTCCTGCGCGGGCTGCTGCACCACCGTGCCGGCGGGTCGCCCGGCGACCTCGCGGGGAGAGCGGCCGCCGACGGGAGGTCGGCGGCCGCAGGGCCGGGGGCCGACGGAACCGACGGGCCGGCCGCCGAGGTCACCGTGATCGGCAACACCGCGGACGACATCACCCTGCACGGGCTGCGGGTCTGTCCGGACCTCGACACCCTGATGTACACCCTGGGCGGCGGCGTCCACACGGGACAGGGCTGGGGGCGGGCCGACGAGACCTTCGCCGCCGCGGCGGAGTTCGCCGCCTACGGCGAGGGCCCCGGCTGGTTCACGCTCGGGGACCGCGACCTGGCCACGCACGTCGTCCGCACCCGCATGCTGGGCCAGGGCCTGACGCTGTCTCAGGTGACGGCGGCGCTGTGCGAGCGCTGGCGGCCCGGGATCCGGCTGCTGCCGATGACGGACGACCGGGTCGAGACGCACGTGGAGATCGAGGACCCGGACGCCCCCGGCGGCCTGCGCGCGATCCACTTCCAGGAGTGGTGGGTACGGCTGCGCGCCGCCGTCCCGGCCCGGCGGATCCTGGCGCTCGGCGTCGAGTCCGCGCGCCCGGCGCCCGGGGTTCTCGAGGCGATCCGGGCGGCCGACGTCGTGCTGCTCCCGCCGAGCAACCCGGTCGTCTCGATCGGGACCATCCTCGGCGTCCCCGGCGTCCGGGACGCGCTCCGTGGGACGCGCGCACCGGTGATCGGCGTCTCGCCGATCATCGGCGGGGCCCCGGTGCGGGGCATGGCGGACGCCTGCCTCGCAGCGATCGGCGTGGAGACGACGGCCGCCGCCGTTGCCGGCCTGTACGCCGACTTCCTCGACGGGTGGCTGGTCGACACCGGCGACGCGGCGCCGGCCGCTGCACCGGCGGGGGCCGCGGCCGGCCGGCGGCCGCTGGTGCGGGCGCGGCCGCTGCTCATGACGGACGTCGAGGCGTCGGCGGCGATCGCCGCCGACACGCTACGGCTGGCGGACGAGCTCGCGCCCGCACCGGCCCGGTGAGCGGGCCGATCGACGACCTCGGGACCGCCACCCTGCAGGCGTGGGGACTGGTCGGCATCGGCGAGGTCAGTGCGGGGGACGACCTCGCCGGGCACCTCCTCGACGGGATCGCCGCGACGGACGTCGCCCTCGAGGACGGGGACGTCGTCGCGGTCTCCAGCAAGATCGTTTCGAAGGCCCTCGGCCTTCGGGTGCGGGCGGCGACCCGCGACGCGGCGGTCGAGGCGGAGACGGTCCGGGTCGTCGCCGAGCGCTTCTCGCCCGGCGGCACCAGGAGGATCGTCCGGTCCCGCTCGGGCCCGGTGCTGGCGGCGGCGGGGGTCGACACGTCCAACGTCGCGCAGGGCGAGGTCCTGGTGCTGCCGCCCGACCCCGACGGCGCGGCCCGCGACCTGCGCCGCGCACTGGCGACCCTGACCGGGCGGCGGCGGGTCGGCATCGTCGTCACCGACACCATGGGCCGACCGTGGCGGGACGGGCAGGTGGACGCCGCGCTCGGCGTGGCCGGCGTCCAGGTGACGGACGATCTGCGGGGCCGCAGCGACCGGTACGGCAACCCGCTGGAGGTGACGGTCCGCGCCGTGGTCGACGAGATCGCCGCGCTCGCCGACCTGGTCAAGGGCAAGCTCGCCGACCGTCCGGCGGCGCTCGTGCGCGGGCTGGACGCGTTCGTGACCGACGACGACGGCCCCGGCGCCGCCGCCCTGCTGCGCGAGTTGGACGCCGACTGGTTCCGCTTCGGCCATCTCGAGGCGGTCCGCGCCGCCGTCGGGGTGCCACCGGGCACGGACGCCGTCCCGCCCGCGCCGGTCGTGCCGGGATCGGTGCAGGAGCGGCTCCGGCGCGCGGTCGAGGTGGCGGCGGCCTCGCCGTTCTGGCGGCTCGTCGCGGACGTGACCGTGACAGCGGATCGCGTGGTCATCGCCATGCCCGCCGACGGTGCGGCGTCCGCGCTGCTGGCGCTCGGCGCCTTCGCCCAGCGGGTCGCGGCGCTCGCCGTCGCCGAGGGGCTGGACGTCGTGCCGGAACCGCTCCAGGTGCCGGGGCAGGGAACGACCGGCGCGATCACGATTCGCGCGGTCTCCCAGTCCGCCGCGGCTCCACCCCTCCGCTGCTGACGCTCCACCGCTCCTCCGCCGCTCCTCCGCCGACGCCCCGGGTGAGCCAGAGCCCGCCTGGTCCGGCCGGTCCGCGGCACGCCGCCGCTCAGCGTCGCACGGTCCGTGGCACGGACGGCAGGTGCGTCGGCCGGGTCATCCGCGGGCCGCGGCGGGGCCGCCCGACCCCGTCGAGCTCGAGCAGGCGCTGCACGCGGAACCGGTGGCCCCGATACGGCTCGACGAGCTCGGCGCAGACGGCGTCGTCGCCGACCCGGCCGGTCAGCGCCCAGGTCACGTTCTTCGCCACGTGGAAGTCGTTCCAGGAGAAGGCGTCCGCGTCACCGTGAGCCCGCTGGCGCACCTCCGCGGCGGTCCAGACGCCGACACCGGGCACCGTCCGCAGGGCCCGCGCGGCATCCTCCCCCGGCAGGTGCACGGTGCACTCGAGCCGGTGCGCGACCGCAGCCGCAGCGAGGATGACCCGGCGCCGGGTCTCCTCGACGCCGGCGCGCAGCCAGTCCCACGACGGGATCGCCACCCACTGCCCCGGCGCGGGTGGAACGCGCATGCCGGCGGCGACCGTGCCCAGCTGCCCGGCGGGTCCCGGAGCGGGTTCGCCGTAGTCTCCCACGAGGACCCGCCAGGCGCGATGGGCCTCCCCACCGGTCACCCGCTGCTCGAGCGCCGCGGCGGCGAGGGCCTCCAGGACCGCACCCGTGCGGGGCACCCGCCAGTGCGGGTGTGACCGCCAGGCCGCGACCAGGCGGGGATGCGCCGGCGAGGGCCGGAAGCCGGCCGGGTCGTCGGCGTCCCCGAGGAGCGCCGGCACGCCGTCGAGGGCGGCGTCGGCGCCCGGCCCCCAGGCGCGGGCACACACCTCGCCCTCGGCCGGACGGCCCTCGAGCCGAAGCAGCACCGGCCCGGTCGCGGTCCGCGTGGCGCGCCAGACCACCCCGTCCGGCTGCACCCGGAAGCAGGGGTCGCCCGGACCCCGGCGAAGCAAGGACAGGATGCTGCCGACGGGTACGGGACGGCCCGGCGTCCAGACCCGGCCCCGCGAGGAGGCGCCGCTCGTCACCCCAGCAGTCTGCCGCCCGCCCCTCGACGCCGCGCGCGCCGGCCGTGGACGCCGCTCCGCACCGTCGCCGGCCCACCGCCGGCTGGTGCGCGGGCAGTCTCGGACGAGGCGATCAAGAACGTCGTCACCGCGCACCCCCACTCGAACTCGCCGGAGCCGCGGGGGGGGTCAGGTCGCCCCGCCCGGCCGCGAACCCGATGCCGGCGAGGGCGAGGTCGGCGGCGGTGAAGAGCACCCGGGAGAGCAGGACGACGACCACGACCGCACCACGGTCCAGAACCGGGGACAGGAACGCGGCCAGCGCCACCTCCCGCGCGCCAGCCCCGGCCGGGGCGACCACGACGACCAGGCCGATCGCCCACGCGAGCGCGTAACCGCCGATCGCCAGGGCGAGCGTGCGCCACGTCGCCGGCGCGCCCAGCGGTACCGCCAGCAGCCACACCTGGAGTCCGGCGAAGAACCAGGCCGCCAGGGCCCACGCCGTCGCTGTCGCCGTCCCCCGCAGTGACGTCCAGCGCTCGAGCGGATCACGGCCGAGCAGGCGCAGGCCACGGTCCAGCAGCCGGCCGAGGACCCCGGGATGGAGCAGGGCGGCCGCGGGCAGCACGAGCAGCGCCGCCCAGCGCACCCGGCTACCGCCGCCGCCCGGCCCGAACGGCAACGTGAGGAGGACGACGAGGAGCGCGCTCGCCCCGGAGAGCAGGATCAGCACGAACGTCGCCGCGGCGGTGCTGCGCCGGGCGACGTGCCGCTTGGCGAGCTCGGCCTGCACGATCATCGGCCACAGGCTGCCGGGGACGTACTTGCCCACCTGGCCGACGAAGAACACCCTCGCCGCCAGCCCGACCGGCAGCCGCGCGCCGAGGTCGGCCAGCAACGCCCGCCAGGCCAATCCGGTGAGGGAGAGGTTGGCCACGGTGGCGACCGCCGCGGCCACCAGGTGCGCCGCGTCCAGCCGGTGCACCGCCTGGACGACCTCCGGCCACTGCGACCACAGCGCCCATGCGGCGAGCGCGACGGCGACGGTGATGAAGCCCACCCGTGCCGGCCGCGACTGGGCGACGGCGAGGAGCCGCCGGCCGAGATCCGCCACCGTGCCGAGCAGCCCCCCGCGCGCGGACCCGGTCAGCGGGGACTCCGCACCGAACCCGGGGCCAGGCTGCCGGTCCCGACGCCGCCCGCGAGCGCGCTCGCCATGCGCGTGGTGTGAGCCGCGACGCCGCCCTTGCACGGGTCCGTCGGCCCGACCACCACGATGCGCATGACCGCGAGGCTACCGCCCGGGCGGCCCCGTCCCCGGGCCCGGCCAGTGCGCCGTCCACACCTCGACACGCAGCGCCCGCGCCTCCGCGGCGGGACGCACCAGCCAATGCGACGCCTCGGACGTCCGGGCCCGCACGACCAGGGTGGGGTGCAGGCCGAGCCGGGTGAGCACGAAGGGCGCGGTGCCGCGCCCGTCCCCCGCCGCCAGCAGGACGAGCCGGCCGCCGGCGCCGCGGACGAGGCCGCCGAGCCGGTCGAGGGCGGTCCGCGCGCGCTCGGGTTCGGTGATGAGCGCCGCCGAGGGCCGCCCACAGACCCCCCGGATCACCTGCGGCCACTCGTTGGTCGACCGGTCCGGGCCGCCGTCCAGGTCACCACCGCCGAGGGCGACGACCGCGTCGCCGGGGTGCAGCGCGGCGCAGACGGCGTCCACGACCCACGGTTCGCCGCGCTCGGTCGCGAGCCCGGCGACCCGTGCCGTCGTGACCGACGCCGGCACGAGGAGCGCCGCGACGCCCACCACCGCGACGAGCGCCAGCACGGGGGCCGGCGCCCGGCGCCGGGCCGTGCGGACCGCCCACGCGACGGCGGCGACGGCGGCGGTCACGACCGTGGGCAGGACCACGACCACCAGTCGACGGTCCGCCCACGGATGGTCGGGGGTGATGCCCGGTCGGTAGAGGGTGAGCACGGTCGACCCGAGGCCCACCGCCGCCGGCAGCAGCCAGCCGGGAGCACGGACGGTACCCGCCCCGGGGACCGTCCGGCGGGTGTCGAGCCACCAACGGGTGGCGCGCGCGGCGAGCACGGTGAACGCCCCCCAGGCCAGCAGGAGGGTGGCGACGCCGGTGTACCACGTCACCCAGATCAGGCTCTGCTCGGCGTAGGTGCGCGTCCCGTCGACGGGCAGGCCCTGCTGGCGCTGGAGGTCCTCCAGGCCCCGGACGGAGGGGTCGTCGGCCCTCTGGTGCGCGACGGACCACCAGGGCCTGGTCGCCAGCAACACTCCGACGACGACGACCAGGCCGCCCGCCACGATCGGCGCCCACCCGACGCGCCGCAGCCGACCACCCTCCCGAGGCCCATCGGTGACCTCGGGCCGATCAGTCGGTGCGGGCCGATCAGGCGCTTTGGGTTGCGCAGCAGCGCGTCCCGGCGGGTGGGTGGCGCCGTCCGCCGGCCCCACCCCCGTCGCGGAGGCGGCGGCGCCGGAGTGCACCTCCACCAGCGCAGCACGTTCGGAGGCGCCGCTGTGATCCGCCGGCGGGCGGTGGGCGGCGCGGCGCCGGACCCGGGCGACCGCCAGCACCGCGCCGCTCACTGCGGTCAGGACGACGGTGGCGACGACCAGCGGCCGCAGCGAGTCGTCCACGACCTCCAGGTACGGCCACGACAGCGCCACCGCGGGCAGGGCGGCGACGGCGGTCGCACCGAGGGCCGCCACGGCCATCGGGACCGCCGCGCGCGACCCGCGCAGCCCGAGCACCCCGCAGACCGGGACGAGCAGGGCGACCTCACGCAGCGAATCGACCCGGACCAACCCCGCCAACCCGGCGAGGCTCCCCGCGAGCACCCCCACCCGGGGCAGGTCCACCTCGACGGCGTCGACCGCGATCGCCGCGGCGGCCAGCACCAGGACGAGGGCGGCGGGCTCGCTGAACGTCGTCCGGGCCGCCACGAGCACGGGCTGGGTGAGGCCGAGCGCGGCGACCGCCAGCGGCGCCCAGCGCGGCCCCACCAGCCGGGCGGTCAACCCGCCCGCGCCGACCAGCGCGAGGCCACCGAGGACGGCCGGGGCGACGAACACGCCGGTCCAGCCGCCGGTTGCCCACCACCCCAGGGAGTACACGGCCGGCGCCCCGAGCAGGAACTGTGGTAGGACGGTGGCCCCGCCGGCACCGGGGACCTGGAAGAACCCCGGGCTGCCCAGGCTGAACCCCGGGACGCCGAGGGCGGCCGCGCCGCCGAACGCGCCCAGGTGGGCGTCGACGGGCAGGCCGTGCCGGGTCGCCAGCCACTGCGCGAAGAGTGCGTAGGACCCGGCGTCCCGGCGTAGCACGACCTGCTCCCCGTGCGTCCACGCGGCCCACAGCGTGAACCCGGCGGCGAGGAGCACGCTCAGGCCGCTGGCCCACACCGGCGCGGGTCGCGCGGGGACCAGGCGCAGCAGCCGCCAGCCGGGGACGGCCAGGACTGCCAGGAAGGGGAGCACGACCACCGGCTGCCACAGATGCAGCGGGACCAGGAGGACCGCCGCGAGGCCGATCGCGGCGACCGCCAGCGCGGCCGCTGGACCGGCCCGCCACAGCACGGCCCCGGCGATCCGCTCCCCCCGCAGCGTCGGCGTACTGGCCACGGTCGTGCTCTCCTGGGGTTTTGGGGGCCCACCGGGCGACGCGGAGGTGGGGTCGTCGGACGTGCTGGGGGGACGCTAGCGCCTCCCCCGTCCCGCCGTGGCGGCGGCCCCGCCCCGGCCTCGGGCCGGCCCGACCCTCGGCGGGTGGCCTCGCTGCGCGCCCGGAACGTGCCCGAGCTCCTGCGGGCCGTGCTCACGGCCGATGCGAGCCGCCCCAGGATCACCTGGTACGGCCCGGACGGCGAGCGCGTCGAGCTGTCGGCGCGCACCCTGGACAACTGGGTGGCGAAGACGGCGAACCTGCTGGTCGAGGAGTTCGACGCCGGCCCCGGCACGACGGTCGGCGTCCTGCTGCCGGCGCACTGGCGGACCCTGACCTGGCTCCTCGCGACGTGGATGACCGGTGCCTGCGCGGTGGTGCCGGAGGGGACGGGAGCCCGGTGGTCCGGTCCGCTCACCGACGTCGTGGTCGCGGCGGACCCGGCCGCGGCCGTCGCCGCCGGGGCGGATCCCCGTGCGCTGGTCGGCGTGGCGCTTCCGGCGCTGGCCACGGGGTTCGGCCCCGGCCTGCCCGCCGGGGCGGTGGACGGGGCGGCGGAGGTACGCCTGCGGGCCGACGTGTTCCTGCCTCCCGTGGAGCCCGTCCCGGGCGATCCGGCGTTCAGGGTCGCGAGCGCCGAGCCGGTGGCGCACGCGGACCTGCTGCCGTCCGCCGCGGCAGCCGCGCGGGCGGCGCACCTGCCGCCCAGGGCCCGGCTGCTCTCTGCCGCGGGGCCCGAGCGCGCCGTCGAGGAGCTGCTGGCGCCGCTGCTCGTCGACGGATCGGTCGTCCTGCACGTCGCCGGCCTGGCCGCCGGTGATGTCGCGCGGATCGCCGACCAGGAGCAGGTCACCCGCTGGGCGCCCGGAGCGGGCGGGGGATCCGTCGGCCCGGCGGGCTGACCCGGGTCAGGCGCGCCGCAGCTGGGCCACCACCGCGTCCGGGACGCCGCCGGCGCCGCCCAGCACGACGATCCGGCTCACGGCGGGCTCACCCTGGAGCAGGGCCACGCTGGCGGCTGGAGCCGTGCGACCGGCGTAGAGCACCGGGAACCCCACGGCGGCGGCCGCGAGTGCGTCGGTGAGCTGGGCCGGGCCGGACGCGGTGACCGCCACGGTCGCGAGGGTGATCGTCCGGTCGAACGCCCGGGCCAGAGCCGCCGCCGTCCCGGCCGGGTCGGTGCCTGCGACCCGCGTACACCCCGGAAGCCCGGCGCACACCACCTCGGGGAGCTCGGCGGCGCTGCCGACGCACGCCGTGCCGCGGACGCCGAGCGCGCGCAGAGCCGCGGCGACCGCCGGCGGCACTGGCCCGACCCCCGGCGTGCTCGGGGAGGGCGTCGACGGGCCGGCGGTGGCCGACGGGCCGGCCGACGGGCCGGCGGTGGCCGACGGGCCGGCCGACGGGGTCGCGACCTTCGTCGGGGCGCCGGGCACGAGGAACAGCGGCCGGTCCGCCGCCGCGGCCACCGCGGCGGCGGCGACCGTCGTCGCCAGGGCGGCG
>DATKNA010000215.1:0-6697 GCA_035541595.1 Kineosporiaceae bacterium | reverse complement strand
CGGCCACGGCGGGGGCGGTCGCCGCGGCCTGTGGGATCACGGACAAGGACGCCGAGGGTCCCCGCGGGCAGGTGCTCGCCCGCGTCGACCCCGCCGGCAAGCTCGCCCTCGTGCAGGCGTGGCGGTCGGGGGGCGAGATCGTCGCGATGACCGGCGACGGCGTCAACGACGGTCCGGCGCTGCGGGCGGCCGACGTCGGCGTGGCCATGGGTGTGCGCGGTACGGAGGTCGCGAAGCAGGCTGCGGACATCGTGCTCACCGACGACAGCCTCGCCACCGTCGTCGCCGCCGTCGTCGAAGGCCGGCGTGTCTTCGACAACATCAGACGCTTCGTCAGGTACGGCGTCGCGGGCGGTGTGGCCGAGGTGGCCATCATGATCCTCGGACCGGTTCTGGGTCTCGGCCTGCCGCTGCTCCCCGGACAGATCCTCTGGGTGAACCTCATGACCCACGGCCTGCCCGGCGTGGCGATCGGTGCCGAGGCGGCCGAGGCCGACGTCGCCCGCCGCCCGCCCCGGCCCCCCGCCGAGGGCATCGTCACCCGCCCCCTCGCCAGGGAGATCGCCGCGCTGGCCGGGGCGATGTCAGCGGCGTCGCTGGCGCTCGCCTCCTGGGGCGCGGCGACGGGCCTGCACTGGCAGTCGATGCTCTTCGCCAGCCTCGCGCTCGCCCAGCTCGGGGTCGCGGTGAGCACCCGGTCCGGCCTGCTGCCGTTGTGGCGGCTGCGATGGTCGACGAATCCCCTGCTCGGCTACGCCGTGCTGGCCAGCGCGCTGCTCACGCTCGCCGCGCTCTACCTGCCGGCGCTCACCGACATCCTCCACACGCAGCCGCTCTCCGGGCGGGAGCTGGCGGCCTCCCTGCTGGCGGCGCTGGTGCCGACCGGCGTCTTCGAGGTCCTCACGGCGCGGCGCCGGCGCCGTGGCCGGTGACCCGGGACCTTCGGCCCTGGCTGCCCGGGTGCCGATCCGCTGGGCTGGACGCGGCGCCCGGAGCGCGCATCGCCGGGGGCGGGGTAACATCGCGACCCCGGAGAGATCGAGGCCGACATGTCTGAGCACGAGGCGCCCGCGGGGGAGCAGCCCGTCCTGGTCCGCGGCCGGCTGGACGAACCCCTCAGCCGCTGGCTGTGGCTGGTCAAGTGGCTCCTGCTCATCCCGCACTACATCGTGCTGGCCTTCCTGTGGCTGGCCTTCGTCATCGTCACCGTCGTGGCGTTCTTCGCGATCCTGTTCACCGCGCGCTACCCGCGCGGCCTGTTCGCCTTCAACCTCGGCGTGCTCCGGTGGACGTGGCGGGTCTCGTACTACGGGTACAGCGCCCTCGGCACCGACAGGTACCCGCCGTTCAGCCTGGGGGAGGAGCCGGACTACCCGGCCACCTTCGACGTCGCCTATCCCCAACGGCTCTCCCGCGGGCTGGTCCTGGTCAAGTGGTGGCTGCTCGCGATCCCGCACTACCTGGTGCTCGGTTTCGTGCTCGGCGGCAACACGTACACTGTCACCACGGTCTCCGGGACCACGACGACGTGGACCAGGGCGAGCAGCAGCGGGCTCCTGCCGTTGCTCGTGTTCTTCGTCGCCATCGCGCTCCTCTTCACGGCCGGGTACCACCGGGGCCTGTACGACCTGGTCATGGGGCTGAACCGGTGGGTGCTCCGGGTGGTCGCCTACGTGACGCTGATGACCGACGAGTACCCGCCGTTCCGCCTCGACCAGGGCGGCGCCGACCCGGTCGCCCCGCGCGGCCCGCCGCCGTCGGCCCCGGACGCCACCGCCGTCGAGCCGCCGCCCGCGGCGGGGGCGTACCCGATGCCGCCTCCGACTGCGGCGGGGGCGTACCAGGCACCGCCGGCCGCCGGCGGCGGCCAGGACCGGGGCAGCCGGGCGGGGTGGATCGTCGCGCTCGTCTTCGGCCTGATCGCAGCCGTCGTGGGCATCGGTCTCGCCGTCCTCGGCGCGGGCGGGCTCTGGCTCGAGTCCCGCCGGGACGCGGCCGGCTACATCACCAGCGACACCCGCCTCCTGTCCAGCTCGACGCCGGCCATCACCGCGGAGGGCATCGACCTCCGGCTCGACGGAGGGACCGCGAGCTGGGTGTCGTCCGACCGGTTCGGCACGCTGCGCATCCGCGCCACCGGGGAGGGCGGCGGCCCCGTGTTCCTGGGCGTCGCGCCGCAGGCCGCGCTGGACACCTGGCTCGCGCCGGCGGCACACGACGAGGTCCGGAACATCGCCTTCGGCACCGTGACCTATCGGTACCACCCCGGGCGATCGAGTGTCGCCAGCCCCACCCAGCAGACGTTCTGGTCGTCGTCCGTCAGTGGCACGGGCACCCAGGAGCTGCGCTGGCCGGTGCAGAGCGGGCGGTGGGGCATCGTCCTGGCCCGGCCGGACGGATCCGCGGGCGTCCGGGCGGACGTCGACATCGGTGCCAGCGTCCCGAACCTGCGCGGCCTCGGCACCGCGCTCCTGGTCACCGGCCTGCTGCTCCTCGCGGGGGGCGCCGTCCTGGTCGTCGTCGGCGCCTCGGGCCTGGGTCGCGCGACCGGGCGGCCGCCGGCCGGTGGTTCGGGGAGCTACCCCGCCCCGCCGTCCCCGTCACCGCGCACGGTCGACGCCGAGGCGGGCACGGAAGGACGGCCGCACGTGGGCGGCGCGCCGGGTCGCGAGTAGTCACCGGGTCCGGATCGCGGTCCGGGCCGTCAGCCCTGCAGCGCCCGCTCCCAGCGACGCAGCACGACGAGCGCGCCGGCGGCCGTCCAGGCCGCGACGACCGCGACGTGCCACCAGAGGTCGCCGAGGCCGGGGACGGCCGGGGACAGCACATCCAGCAGTGCGTACATCGCGTGCTTGAGGGGGAGGACGTCGCCGACGACCTGGAGCGCCCGTGGCAGCGCCGGACCCAGGTAGAAGACGTCCGAGACGAACGTCAGCGGCAGGAGCGTCCCCAGGGTGATCGCGGTGGTCGTGCCGATCGACGGGACGAGGCAGAGCAGCGCCAGGCCGAGCACGCTGAAGCAGAGCGTCGTCAACAGGACGACGGCCAACGCGCCGGGCAACCGCGCACCGGGGACCGGTGAGCCGTTGACCGTGACCGCGACGCCGACCAGCGCCAGCGCGGTCGCCAGCGACACGAGCCCCGCGCTCAGCACCTGCGACGACAGATAGGTCGACAGCGGCAGGGGTGTCGCCCTGACGCGCTCGACCACCCCGGCCGCCCGGGCTCCGGCCACCTGCTCGGTCATGTTCACGTAGCCGGCGACGGCGGCGGCGTAGACGACCGCCCCGGGCAGCATGAAGTCCGCGATCGGCCGTCCGTGGGCGGTCGCACCGGGGAAGACGGCGGGGAACAACAACAGCAGCAGCACGGGGAAGACGATCGAGAAGAACAGCGGAGACCGGTTCCTGAACAGAGCGACGACGGCGTGCCGGGTTTCGACGGCGAGCAGGGCGGACCGTCGCGGGCGACCCTGTGCGGTCACCGTCAGGGCTCGAGCGGGCACCCCGCCCTGGGCTCCCGAGGCTTCCGGCTCGAATGTGCCCGCGGCGGCCCGGCGTCGCTCGCCGAGCCGCGGTTCCCAGCCGAACCGGGCCAGCGCGACGGCGGTGCCGGCGACGCCCCACAGGGTGAGCACGGCGAGATCGCCCCATGCGAAGCCGGAGCCGGCCGTCAGGGGGTCGAACGTGCCGCGCAGGGCGTCCGCGAGATGACGCAGTGGAAGCGCCCGACTGAGCGCGTCCAGACCCGGGGGGAGGTCCGCGTCGACGATGAAGACGCCGGAGATGAACGACAGCGGGATGAGGATGCCGAGGGTCAGCGCCTGGACGGCGACCACGCTGCGGGTGAGCGCCACCACCGCCAGCCCCAGGGCAGCGAGGCAGCCGATGCCGAGGAGGAGCGTCACGAGCGCGGCGGGCACCTTCGGCCACACGATCTGCAGGTGGTAGCCCACCACACCGACCGTCGCGAGGATCGCCACGGACGCCAGGCCGATGACCACGGCAGCCGCGATGCGCCCGGCCATCACGGTGCCGGGCGGCGCCGGCGTCCCCCGCAGCCGCTTGAGCACGCCGCTCTCCCGCAGCCTCGCCGTACCCGTCGGCAGGATGCAGAAGGCCTCCATGGCCACGCCGAAGACCGCGAACGACGGGACGAGCACCTGGCTGACGTACACGTGGTCGGTGATCACTTGGTCACGGACCGACGATCCGACGATGACCAGGAACGACAGCGGGAAGATCACGGTGAAGAAGGCGGCGACCGGCGTCCGGAGGAAGGACTGCAGGGAGTGGGCCGCCAGGACGCCGACCAGCCGGGCCGTGCTCGGCCGTGACCGGGTCCTGGGCCCGGCGGCCGGCCGGGCGACGACCTCAACCCTGCTCACCGGTGGCTCCGGTCAGCTGCAGGTAGACGTCCTCGAGGCTGGGCGGGGTCAGCGTCAGG
The DNA here is from genome assembly GCA_035541595.1 of Kineosporiaceae bacterium. Classification (GTDB taxonomy): domain Bacteria; phylum Actinomycetota; class Actinomycetes; order Actinomycetales; family Kineosporiaceae; genus DATKNA01. Next base: position 2,251 of record DATKNA010000215.1, on the reverse strand, counting down.
CCGGAGAGGTCCAGCCCCCGCTCCAGGGCCCAGCCGGACAGGGTGTGCACGTCCTGGAGGGGACAGGGGGTGGACACGGTGACGTCGTGGTCCGCCACGGCCACGTCGCCTCCGAGCACGGGGACGTCGCCCGCCGTCACCCCGTCGGGGAGCCGGAACTCCAGGACGGGCCGGAGGCCGAGCCCCACGCCGAGCTCCTCCGGCCGACCGAGGGCGACCAGCCGGCCATGACTGACCACCGCGGCGCGATCGGCGAGGTGCTGCGCCTCGTCCATGTAGTGCGTCGTCAGCAGGACGGTCGTGCCGAGGTCCCGGAGCCGGCTGACGAGGCTCCAGGCCTGGCGCCGAGCCGACGGGTCGAACCCGGTCGTCGGCTCGTCCAGGAAGAGCAGTTCGGGTGCACCGACCAGACCGAGTGCCAGATCCAGCCGGCGGCGTTGCCCGCCGGAGAGCGCCTTGACCCGGGTGGTGCGCTTGTCCGCCAGACCGACGATGTCCACCAGCTCGTCGGGATCCATGACCCGGGGGTAGAACGTGGCCTGCAGCTGGAGCAGCTCGCGGACGGTGAACTCCTCCTCGAAGCCGGCCGACTGCAGGACGACCCCGATCTCCTCCCGATAGGTCCGGCCACCCGTGGCCGGATCGTAGCCGAGCACGTCGACGTGGCCGGAGTCCCGGCGGCGGTGTCCCGTCAGGATCTCCACCGTCGTCGTCTTCCCGGCGCCGTTGGGACCCAGCACGGCGAACACCTCGCCCTCGTCGACGGTGAACGACAGCCCGTCGACCGCGGCCAGGTGGCCGTAGGATTTGCGCAAGTCGTCGATGACGATCGCCGCCATACCCGACTGTCGATCCCGGCGGGCGCCGCGGGGAAGGGTCCAATGTCCCGTGCGCGGACCTCGCCCGCTCCTCCCCGACACCCTCGGAGGGGCAGCACGACCAGGCGCGACGGGTCTTTCGCCCCTGCCGTCCGCCGGGCGCGGTCGGCGACGCTTGGACGCGGGTCGGCGGACGACCTGGGCCGACGGCGGCCGCGACCAGGCCCGGCGCGAGCGCGAGAAGGTGAGATCGGTGATCAGTCTGAAGCGCTGGAACGTGGAGATCTTCATCGACGAGCAGGAGGACCTGGGGAAGACCCATGCGGAGGCGCGGCTGCACACCGACGACGCGACCCATCTGGTCGGCCGCGGGTCGGCCCGCCTGAACCCGAGCGACCGCGGCGTCCCGGAGATCGGTGCCGAGCTCGCCGCGGCGCGCGCGTTGTCACAGCTCGCCCACGAGCTCCTGCACGCCGCCGCCCTGGACATCGAGCAGTTCACCCACGAGCGCGCCCATCCGCATCTGTGACGCCCGGACCCCCCTGCGCGGGCGGATCCGGCTGATCCGCACGCAGATCCGCCGGGGCGGAGACGGGGACCAGCAGGACCGGCACCTGCGCGTCGTGGATCGTCCGCCGGACCGTGGCCGCACTGTCCGGGTCGAGCCGCTGGGCCCAGCCCATGACGATGAGGTCGACGTGTTCCTGGGCGGCCGCGGTCACGACGCTCTCGCCGGGGGCGCCCGTCCGCAGGCGCAGCCTCACCCCGGGCCCGGAACAGTACCGGGCCAGGAACTCCGACTCCCATGCGTTCCGGGCGTGCGCCGCCTGATCCCAGAAGCGCGGCACGGTGCTCTCGTCGAACACGTGCAGCACCACGAGCTCGACGCCGGCGTCCGCCAGGAAGCGGGCTGCCGGGGCCACCGCGGCCGCCGCCTCCCACGAGCCGTCCAGCGGCAGCAGGACACGGCAGGGGACGTGCGGCGGCGAGGTGGCCAGCGTGTCGGGGACCACGACCACCGGCTTGGGCCCCGCGCTGATCACGTGTCCGGAGGATCCCTCCACGGCGGCGCCGTCCGGCATGACCGCGACGAGGACCGCCGGGTCGGCGAGCTCGTCCAGGAGACGCTGCGCGACCTCCTCGCCGTCGCCATCCAGGCCCTCGTCGGGGCCGACACGTCGCACCTCCACGTGCAACAGCTCGGCGAGCGCCTCGCCGGTCGCCTGCACCGACGGCGGGCCACCGCCCACGACGGCGACGACACCTGTCATGCGACTGCCCTCCTCTGGCGGGTCGGCGGACTCACGCGCGGTCACCCACCAGCGGGGTGTCCACGGTGACCGTGCGCGGCCCGTGCCCGGCCAGGTCGACGCGCAGCGGCGCGTCGGCCTCGATCTCGACGACGTCACCGCGGATGTCCAGGCGCACGGACC
>DATKNA010000214.1:0-2506 GCA_035541595.1 Kineosporiaceae bacterium | reverse complement strand
CACCCGGGCATGTACTGGGCGAACACGCGCCGGAGCGCGTCGAAGCTGTCGAGGTCCCAGCCGAGGGTCGCGTCGGTGTAGGTGACGAGGTCGGGGGAGAAGAAGGCCATGGTGCCGTCGATGTCGCAGGAGGTCTTCGTCGCGAAGAAGCGTTCGAGGGTCGCGGCCAGCGGTGCGGTGGGATGGGTTTCGGTGTGTGTGCTCACGGTCAATGGTCCTTTCTGCTGTCGGGCGGTCGGTTTGGGCCGGGGCCAGCGCGGGACGGGCCGCCCCGGCTCGCGTCGGGGCGCCGAGCGGTCCGTGGGCGACGTAGGGGCCGCTGGTTCAGGCGGTGGCGCGCTTGCGGTGGCGGTCCGCCGCGGCAGCCCGCAGGTCGTCGACGACCAGCTGGACCATGTGGGCGACGGCAGTGGGGACCCTGTCGAGCGGCAGGCCGTAGTCGTGCACCGTCCATGAGGCGTCGGCGCCGGAGAGGCTGAGGAGCATGGCGGTGGCGTCCTCGGTCGCCCGCCGGGGGGCGCCGACGGCGGCGACGGACTGTCGGACGGCGTCGAGGCGCGCCGCCCAGGGCCGCTGGCGCACCTCCCGCCACACGGGGCTGCGGGCGGTGGCCAACGCCCGGGTCAGCGGCGACTCGAGGGCGTTTTCGTGGATGTCGTGGAAGAAGCGGGCCAGGTCATCGGGCCCTTCCGCGACCCGCACCCCGTCCGGGTAGAACTGGCGGTCGAACCACTCCCCGAGGGCGATGATCTGGTCGTCGGCGTTGGGGAAGTGCATGTGCACCGTCCGCACCGACACCCCCGCCCGGCGGGCCGCGTCGCTGGGCGACAGTGACGTGCGGTCGGGGTCGGCGAGCTGCTCGGCGAACGCCTCCAGGATCGCCTCACGGGTCGCCGCCGCCTGCGCCTCCCGCACTGGGCTGACGTAGCGGCGGCCTTGCGTCACTGCGTGAACTCGATCCCATGGCTGGCGGCCACCCGCACGACGCCGGGGATGTCGGGCGGGTTCATCTCGACCTCGTCGGAGACCTGGGCGAAGAACCGGGCGGCGTTGCCCTGCGTCACGATCGTCAAGAAGTGGCACTCGGTCAGGTTGCGGTACCTGTGCACGGTCCCAGCAGGGACGTGGGCGGTGCCGCCGGGCTTGAGCACGTGGCCCACGCCGGCCACGGTCACTTCGAGCTCCCCGTCGAGCACCACGTACACCTCCTCCCATGGGTGGCGGTGCGGTGGGGGGGCCGGCGCCGGCCGGCCCGCTGGTATCGAAGATCTCCAGGGACGACCCCATGGCGTTGGTGAGCAGCGGCCGTAGGCTCTCGCCCAGGACGAACAGGCTGTCGCTCGTGTCGACGGTCGTGACGGTGCCAGCCATGGAGCCCCGTTCATTCGTTGGTCCGGCAAGACAGGTTCACTGCGTCAGCCTGCAGCGAACTCTCCCTCCGTCATGAACTTCACTGCAGTCGACTGCAAGCAAATCTTTGGCCCGGCCGTCCCCGCCGGGTCGTGAAGCGATCGCACGAGCTCCCGGCGACACCGCGCGGTCCGCGACCACGCCCTTGAGTCCGAACAGCGAGGGCCGCCTCAGCGGCCGCCCAGTTTCGTGCATCACCACCGGCCGTTGACACGCGGTCTCGACGCGAAGCCGGGGTTCGTCACGTCGGGTGATTACGTACGCAGTGCCATTAGTTGTTAGCTGGTCGGCAACCATGCCCCGCCATCAGCTCGGCCTGGTCCCGAGTTCGACCTGGGGACCAGCGAGAGCATCACCTGAGGGCCTGCAGCGGGCAATGCGCAGCGAGAACACCGTGGCCCGCTCCAGCCCTTGACGCGCTCGGCGCGGTGCCCCCGGCCCATGTCTTGTTTCCGAGTGAAGTGGGGGGTAGTCGCGGCGAGGGAGATCTGCGGTGACTGCGAGGTTCGGTCGAAGTGTCTTGAGTTCGCAGCGTGAAGCGCGGGCGTACCCTCCGTCCAGGTTTGATTAACCAACGACTCCCCCCGGTTGCGGCGGGCGAGCCATTCGTACCGTCACAGGAAGCTCCGGCCGCCATCGCGTTGTATCAAGGGCACACGTTACTGCTCCTTCCCTATGGCGCGGGTGTCCCAGGAGCACGAAGGCGCGATTGGGCCTGAAGTTGGGACGAAGTTGTGTGGCAGCGCGCTATCCGGACGCTTCGTCACAAACACAGTCAGTCAAGTTGACCCGTCCACCACTGGACGGCAGGGAGAGAGATGGCACGGCAGTGACCTCGTACGCGTTCACGTCGGAATCGGTGACGGAGGGCCATCCGGACAAGATGGCCGACCAGATCTCCGACGCCGTCCTCGACGCCATCATCGACGCCGACCCGACCGGCCGGGTGGCGTGCGAGACGTTGGCGACGACAGGGCTGGTCGTGGTGGCGGGCGAGATCAGCACGTCGGCGTACGTCGACATCCCCAAGCTCGTGCGCCAGACCGTCTGCGAGATCGGCTACGACCGCGAGGCCTACGGCTTCGACGGCAACACC
>DATKNA010000213.1:0-7954 GCA_035541595.1 Kineosporiaceae bacterium | reverse complement strand
CCAGGTCTCGGTCAACCAGAACGAGCTCGTCGAGTACGTGGTGGCCAGCGCCCAGCAGTACGGCATGGACCCGAACGAGTTCGCGAAGGCGGTCGACGAGGCCGGGCAGATCCCCGCCATGGTGGCCGAGGTCGCCCGCCGGAAGGCGCTCGCCACGATCCTGGAGAACGCCAAGATCACCGACACCTCCGGCCAGGAGGTCGACCTGTCGACGGTCTTGACGAGTCAGGACGAGGACGCCGAGGAGTCGGCGGGCGAGGCCCGCTCCGGCGAGCCGGTGACCGCTGCGGCCGCCCCGGTGCCGTCGACGTCCGGCCCGGCCTCGGCCGCCGACCCGGCCGCGGTGCCCACCCTGGCCGTCACCGACGTCGACCCGGACGACGCCAAGGCCTGAGACCGGGCCCCCTCTCGACACGACCCTCCGGTGGTGTGTGCGGAGGTGCCCGGGTGTCCGGGGGGTGCCCGGGGGGTGTCCGGGCGGGCCTGCGCCGTGAGCGAACACGCCTCGTCGCGGGAGCATCGGGTGCCGTGGCTGGCGTTAATGTCGGCACCAGCCGGGTGGCCCGCCCACCCGACCCGCCCGCTCCGGGCGGGGTGGAGGACGAGATCGGGAGCGACATCGTGAGCGAGCTGATCCTGCCGCCGGCGGCCCGCGGCCCGCAGCCCGGGGCCATGGGCCTCGACGACCACATCTACAACCGGCTCCTGAAGGACCGCATCCTGTTCCTCGGGTCCGAGGTCCGTGACGAGAACGCGAACGCGATCTGCGCCCAGTTGTTGCTGCTGGCGGCCGAGGACCCGGTCAAGGACATCTACCTGTACATCAACTCGCCGGGCGGCTCCGTGACGGCCGGCATGGCGATCTACGACACCATGCAGTACGTCCAGCCGGACGTGGCCACCGTGGCGATGGGTCTTGCCGCCTCGATGGGGCAGTTCCTGCTCTCCTCCGGCGCCAAGGGCAAGCGGTACGCGCTGCCCCATGCCCGGGTGATGATGCACCAGCCGCTCGGCGGCATCGGCGGCACCGCGTCCGACATCAAGATCCAGGCCGAGCTCATCCTGCACATGAAGCGGCAGATGGCCGAGCTGACGGCCGAGCAGACCGGGCAGTCGGTGGAGACGATCACCCGGGACGCCGACCGCGACCGATGGTTCACCGCCGAGCAGGCGCTCGAGTACGGGCTCGTCGACCATGTCGTCCAGACCGCCGGCCAGGTGACCGGTGGCGGCGGCACGACCGGCTGAGACCGCCCACCGAGCTCGCCGGCGAGCGTCCCGCCGAACACCCGACGACTGCCCGACGACTGCCACGACGAGGAGCCTTCCCATGTACCGCATCCAGCAAGGCCCACCGACGGGCCGCTACATCGTGCCCCAGTTCGAGGAGCGCACCGCGTACGGGTACAAGCGCCAGGATCCGTACAACAAGCTGTTCGAGGACCGGATCATCTTCCTGGGCGCGCCGGTGGACGACACGTCGGCCGACGACATCATGGCCCAGCTCATCGTGCTGGAGAGCGCGGATCCGGACCGCGACATCATCATGTACATCAACTCGCCCGGCGGGTCCTTCACGGCGCTGACGGCGATCTACGACACCATGCAGTACATCAAGCCCGACATCCAGACCGTCTGCCTCGGGCAGGCGGCGTCGGCGGCGGCTGTGCTGCTGTCGGCCGGCACCAAGGGGAAGCGGCTCGCCCTGCCCAACGCACGGGTGCTCATCCATCAGCCGGCTCTCGCCGGCGGCGACTACGGGCAGGCCTCCGACATCGAGATCCAGGCCAACGAGGTGCTCCGGATGCGGATGTGGCTGGAGGAGACCCTGGCCCGGCACTCGAACCGGACCGCGGAGCAGGTGCGGCAGGACATCGAGCGGGACAAGATCCTGACGGCGGAGCAGGCGGTCGAGTACGGTCTCGTGGACCAGGTTCTGGGGAGCCGGAAGACGAGCACCCCGGCGTACGGGACGGACTGACCAGGCCCGGCCGGGCGCCGCGCGGTGAACCGGTGCAGGGCGTGGTCGGGTCGGGCCGGACACGCCGAACCGCGTCCGATAACCGCTGACAGCAGGGCGCAGGTGGCGTCTAATGGGGGCGGGGGGCGCCTCTCCCGAACGCTCGAGCACGGAACCGCAGGGCCCCCAGACGGAAGGACACCCCGTGGCACGCATCGGTGACGGCGGAGACCTGCTCAAGTGCTCCTTCTGCGGGCACAGCCAGAAGCAGGTCAAGAAGCTCATCGCCGGCCCCGGGGTCTACATCTGCGACCAGTGCGTCGACCTGTGCAACGAGATCATCGACGAGGAGCTCGCCGAGGCCACCGAGCGCGAGATGGTCGAGCTGCCGAAGCCGAAGAAGATCTTCGACTTCCTCGAGCAGTACGTCGTGGGGCAGGATGTCGCGAAGAAGTCCCTGGCCGTCGCCGTCTACAACCACTACAAACGGATCCAGGCGAGCGAGCCCAACCGGCGCGGCGAGGACTCGGTCGAGATCGCCAAGTCGAACATCCTGCTCATCGGTCCGACCGGCTGCGGCAAGACCTATCTTGCCCAGACGCTGGCGAAGATGCTGAACGTGCCCTTCGCGATCGCGGACGCCACGGCGCTGACCGAGGCCGGCTACGTCGGCGAGGACGTCGAGAACATCCTGCTCAAGCTGATCCAGGCGGCCGACTACGACGTCAAGAAGGCCGAGACGGGGATCATCTACATCGACGAGGTCGACAAGATCGCTCGGAAGTCAGAGAACCCGTCGATCACCCGGGACGTCTCCGGCGAGGGCGTCCAGCAGGCGCTACTGAAGATCCTCGAGGGGACGATGGCGTCCGTCCCGCCGCAGGGCGGGCGCAAGCATCCGCACCAGGAGTTCATCCAGATCGACACCACCAACGTGCTGTTCATCGTCGGTGGCGCGTTCGCCGGGCTCGAGCAGATCATCAGCTCGCGGGTCGGCAAGCGGGGGATCGGGTTCGGCGCGCAACTCCACACCCCCCGCGACGACGCCGACCTCTACAGCGACGTACTGCCCGAGGACCTGTTGAAGTTCGGCCTCATCCCCGAGTTCATCGGGCGGTTGCCCGTCATCACGACGGTCACGAACCTCGACCGGGACGCCCTGGTCCGGATCCTCACCCAGCCGAAGAACGCCCTCGTCAAGCAGTACCAGCGGATGTTCGAGATCGACGGCGTGGAGCTGGAGTTCACCGACGACGCCCTCGAGGCGGTCGCCGACCAGGCGACCCTGCGCGGCACCGGGGCCCGCGGGCTGAGGGCGATCATGGAGGAGGTCCTGCTCCCCGTGATGTTCGACGTGCCGTCCCGCGACGACGTCGCCCGGGTCGTGGTGACTCGAGACGTCGTCCTCAAGAACGTCAACCCCACACTCGTCCCCCGCGAGGCTCCCGTACGCAAGCAGCGGGAACGCCGCGACAAGTCCGCCTGACCGTCGGGTTCGGCGCGGCTGACGGGCACGCCCTCGGCTGCAGCGGCCGACAGCCACGCCCTCGGCTGCAGCGGCCGACAGCCACGCGGCGCCTGCTCCGACGGCGCCGGTGCGGCCCCGACGGGCACGCCCAGGCCGTGTGTCAGTGGCCCCGGTTACGATCGCAGCGCTACAGGATCCCAACTCATGTACCCGGTGGTCGGCATTCTGCCGGCCGCGTCGCCCTGCCTGATGAGGTTGTCATCGTGTCTTCCCTCCCTGCGCAGTCCGCTCCCCCCGAGTATCCCGACAAGATCGACGGCGCCGTCCTCAAGATCGCCGGAGTGGTCGTCCTCGGGGCGATCATGTCGATCCTCGACATCACGGTGGTCAACGTCGCCCTGCCGACGTTCCAGACCGTCTTCGCCGAGAGCCCGGCGCACCCGATCGCTTACTCGACCGTGGCCTGGACGGTCACCGCCTACACGCTCGCGCTCGCCACGGTGATCCCGCTGACGGGCTGGGCGGCCGACCGGTTCGGCACGAAACGGCTCTACGCTCTCGCGCTCGTGCTGTTCACGGCCGGCTCGGCGCTGTGCGCCGCCGCAACGAGCATCGGCATGCTCATCGGCTTCCGGGTCGTCCAGGGGCTCGGCGGCGGCATGCTCATGCCGCTCGGCATGACGATCATGACGAGGGCGGCCGGCCCGAGGCGGATGGGCCGGCTCATGGCGATCCTCGGTGTCCCGATGCTGCTCGGTCCTATCCTCGGTCCAATCCTCGGCGGCTGGCTGATCCAGAACGCCAGCTGGCACTGGATCTTCCTCATCAACGTGCCGATCGGCGTGACTGCCGTGGTCTACGCGCTGCTGGCGCTCCCGAAGGACGACCCGCATCCAACCGAGTCGCTCGACGTGGTCGGCGTGCTCCTGATGTCCCCGGGGCTCGCGGCGTTCCTCTACGGGGTGTCCTCGATCCCGGGCGAGGGGACGTTCCTGGCGGCGAAGGTCCTCGTCCCCATGGTGATCGGTGCGGCGCTGATGGTCGCGTTCGTCGCGCACTCGTTCCGGCCGGAGCATCCGCTGCTCGACCTTCGTCTGTTCCGTAACCGCAACCTGCGCGCCGCGACGTCGACGATGTTCCTCTTCGCCGTCGCGTTCTTCGGGGGCCTCCTGCTCGTGCCGACGTACTTCCAGCTCGTCCGTGGCGAGTCGACCCTGAACGCCGGCCTGCTCATCGCCCCGCAGGGGATCGGGGCGATGGTGACGATGCCCATCGCCGGAGCGCTGTCGGACCGGGTGCCGGTGGGCCGGATCGTGCCGTTCGGTCTGCTGCTCATCACCGGCGGGATGTTCTCCCTGACCCGGATCACCGCGACGACACCCTACCCCCAGCTCATCGGGGTCCTGTTCGTCATGGGCCTCGGCATGGGTCTGACCATGATGCCGCTCATGACCTCGGCCCTGAGGACGTTGAGGTCGCACGAGGTTGCCCGCGGTTCGACACTGCTCAACATCGTCCAGCAGATCGCGAGCTCCGTCGGGGTCGCGACCATGTCCGTCGTCCTGACGAACAACCTCGCCGCGGCTCCGCTCGCCGGACCGGCGACCGCGACCTGGAAGGACCCGTCTCTCGTCGACACGCTGGGTGGCGCGGCAGCCGTCGCCAAGGGCCTCGAGGCCGCGGCGCAAGCGTTCGCGGACACCTTCTGGGTCGCCGCGATCCTGCTCCTGTTCACGTTCATTCCTGCGCTCATGCTGCCCCGCAAGAAGGAGGAGACCCACCTGCTCGACGACACCGAAGCCGCTGTGGCTCCCGTCGCGCTGCACTGAGCGACACCGCCCGACGCCTTCAGTGATCAAGGAATATGTGGCGATCAAGGAATAGGTGACGGTGTACCGTCGTGCCGTCCGCCAGGACCCGGGGCGGGCGGCACGACGTGTTCAGCTCATGGCGGAGCGGGCCTGCGTCGCCAGTCCAGGAGCAGGCGACCGCTCACCATCGTCGCCAGTCCAGGAGCAGGCGACCGCTCACCACTGTCGATACCTCGTCGCCGGCTCGAGGCCCAGCAGCTCACCGATTCCTCGCTCCAGCGCCATCGACCGCCCGAGGACGTCGCCACTGCCGACGCCGACCACCGTCCACCCACACCTCTCCAGAGCCCCTCGGCGGCGCTCGTCGTGCGCGCACTGCTCGGGCGTCCCGTGGAACTCCTCGCCGTCGTACTCAACGGCGATACGTCGCCCCGGCCAACCTAGGTCGAGCCGATATCCCAGCTCTGGGACGACGATCTGGGCCACTGGGCGGGGAAATCCAGCGTCGAGCAGACGCAGCCGCAACCAGCTCTCCCCGAAAGACTCCGCCGCCGGCTCGACGAAGCCGGCCAGCCGGCGCGCGAGGGCGATGCCACGGCCGCCGGCGAAGCGCTCGACCGCGGTGACCACCTCGGCCGGGTCCACCAGGTCGCGGTGCGACAGGGCATCGGCGACAGCCAGGCCCATCTGCGGCGGCCGGTATCGCAGCAGGTCGACCGCTGTTCGGACGGCAGTGGTGCAAGGCAGCCCGCGCACCTGGACGACGTCACCGGCGAGCGGCGCCACATAGGACCGGACTCCCGGCCGGCTGAGCGGCTCTCGGCCCCTCGGCACCGTGCATTCGACGGGCATCGGTTGGTCGCGCTCCCAGGCGGCACGCGGGTCGACGCCGTAGAGCCAGGAGGCGGTGCCTCGAGACAGTGCCGCTCCCGCGGGCAGGCGGAGCGCGAGGCAGACCGCCCGGACGTCCAGGGTGTCGGGGACGGCCGCGTCCACGAACACCCCGTGCAGCACCTGGCGCACCCCGCCCTGGGCAAGCATGAGGCGCAGCCGTTGCCGGCTGACCCCCCTCTGACGCGCCGTCGACACCTCGAAGGGCTGCCCCCCGAGCACAAGATCCCTCACCCACGACATCGTCGCGTCTTTGCCGGCGCCACCGAGGCCGTCGTCCACAGGTCTGTGGACAACGGCCGCCGATTCCTTGATCGCCACCCATTCCTTGATCGCTACCCATTCCTTGATCGCGGCGGAAGGTCTGGCGGCGATATCGCCGCAGGGGCGTGGCATTGCGTCCGTAGCATTGCCCTCATGTCGCAGACACCCACCGCGGAACAGCCGCGCCCCACCGTCAGCTTGCCGTCTTCGTACGTGCCGGCCGACGTAGAGGGCCCGCTGTACGAGCGCTGGGTCGAGCGCGGCTACTTCACGACGCACCCGGGGAGCGACAGGCCGGCGTATTGCATCGTCATCCCGCCGCCGAACGTGACCGGCAGCCTGCACCTCGGGCACGCGTTCCAGCACACCCTGATGGACGCCCTCACCCGGCGCCGTCGCATGCAGGGCTACGAGACGCTCTGGCTACCGGGCATGGACCACGCCGGCATCGCCACCCAGACGCTCGTCGAACGTCAGCTCGCCGAGACCGAGGGCAAGAGCAAGCACGACTACTCGCGCGAGGAGTTCGTCGCGAAGGTGTGGGAGTGGAAGGCCGAGTACGGCGGCAAGATCCTCGGCCAGATGCGCCGTCTCGGGGACGGCGTCGACTGGACCCGCGAACGCTTCACCATGGACGAGGGGCTATCCCGCTCCGTCCAGACGATCTTCAAGCGGCTCTTCGACGACGGCCTCATCTACCGGGCCGAGCGGATCATCAACTGGTGCCCGCGGGATCGCACGGCGCTGTCCGACATCGAGGTCGACCACCACGACGACGAGGGTGAGCTCGTCAGCATCCGGTACGGCGCCCTCGACGACCGGTCGGGCGCGTCGATCGTGGTCGCGACCACCAGGGTGGAGACAATGCTCGGCGACACGGCCGTCGCCGTGCACCCGGACGACGGGCGCTACCGCCACCTCGTCGGTACGACCCTGGAGCTCCCGCTGACCGGCCGGCGTATCCCGATCATCGCCGACGACCACGTCGACCCGAGCTTCGGCACAGGAGCCGTCAAGGTGACCCCGGCGCACGACCCGAACGACTTCGAGATCGGCCGCCGGCACGGGCTCGAGAACCTGACGATCCTCGACGAGCGCGGCATCGTCACCGCACCCGGCCCGTTCGAAGGGCTCGACAGGTTCGAGGCACGCCCTGCCATGGTCGCGGCCCTGCGCGAGGAGGGGCGGATCGTCGCCGAGCGGCGTCCGTACCTGCACGCCGTGGGGCACTGCTCCCGCTGCGACGCCGTCATCGAGCCGAGGCTGTCCGAACAGTGGTTCGTGCGGGTCGGGCCGCTCGCCAAGGCCGCGGCGGACGCCGTCCGCGACGGCCGGGTGACGATCCACCCGGCGTCCCTGGCGCCGCGCTATTTCGAGTGGGTCGACACCATGCACGACTGGTGCATCTCGCGCCAGCTGTGGTGGGGGCACCAAATCCCGGCGTGGTATGCCGAAGACGGAATGATTTTCGTCGAGGAAGATGAAGCAGCGGCGCGCGCGGCCGCGCTCAAGCACTATGGCAAGCCGGTTGAAATCAAGCGCGATCCCGATGTGCTCGAC
>DATKNA010000212.1:0-7787 GCA_035541595.1 Kineosporiaceae bacterium | reverse complement strand
CGCCGATCGGTGACCACGCCTGCGACAGGATGCCGCGCGCGGCGTCCGCGGCGAGCACCTCGCTCTGGCGGAAGTACGGATGCACCTCGATCTGGTTGACCGCCGGCACCACGGACGTCGCCGCGAGCAGCCGGTCGAGGCGGTCCAGCATGACGTTGCTGACGCCGACTGTCATGCCTTGACACTTTTCGACGCGGTCACGGCCGGACGACGACCTTCAGCGCGGTGCGGTCGTCCATCGCGACGTAGCCCTTGGGTGTGTCCTCCAGCCCGACGGTGTGGTCGAAGACCTTGCCGGGTTGAACGGTGCCGTCGAGAACGGCGGGCAGCAGCTGCTCGATGTAGGCGCGGACGGGGGCGGGGCCACCGGTGAGGGTGATGTTGGGGCCGAACAGGCTGCCGAAGCCGACCGGAGCGTCCTCGTACTGCGGGACGCCGACGCGGCTGATCACGCCACCGGGGCGGACGACGCCGACGGCCTGCAGGTAGGCGGGCATGTGCCCGACCGCCTCCAGGACGATCTCGCTGCCGCCACGGGTGAGGTCCCGGACTCGGGCGATGCCGTCGGCGCCGCGCTCGGGGACGACGTCGGTGGCGCCGAACTCGCGGCCGAGGTCGGTGCGGGACCGGTGGCGGCCCATGAGCACGATCCGTTCGGCGCCGAGCTGCTTCGCGGAGAGGACGGCGAGCAGGCCGACCGCGCCGTCCCCGATCACCGTGACCGTGCTGCCTGGGCGCACTCCGCCGCGGACGGCGGCGTGCCATCCGGTGCCGTAGACGTCGGAGAGGGTGAGCAGGCCGGCGAGCAGGTCGTCGTCGGTGCCGGAGTCGATCCCGGGGACCGGGACGAGGGTGCCTTCGGCGAGCGGGACGCGGACCGCCTCGGCCTGGCCGCCTCCGGTGCCGAACCCGAGGTCGTTCCAGAAGCCGCCGTGCAGGCAGGAGGTCTGCAGCCCGGCCCGGCAGAACTCGCAGGTGCCGTCGGACACCGCGAAGGGCGCGATGACGAAGTCGCCTGTGCGCACCGTGGTGACCTCGGCGCCGATCTCCTCGACGACGCCGATGAACTCGTGGCCCATCGACGTCCCGCCGGGCGTGGCCGGCATCGAGTGGTAGGGGTGCAAGTCGCTGCCGCAGATGCAGGCGCGGACCACGCGGACGAGGGCGTCGCCGGGCACCTGCAGGGCGGGGTCGGGGACGTCGACGACACGGACGTCGCCCGCGCCGAACATGTAGGTGGCTCGCATGACGTCCAGTCAACGACGCCCGTCGCCACCGGGGGAGTTCCTGTCGTGCCCGGTACTGGCAGTGCCTCCCTCGTCTCGCGCAGGGGTGCCTACCGTGGCTGCATGGGCTCCACTCACGGTATGGACGTTCGTGCCGAGATCCGGGACTTCCTCAGCAGCCGCCGCGCGCGGCGGACCCCGCAGCAGGCGGGTCTGCCCGTCTACGGCGGCAACCGGCGGGTGAAGGGGCTGCGCCGGGAGGAGGTGGCGATGCTCGCCGGCGTCTCGGTCGACTACTACGTGCGGATGGAGCGCGGCAGCCTGGCCGGCGCCTCCGAGAGCGTCCTGGACGCTCTGGCGGACGCGCTGCAGCTGGACGAGGCCGAGCGGACCCACCTCCATTCCCTGGCTGCCGCGAGTGGCCCGGGCGGCGCCCGCGGGAAGCGGCCGGTCGCGGCCGCCGTCCGGGCACCGATCCAGCAGATGCTGGACGCGATGACGGACGCTCCTGCCTGGGTCCGCAACGCGCGCCACGACATCCTGGCCATGAATCAGCTGGCCCGCGCGCTGTACGCCCCGGTGCTCGACGCGGACGCCCGCCGGCCGGCGAACACCACCCGGTTCGTGTACCTGCATCCGGAGGCCGCGAGGGAGTTCTTCGTCGACTACGACCGGATCGCCAAGGACGCCGCGGCGATGCTGCGCCTCGAGGCCGGCCGCAACCATCAGGACAAGGCGTTGATCGAGCTCGTCGGTGAGCTGTCGACCCGCTCAGAGCTCTTCCGCCGCCTGTGGGCGTCCCACGACGTGAAGTTCCACCGCAGCGGCCGGAAGCGGTTGCGCCACCCGGCTGTCGGCCAGCTGGACCTCGACTTCGAGTCGATGGAGCTGGCCTCCGAGCCAGGACACCAGCTCAACGTCTACACCGCCGCCGCGGGCACGCCGACCGCCGACGCTCTCAGGCTGCTCGCCTCCTGGGCCGCCTCGCAGGACGCCCTCGCCACCGAGATCTCGGCGCCCGGCGCGGGCTGATGCCCGGCGTGTAGGCGCGGACGAAGCCATCGACGCCGCGTACTGCGCCAAGTACGACCGGTACGGCCCGGCCATCGTCGGCAGCGTCACCGGCACTCAGGTCCGCGCTGTCACCCTGCGGCTGCGCCGCGCATGAGGTGCAGGCGAGTCAGGGACAGCTCGGTCGCGGTGATGGGCGCCGCCGTTGTGGTGATGGACGTGGCTTCTCCCGTTCATGGGTGGTCAGTTGGGCCATTCGGTGGCGAGGAGGGCGTATGTGACGGTGTCGAGCCATTGCCCGGACCGGTGCAGCGAGTCGGCGATGGCGTGATTCTCACGTCGCATCCCGACGCGTTCCATCAGCCGCCAGGAGGTGCGGTTGGCCAGGAAGCAGGTCGCGACGACACGGCGCACGCCGAGGGTGGTGAAGCTGTGCGCCAGCAGGCCGCGGACTGCTTCGGTCGCGTATCCGGCTCCCGTGTAGGTGGGGTCCAGCGCCCAGCCGAGCTCGGCCTGTCGTCCGCGCGCCTGGTCGGCGACTTCGGCCTGGGACCAGGCGTCCTCGATCCGTAGCATGAGATCGCCGATCAGGTCCCCGTTGAGCTCGACCACGACGGTGCTGGCGAGACGGCCGGGGTCCGCGAACGCCACCCGGTAGGCCTCCTGATCGGTGGGAGTCTCGGTCAGCCACCGACCCACGGATTCCAGCCGCCGGTACGTCCAGGTGGCGTCCGCGTCGTCCGCGGTGGCGGGCCGAAGCGTGAGCCTCTCGGTGAGCAGCGGGTGGACGAGTGCCGGACGGGCAGCACGCGCCGACACCCCGGTGCCTATGGTGCTGTTGGCGGCACCGCCGCGCGCCTGCAGTGACACGAGCGGGACGCCGAGGTCGCGGACGGCGGCGAGGACGCCGTGGAGCTGGGCCTGGTCGGTGATGGGGCCGGTCAGGACGGTGGTGCCGTCGTCCTGGCGGACCAGGGTGAGATCCCCGAGCCAGGCGGACCAGTGGTCGTCGAGGTGGCCGTCGACGCGAAGCTCGTACGTCGTGGTGGCGGTGGTCATGGGAGCGCTCCAGCTCGCCGGGGGCCTGCGGGAAGTGCAGGGCGACGACGGGCGGGGCGGCGGCGGGCGGGGCGGCGGATGGCCCACTCGGCGACGGCGAGGTTGATCCCCCAGGCGGCAGCCATGAGCAGTGCCGTCGTCACGGGCCCGTGGCCGAAGAGCGCACCCCCGAGGCCCAGGGTGAAGACCTGGGTGCCGGCGACCAGACCGATCGCGTAGCTGCGGGTCATCCAGGCCCGATGTCGGGCGATGTCGCGTCGACGGGCCGAGAGGAACCCCAGGACGATGGTGACCACCATCGCCACCCCGAACACCAGCCGGAGCGGGTACAGCACCTCCCGCGAGGCGCCAGCGCGGGGGAAGAACTGGTTCAGCCATAGCGCTGACAGCGCCACCCCGAGCCCGGCGACCACCAGGATGCGCCCGGCTCTGCGGTGCCAGCCGGGGTGCCGCCGGCGGAGACGGCCCGAGAATTGGAAGGCACCCAGCAGCGCGAACACCATGGCGCAGAGGATGTGCACCACAACCGGCACGGGCGACGCCGCGAACCGTGGGTTCGACGGCATCGTCGCTGCTCCGCCCGTCAGTTCGACGAGGCGAAGTGAGCCGGCGATCACCGGGACGGTGCCGAGCGCCACCAGGGCGATCGGCACCCGCCACGTCGCGCGTCGGGTGGTCATCGGACTGCGGGCTGCTCGACCGGGCTGGCGGCCGGGCTGGCGGCCGGGCTGACGACCGGGACGGTCTCGCGGGGCGTCGCGGGGACGTCGCTCGGGTGGCGCCACAGGGACACGCCCAAGGCGATGAGCGCGATGCCCTCGGGGACGGCGAAGGGCCGGTTGAACGAGTCCGGCAGCACCGCGAGCGCGGCCGTCCCGACGGTGCTGACGGCGAGCAGGGCGGCCGCCCAGCGGGCGAGGACGCCGGTGCGGAACAGGGCGATGCCGAAGATCAGGCCGCCGAGGATGTAGCCGGCGCCGGAGACGTCGAACAAGGTCTGGAGCGCGCCGATGTCCCCGGCCGGGTGTCCGCCGGCAGCGGCGGCGACGACGTCGTTGACGAACCCGGGCTCGGTGTGGACCAGGTTGGGCAGGACGGCGACGGCGATGACCTCGACGGAGAGCAGGGCCAGGTACCCGGCGGCGAAGGTGAGGTAGCCGACCAGGCCGAGGAGGCCGGCCTTGCGGTACTGGCGCAGGTACATTCCGGTGATGCCCGCGAGCGCGAGCGCCGCCATCACGGTCTTGGCGCAGCTGCGCGCCGCCCACTGGGTGGTCTCGGTGGTGAAGGTATCGGTCGCCGGGTGGCCGATCTGGACGGTGATGAAGATGGTCCCGGCGATCGCGGCGGCGGCTGCGGCGGCCTTGGTGAGTCCGGTGGCGGTGATGTTCATGGCGGGCTCCTGGTTTGTCCTGGGTGCCGGGTGTCCGGCGATGTCGTGGACGTTAGGAGCCGGGTTGGTGAGGTCACATCGCAAGACGATGTGACCGACGTGATGATTCCGTCGTGGAGTCGGTCACAGCAGGTCGAGCTCGCCCGCGCGGCTGACCGCGGCTCGCCGGGTGTTCACGTCGAGCTTGGTGAAGATGTGCCGAGTGTGGGTCCGGAACGTGTTGACGGACATGAACAGCCGCTCGGCGATCTCGGGGCCGCTCACGTCGGTCGCGAGCAGCCGGAGCACCTCGACCTCACGTTCACTGAGCGGCTCCCGACCGGCCGGCATCGCAGAGACGCGCGCCTGTGAGGTCCCATCGTCGACCCTGCCCAGGAGGGCGGCCGCCGCGCTGGAGACCGCCTGGTCGGGCCGTCGGGACAGCGTTTGGAGCAGCACGTCCATCTCAGGTTCCTCGTCGAGGAAGAGTCGGCAGTACCCGGCCGGGACGGCTTGTGTGAGTGCGCGGCTCAGGTCGGCCAGAGCCTCGTCGTAGTGATCAATAGCTTGGTTTGCCAGGGCGCGTACGACGAGGCCTTCGACGACGCTGCCACGGCGCCCAGCAGCTTCGGCGGCGAACACGATCCGGTCCAGCAGCGCGATGGCGTCCTGGAGGATCTTCGGCTGTTGGTGGGCCTGGTGCTGCGCGATGAGCAGGCGGGCCACGGTGAGGTGATTGAACTCGGCCAGGTAGCTCGTCGGGTCCCCGGTGCTCGCCCGGTGCTCGCCCGCCCACGCCGCCGCATCGTCCAGGCGGCCCTGGCGGATATGGAGCCGGGCTTTCATGGCGGCAATCGGCCGCACGTCCGGGAGGTATCCGGGCAGGTACAACGGCTGCGCCTGCTCCAGCATCGCCGCGGCGCCGTCCAGGTCGCCGTGCGCGACCAGCAGCCCGGCCATCGTCGTGTACCAGCGGTGCCGGTTCTCCGGGAACGATGCCCGGTCGCCGAGGTCACGCGCCGTCTGCAGGTGCTGCGCGGCGGCGTCCAGGTCACCGTGCTCGCGGAGGGCGTCCGCCAGCCCGACGTGCAGGTCTGCGGTGCTGGACAGCACCGGGCCGGGATGGGCGTGCGCCGTCGCCAGCGCCTGCTCGTACAGTCGCCGCGCCTCGACGGGCTGCCCACGGGCCCACCACAGGGTCGCGAGGACGACCGTGGCGCCCAGCTCGTCGGCGACGTTCCCGGCGGCCCGCAGGCAGCGCACCGTCTCACCGAACGCCTCGACCGCCTCGGCCAGGTCACCGGCCGCCCACGCCGCTAGACCCAGGTACCCGGCGCCCCCGGAGCGGGCCACGTGGTCGGCCGGACCGGCCAGGTCCAGGGCACGTCGGGCGTGCAGCCTGGTGCCCTCGATGTCGCCGCGGGCCTGCGCGAGTACGGCCCGGTAGACGGCGCTCTGAGCCGGCAGCGCCCGCAGTTCCGCCTCGAGAGCGCCCGACGCCCCGGCCGGCCATCCTGGGCTTCGGTTGCCCGTCGTGAGGGACGCGTCGAGCGCCCGATCGGCGTGGTCGAGCCAGGCGACCGCGCCGTCCAGATCTCCTTCGGACAGTCGCGCCGCGCCTGTCTGCGTGGCCAGCAGAGCTCGCCGCCGCAGCACGTCGTCCGGCAGGCCATGCAGCCACTCCCGTAGTTGCCGGTCGTGCCGGTCCTTCCGTGCCTGCGGCAGGGCCAGCTCGACCAGGTCAGCGGTGTGCTCGACGTCGCCGGACGCCATCGCATGGCCGATCGCCTCCGCCCACATCTCCTGGGAGGCATGCCAGGTACTCGCGGCGCGATGGAGCAGGGACTCGCGGTCGGGGTGTACGGAGCGCAGCCTCGCACGCAGCGCGTCCGCGAACAGGTGGTGGTAGCGGAACCAGCGTCGCTGGTCGTCGAGCGGGATGAGGAACAGGTTGCCGCGCTCCAGGGTCTCCAGCATCTGTTGCCCGTCGCGCTCGCCGGTGACCGCGTCGCACAAAGGCCCCGTCAGCTGCTCCAGGACCGAGGTGTCGAGCAGGAAGGTGCGCACGTGGGCCGGTTGGGTGGCCAGGACCTCCTCGAGGAGGTAGTCCAGAACGAACCGATGGCTGCCGGAGAACGCCTCGACGAACGCCTCGATTCCGCCGGATGCCGGGTCGCCCGTGCTGGTGGTGGTGTGGCCGCGGGCCGAGAGCGCGGCGAGCTGCAGGCCGGCCGCCCAGCCTTCGGTCCGGGATTCCAGAGCCGCCACCTGGGCGGGCGCGAGCCGAAGGCCCATCACGTGGTTGAGGAAGACGTCGGCCTCCTCGGCGGTGAACCGCAGGTCGGAGGCGCGGACCTCGAGCAGCTGCCCGCGAGCCCTCAAGCGGGACAGCGGCAGCGGCGGATCCGCGCGCGTCGTCATGGCCAGGGTGACCTGGGGCGGCAGGTGATCGAGCAGGAACGCCACCGCACCGTGTACCTCAGGAGCGTCGATGACGTGGTAGTCGTCGAGCGCGACGACAGTCGCGCAGTCCGGTGCATCGAGGTCGTTGACGAGGCTGGCGACGATGTCTTCGACCGGAAGGGCACGTTCGGTGTCCATCAGCGCCAGCGCCTCGGCTCCCACCTCCGGGCCGACGGCCTGGAGTGCAGCTACCAGGTGGGTGAGGAATGTCCGGAGTTCGGCGTCGGCCGGGTCGAGGGACAACCATCCCACCCGCCGGGCAGGCGGTGTTCGGTGCTGGGTTGGGTCCTCGGCCCGCCCCGGTGTCAGCCACTGGGTCAGCAGGGTGGTCTTCCCGAATCCGGCCGGGGCAGACACGAGCACCAGCCGCGGCATCGTCGACGGATCCGTCCGGAGCTGGTCGACCAGCCGCTCGCGGGGCACGAGCTGACGTCGCGGGGGCGGGGCGCGCAGCTTGCTGCCTAGGAGAGGCATCTGGTCAGCGTACGACGTTCAACGAACTCCCTTGATCGGCAGGATGGCCGCGGCTCCGGCGATGGCGCAGACGCCCGCGACGGTGAACAGGACGCCGTAGCTGCCCCCGCCGACAGACAGGACTGCGGGGGCGATGGCCGGGGCGAGCGAGAACGGCAAGGCACCGGCGATGTTGAGCACAC
>DATKNA010000211.1:0-4658 GCA_035541595.1 Kineosporiaceae bacterium | reverse complement strand
CGTCGGCGGGCCAGGAGTGGCCCGGCTTCTCCGTGTACGTGTCGAAGCCGTCGACGAAGTCGTGCACGACGAACTGCAGCTTCTTGACCGTCGGAGCGGCCACGTCGACCTCGTAGCCCTCCTCGAGCAGCCGCTGGTAGGGGTAGAAGACCTCGAGGTCCTCCGCCGCGTCGCCGGTCATGATCAGAATCTTGGGCATCCGTCGTCCTCCCGACACACGAGTCACGGGCTGCGCCGGCACGGCCGCTCCCGGCCGCGCCGTCGGTCACCTCGACACTAGTCGCCGCCCATCGGGGCCGAAAGCCTCGGGCTGCGGCCGCGCCGGGAGCGCTCGGGTGGACGGGTGGGAGATGCCCGCGACGTGGTCGTCGGCCCGGCCGGGCGGATGTCGTCGGCCGGGCCGATCCGCATCGGCGTCGTCAGGCGGCGGCCGGGAGCCGGGCGACCACGACGTCCCGGACGATCGCCTGGTCCACCCGGTGCTCGAGTTGGCGGTAGGGCCCCTCGTCCAAGGGCTGCAACCCGACGCCGGCCAGCAGCGCGACCAGCTCGGCCCGCGGTGCGAGGAGGGTGTTCCAGGCGATGCCGACCGCGCCGCCCGGACGCAGCACCCGGGCCCAGACGGGGAGCGCCTCCGCCAGCAGGCCCAATGGGCTGCGACCAGGTCGCGCTCTCGACGCCGCGCCGCGACTGGCGTGCTGAACGCCGTACGGAGCGTCGGTCACCACAACGTCGAACGACGCCCGGGAGAAGAAGCCCTCGGCCCGCAGCGTGTCCGCGTGGACGACGTCGACCCGGCGGCCCTCGCCCGCGGCGAGCTCCGCCGTGGAGCGGGCGAACTGCGCGGTGAACCGGCGCCCCAGGTGGACGCCGGACCGCCGGACCGGGCCGAACGACGTCCTGTGGCTGAGCCGCTTGCGTTGCAACCACGTCCGCAGGTAGGCGGCGTAGGCCTCGACGTCCTTGCCGTCCAGCTCGACGCCGGCGGCGTCGTGGCCGGCCAGCGGCGCCTGGTTGAGCGTGGTGCCGCGCCCGCAGAGGGGTCGAGCACGGCCAGCCCACCGCTCGCGAGCCGGTTCGCGGCGGTGGAGGCGGCGATGGTGACGTTGAGCAGCAGCCGGGTGAACTGCTCGTTCGTCTTCCCGGCGTACGTGGGGATCGTCACCAGGTCGTCGTCGAAGCGGTCGGCCGGAGGAACGGCCACGGGGCGGAGCAGGCCGTCGTCCACCGCCTCCACGGTGAACAGCGCGTAGAACGTCGACAGATGGGCGAGGCAGGCCAGCTCCGGCTCGGCGAGCGGCTCATCACCGGCCGTGGAGAAGCTCAGGCAGGGAACGCCGGCCAGGCTCGTGGTGACGACGTCCCGCAGCCGTCCACCCAGCGGCCCCGCGGCGAGGAGCCGCAGCTCTGCGGCGGCCAGCGTCGGCGCCACGCCCCGGTAGACCCGGTTCGCCGAGGGCAGCGCGAGGAGCGCGTAGCGCGTCACGACCCCAGGGTGCGCTCAATCCCCCGGGGACGTGTCCTTCTCCCCGGGGAAGAACTCCCAGTGCCACGGCTCGTACGGTCCGGCGCCGCCCGCCTGGGCCCACGCCGGATTGTCCCAGCCGTAGAAGGGCGCGTTCTCCCGCATCCACTGGTAGGTCGGGCTCGACGGGCCCCCGTCCACGCCGTCGCACAGGTCGACCGCCAGACCCCACCCGTGTTCGCTGGTGCCGGGGCGGGCCGCGAAGCCCCCGCGCTCGGCCTTGACCTTGATCTGCTGCGCCAGCGACCGGTAGGCGTCGTTGAAGCACATGGGGTGCCCGAACTGCTGCTGATAGGCGATGTTGAGCTTCGCGATCGCGACCGCCGCATCCGAGCGCAGCTGGCGGCGCGGGTCCCAGAGGGTGCACAGCATCGAGGCCGGCAGCTGGCCGTTCAGGACGCCGCCGACGTCGGGGGTCTGATCGTTGCAGCCCGGCAGCACGGACCGCTCGTTGCTCCGGGAGACCGAGCCGCCGACGAGGAGGATGTGCGGCGCCGCGAGCCGGGCGGGGATCGACGCGGCAGGCTCCTCGTCAGGCAGCAGCCGGGCGTCGTCGAGCGCGGTCACGGGCGGCCGGGAGGCGAGGGGGAACGGCGGGAGGGGGGCCAGCGCCCCGGCCACCGCCGTCACCGTGCCGGAGTCGCCCTTGGCCGGCGGGGCCACCCCGAAGGCTCCGGTGAGCGGGACGGCGATGGTCGCCAACCCGAGGGCCCCGACGATGCCGACCTGGGGGAGGCTCAGACCCGGCCGGCGTCCGGCGGACGCCGTCGGGACGGCGGTCTCGCGCCGCACGGCCCTGACCCGCCCCCCGTGGGTCGGCGTGACGCGGGTGACGTCGGGGGCCCCGGCGACGTCGCAGGCGCGCCGAACGCTGTGGAGCGACGGGGCCGGGACCGCCGCGACGTGGCGCATAGGGCCACTCGCCGGCCACGGCGCGGGCGGGTCGACGTCCTGTGGGGTCTCGCCGGGCGACGAGCGCCGCGGAACCGGTGGCCGCGCGGGTGGCCGGCGGGTCGATCGCTGCCCGCCCAGGGGCTCGGCGACCACCCAGCCATCCGCCGGCTGCCGACCGGAGCGGGTCACGAAGAGGGGGTCGAGTGCGACCGCACCCCAGGTGACCGGGTGATCGGGCGTCGTCTCACGCTCGAGCAGCGCGGTGCCGCCCCGGCCGGACCCGTGGGCCGTCCGCGCGAAGGCGTGCACCTGCCGGCGGGACGGGTAGGCGGCGTCCGTGCGCGCTGCCCGGGGAGTCAGCGCGCCGGCGGCGACGGGACGGCCTGGTCCACCGGCGGTGGCCGCACCCGCGCCGCCGTCGTCCCCCGCCCTCCGCAGCTCGCGTCTGCGCTGGTGGGGGGACGAGGCCGTCGGTCTGGTCGGCACGATCGTCGGGGCATCCGCCGGCGTGTCGGCACGGTGCGACGGCACGGACTGACCTCCCACGGGCAGCACGGAATGTCGGCTCAGGCGGCCCCGCCCGGCTCAGATCACGGAACTATAAAGGGACCCACATGTCACGCACCAAACCCTCAGGCGTGTCCCGGATCCCGCGGGGGACACGGCGGAAATCCTGCTCAGAGCGGACGTTGGGCGGGTGTCAAGAATCGGTCAAGGCCATCTCCACCGGTCTGCGGGTGGTGGGTCTACCGGCCGTGTCGGCGCGGTTCACGGGCGCGCTCCGGCCCGCCCCTGGGGGCGCTGCGTCGCGTCGCTGACCTCGCCGACGAGCTCCTCCAGGACGTCCTCGAGAAAGACCACCCCGACTGCCGACCCGGCCTCGTCGTCGATGCGGGCGAGGTGCGTGCCGGCACGCTGCATGGCGACGAGCGCGTCCTCCACGTCCTCATCGGAGGGCAGCGTGACGAGCGTGCGGACCCGCCCGTCCGGCACGGGTGCCGTGTAGGCGACGTCGTCGGCGAAGAGCAGGTCCTTGACGTGCAGGTAACCCACGAGCTCGTCGGCGTCGGGGGCGCCCGCACCCCCCGTCGCCCCGTTCCCGGCCCCGGCGGAGCGACGCGCGGCGACGACGGGCAGCCGGCTGAACCCGGTGCGCGCGACGACGCGCTCCACCTCCTCGGGCGTCGCACCGACCGGGACGGTGACGAGCCGGCGCAGGGGCACCATGACCTCGGACGCCGGACGCGACGACAGCTCCAGCGCACCGGTGAGCAGGTCGTGCTCCTCCTCGTCGAGCAGGCCCTCCCGGCGGGACTCGGTGACGATGGAATGCACCTCCTCCGCCGTGAAGGCCGAGGCGAGCTCCTCCTTGGGCTCGACGCGTAGCAGCCGCAGCAGGAGCCGGGTCGCCGCGCTGAGCGCGGTGAGGAGCGGCTTGACCACGCGGGCGACAGCCACGAGCGCCGGCGCGAGCACCAGCGCCGCGCGCTCCGGGCCGGCGATCGCGAGGTTCTTGGGGACCAGCTCCCCCACCACGACGTGGAGGTACACCACGATGGCGAGGCCGAGGACGAAGGCCACCGGGTGAAGCAGCTCGTGGGGTAGGCCGGCGGCCGCGAACGGCACCTCGAGCAGCTGCGCCACAGCCGGCTCCGCCACGGCGCCGAGACCCAGCGAGGCCACCGTGATGCCGAGCTGCGCGCAGGCCAGCATCAGCGACAGGTGCTCCAGCGCCCACAGCGTGGTGCGGGCCCCCCGCCGGCCCTCCGCGGCGAGCGGCTCGATCTGGCTGCGGCGGGCGGACACGACCGCGAACTCGGCGCCGACGAAGAACGCGTTGAGCAGGAGCAGTCCGAGCGCCAGCGAGAGTGCGCCGGCGTTCACAGCGGCTCCTCCGGCCGGGGTACGGCGCGCAGCCGGTCGACGCGGCGCCCGTCCATCCGCTCGACCCGCAGCACGGCCCCCGGGATCTCGACCTCGTCCCCGACGGCGGGGACGCGCCCCAGGACGGCCATGACGAACCCGCCGACGGTCTCGAACGCAGGCCCCTCCGGCACGGCGATGTCCGCCCGGGCCCGCACCTCGTCAGGGCGGAGCAGGCCCGGGATGACGTAGCTGCCGTCGCTGAGCCGCACGATCCCGGCACGCCTGCGGTCGTGCTCGTCGGCGACCTCCCCGACGATCTCCTCGACCACGTCCTCCAAGGTGACGACGCCGGCGGTGCCGCCGTACTCGTCGA
>DATKNA010000210.1:0-18131 GCA_035541595.1 Kineosporiaceae bacterium | reverse complement strand
TCTCCCCCGATGCAGTGGTCCACGCGGCGACGCACTCCATCGCACCGCGGGTCAGCGTGCCCGTCTTGTCGGTGGCGAGCAGGGTCACCGAGCCCAGGGTCTCGACTGCAGGCAGCGACCGGACGATGGCGCCCCGCTGTGCCATCCGGCGCGCCCCCCCGGCCAGGGCGAGGGCGACGACCGCGGGCAACGACTCCGGGATCGCCGCCACCGCGAGGCTGATCCCGGTCAGGATCACCGTCTCCCAGTCCTGACCGCGCAGCAGACCGAGGACGACGACGACGACGCAGGCGATCACCGTGAGGATGGAGAGCTGCTCCCCCAGCCGGCGCAGCCGGCGTTGCAGCGGGGTCCTGGGGGCCTCGCCCGTGGCGAGCAGCCTGGCGAGGACTCCCACCTGACTGCGCGTGCCCGTGCCGACGACGACGGCTTCACCCCGGCCGCGGACGATGGTCGTGCCGGCGTGCAGCATCGTCACGCGGTCGCCGACGGCGATGTCGGCCTCGAGGACGCGCTCGGGGTCCTTGGCGGACGGCACGGACTCCCCGGTGAGCGGAGCCTCGTCGACCTCCAGCCCGTGGGCCTCCAGCAGCCGGGCGTCGGCGGCGACCAGGTCCCCCTCCCGGACCAGGAGGATGTCCCCCGGCACGAGCTCGACGGCGGGGACGGTGCGCAGGTCGCCGCCCCGCCGCACCCGGGCCGTGGGAGCCGTGAGCGAGCGGAGCGCGGCGACGTCGCGGATCGCCCGCCGCTGCTGGACCACCCCGACGGTGGCGTTGACAGCGACGACCAGGCCGATGACGGCGGCGTCCGCGACGTCCCCGGTGAGCAGGGTCAGCACGAGCGCGACCAACAGGACGAGGATCATCGTCTCGCGCAGCTGGTCGAGCACCGACCGCCACATCGGCTCGGGCGGTTCGAGCGGAACGTCGTTCCGGCCGACCTCCGCCAGCCGCCGTGCCGCCTCCGACTCGGACAGTCCCTGCTCTCGGCGCACGCCGAGCGCCTGGAGGACGTCCTGGCGCTCGCACGCCCAGGGCAAGGCCGGCGGCGTGCCGCCGCCCTCGTCGGCCGGCCTGCCGCCGACCCGCTGGCGCTCGGTGTCGCCGAGCCGGCCCGCCCGCGCAGCGGCCATGCACACCTCCCGCGGTCGCGCTTTCGACGCTAGGCCGTGGCAGGGGAGGCGGTCAGGGCTGAAGGTCCCGACGCCGCCGGGCGCTCTCCCGCACCCCGGACGTGCTCCCGTTGTGCTGAGTTGCACGGGTTATGACGACGAGGACGCGGCGAGGAGCGGCACAACGCGTGCAACCCCGCACAAGGCGTGCACGGCGTGATCAGAGGCCTCTGACGTTGACGTACAGCGCGTAGACCGACTGGGAGGCGGCCATGAAGAGCCGGTTCCCGGCCGGACCTCCGAAGCACAGGTTGGCGCAGATCTCGGGCAGGAGGATCTGGCCGATCAGGGCACCGTCCGGGGCGAAGACGTGCACACCGTCGTAGCCGTCCACGCCACCGCCGGCCGCCGACCAGAGGTTCCCGTCCTCGTCGCAGCGGATCCCGTCGGACGTCCCGGGGCCCATGTCGACGAACCGGCGCCCACCCCCGCCGGCGCCACCCACGCCGCCGCCGGCGACGTCGTAGACGTAGATGCTTCGGCTGGCCCCGGAATCGACCACGTAGAGGCGTGAACCGTCCGGGGAGAAGCAGAGACCGTTCGGCCGCTCGAGATCGCTGATGACCGGCTCCACCCCACCCGCCTCGGGGTCGACGCGGTAGACGGCCGTGGGAAGTTCCTGCTCGGCCCGGGCGCCCTCGTAGTCCGTCATGATGCCGTAGCCCGGGTCGGTGAACCAGACCGCGCCGTCCGGCCCGATCGCCACGTCGTTGGGCGCGTTGAGTCGCCGGCCGCCGTGGCTGTCGGCCAGGACGGTGAGGGAACCGTCGTGCTCGGTCCGGGTGATCCGCCGGGTCCGGTGCTCGCACGTGACGAGGCGCCCCCGGGCATCCCGCGCGTTCCCGTTGGCGTTGTCCGACGGCGACCGGAACACGCCGACGGCGCCGGTGACCGCGTCCCAGCGGTAGAGCCGGTTCTCGGGGATGTCGCTGAACACGAGGCATCGGTGGTCCCCGAACCAGACCGGGCCCTCCACCCATCGGAAGCCGGTGGCGATCCGCTCCACCGCTGCGTTGAACAGCACGTAACGCTCGAACCTGGGGTCGACGGCACGGACCGCCGGGTCGGGATACCGTGCCGGGGCGTCACGCCAGCGCCCGGGTGGCGGCGGTGCGAAGGACATCCTCCAGCGCTCCCTGCCGGTCGACGGATGGCGCGATGGGCGCCAGGGCATGATAGCCCGGACTCGATCACGCGGCGGGAGGCCCGATGGACGACAGGACACCCGGGGTTGCCGTCATCACCGGGGCGGGCACCGGCATCGGCGCGGCCGCCGCCCTCGCCCTCGCCCGGGACGGCTGGACCGTGGCGCTTGCCGGACGTCGGCCCGCCGCCCTCGCCTCCGTCGCGCAGCGGGGAGCTGACCTGCCCGGCGTCCTCGACCCCGTCCCCACCGACGTCACCGACGAGGCCGAGGTCCGTCGGCTCTTCGACACCGTGGTCGCTCGGCACGATCGCGTGGACCTGCTGGTCAACAACGCCGGCACCGGCGCCCCGGCGCACGACCTCGACGAGGTGCCCCTGGCGGAGTGGGACAGCGTCGTCGCGGTCAACCTGACCGCCGTCTTCCTCTGCACCCGGGAGGCGTTCAGGGTGATGCGCCACCAGCGCCCCCGTGGCGGTCGCATCATCAACAACGGCTCGATCGCCGCGCACACCCCGCGCCCGCGATCGGTCGCGTACACGGCGACCAAGCACGCCGTCACAGGGCTGACGAAGGCCACCGCCCTCGACGGGCGGGCCTTCGACATCGCGTGCGGGCAGATCGACATCGGCAACGCCCGGACCGCGCTCGCCCAGGCCTCGGAGACGGGCGCGCTGCAACCGGACGGGCAGGTGCGGCCCGAGCCGCTGATGGACGTCGCGCACGCCGCCGAGGCCATCCGCTACATGGCGAGCCTTCCGCTGGACGCCAACGTCGCGACGCTCACCGTGCTGGCGACGACGATGCCCTACGTGGGCCGGGGTTAGCCCGCACACCTCGCGCTGATCATGCGCTGCGTGTCGATCACCGGTCCATGGTGATCACGCGGTGCCCCGACGACCGCGCCGTGCCGACGACGAAGGACGAATGGCCCTGTCGGCGCGGCCGCGCCCGCGTCAGGCTGGGGTGTCCGCAGACGGGGAACGCTCCGGGGCACGGGGCACGGCCGGATCCGCAGGGTCGTCGCCGCACGTCAGACGTCCGGACGCCGCCCGTCTCACGTCCGGACGCCGGATCGGCTCGATCGGGCGAGGAACGAGCACGAGGCACGAGGAAGGTGCCGGGATGACATCGCTGAAGGACGCCGCCAACCAGTTCCTGTCCACGCGCCGCATCGCCGTCACGGGGGTCTCGCGCAACCCGCAGGGCCACGGTGCGAACGTGGTCTACACGCGACTGCGCGAACGCGGTTACGACGTGTTCGCGATCAACCCGAACGCGGAGCGGGTCGAAGGGGATCCGTGCTACCGCGACCTGCACGCCGTCCCCGGCGGCGTGGACGCGGTCGTGATCGCGACCAAGCCCGACGCGGCGGAGGCCACCGTGAAGGAGTGCATCGACCTCGGTGTCGGCCAGGTCTGGATGCACCGGATGTTCGGTCCGGGCAGCGTCTCGGACAGCGCGACGCAACTCGCCCGGGAGCACGGGATGACGGTGATCGCCGGCGGGTGCCCGCTGATGTTCGACCCCGCCGCCGATCCCGGCCACAAGATGCTGCGGCGGATCGCCACGCTGACCGGAAAGGCGCCGCGGACGGTCTGACCCACGCTCGTTCAGGACCGCTCCAGGACGGGGGCGTGCGCCGGGCCGCCCTCGCACATGGTCACCTTCGACGTCACCTTCGACGTCACCGTCGACGTCACCGTCGACGTCACCTTCGACGCAACCTGTGGGTCGCCTCCCCCCAGACATGCAGCCGGTCGGGCGACCTCGTGGCGCTCGCCACCCTTCCGAGCGGCGGCTGACGTCGGCGCAGGGCCGGAGGCGCCGCACCCGCCCGTGCTCCCGGGCGCCGGGTTGGGACAGCGTGCCGGAGGGCGGTCAGGATGGCGGACGTGTTCGAACAGGCCCTCCGGGTCAGATACATGGAGGTCGACGCTCAGGGCGTCGTGTTCAACGGCTGGTACCTCACCTACTTCGACGAGGCGATGGCCGCCTTCCTCCAGGCCCGTGGGCTGCCGTACCCGGACCTGATCGAGGCCGGCTTCGACGTCCAGCTCGTCCGGTCGGAGATCGACTGGCGGTCCGGCCTGCGGTGGCAGGACGACGCGGTCGTCGCGGTGTCGACCGCCCTGCTGGGACGGACGAGTTTCGCCCTGGACTTCGAGACGCGGCGCGCGGGGGGCGAGGTCACGTGCAGCGCGCGGACGGTCTACGTCGTCATCTCGACGGATGGGTCGGGCAAGCGGGAGCTCCCGCCACTGCTGCTCGACGCCCTGGGTCCCCCCGCCCCCTTGCGGCCGGCGTGGCTCGACCGGACCGGTCCGGCTATGCCGGGGGGTCCAGGTCCAGGTTGAACGCCTGACCGTCCGAGCCGAATTCGCCGAACTCGACCTCGCGACCCGCGTCCAGGGCGGCGATCGTCGGGCGGCCGATGTGGGCGAACACGAGGCGGCGGACGCCGCTCTCGCGGGCCGCGCGCGAGACGTCCAGGACGCACGCGTGCCCGCCGACCCCGCCCCGGAACCGGATCGGGCGCGACCATCCCGCCGCCTCCGCGAACAGCAGGTCGAGGTCGGTGGCCCACTCCGGGTAACGCCAGAACTCCGGGGCCCAGGCGGCCCGGCGGGCGCCGGCGACCAGGAGGTAGCCGAATGTCGGATGTGACGTGTGCCGCACGGGCAGCGGCGTGACCACGACGTCGCCCACGATCTGGGCGGTCACGACGGGCTCCAGCGAGTACCGGCGCGCCAGCCGGCGGATCCGCGGCATCAGCTCCGACCTGTCGTCGCAGACCAGCCACGCGTCGACGTGCTCGGGCAGGCCGCGCGGATCTCCGCCGTCGATCAGCAGGCAGCGCCCGCCGGCGTGCACGGCCAGCCCGGCCGGCCGGTAGCGCGGCGAGTTCATCGCGCCGACGCCGAGCAGTTCGACCCGGCCGGGGCGCGTCTGGTCCTCGGGGAACAGGGCCTGGACGGCGGCGTCGGCGGCGGCCGGGACGGCGGCGGCGACGGCCGGCGACGGCGGCGAGCCCTGGTCGAACCTGGTCGCCTCGACGGTGACCAGCACGAGCCGGTCGGGCAGGCGATCCAGGGCCCGGGCGAGCTCCACCGTGTCGGCCACCCCGAACCCGTGCGTCCCGGCCGGCCCGCCATGGCCGGGGAGCGGCCGCGCGCCGACGTCGACGAGCGTCACGGTGCCGGCGGGCCGCGTCCCCGTGGCGGCCGCATCCACGACCACGACCGGGGAGTGGCCCGTCCAGACGTCGAGCAGCCGGGTCGGCGAGGTCGCCACGCACAGGTCCACGCCGGGGAGGGCGCGGCGGCGCAGGTCCTCGACGACGGCGACGCCCACGCCGTCGTCGCCGCGGTCCACGGCCCCGACACCGACGACGAGCGCGGTCATGCCCGCGTCAGCTCCAGGCGCAGGAAGTGCGTGGCGCAGGAGATGCACGGGTCGTAGTTGCGGATCGCCTGCTCGCAACGCCGGGTCAGCTCCTCCTCGGGCAGGTCGAGATGCGCCTGCACGAACGCGGCGAGGTCGGCCTCCAGGGCAGCCTGGTTCTGCGACGTCGGAGGGACGATCCGGGCGTCGAGGACCGAGCCGTCGGCGTCCAGGGCATAGCGGTGGTAGAGCACGCCGCGGGGGGCCTCGGTGACCCCGTGACCGACGGCGCCCCGGGGTGGGACGTCGACCGAGGCGTCGGGCGCTCCGTGCCAGAGCTCGAGGATGGACAGCGCCTCCTCGCATGCGTACACCGTCTCGACCGCGCGGACGACGATGGAGCGGAACGGGTTCCGGCACACCTCCCCCAGCCCGAACTCGCGGGCCGCGTCCCGGGCCGCGCCCGTCAGCCGGTCGCCGTTGAGCGCATAACGGGCGAGCGGACCGACGAGGTACAGACCGCCGCCGGCCAGTCGGGCGTGCAGCGCGGTGGAATGCGAGACCTGCTCCTCGACCACGAGCCGGCCGAACTCCTCCGCGGGGAAGACTCCCCCACCGCTGGTCATGAGCAGGCCGCGGTCCAGCGGGTACTCCTCTGCTGGTGCGCGGAGTGCGAGGTACTCGTGAGGCTGCTCCAGGTCAGGGAAGTCGAGGGACGACACCAGTCGGACAGTCGCCAGCGCGTCATCCAGGGCCTGTTGGAGCACGGGCCGCAACCGGATGAGCGCGTCGGCCTCGGGTAACCGGTAGAAGCCGCCCACCCTGACGTTGACGGGATGGACGGCCCGGCCGCCGATCTCCGCCAGCACCGCGTTGCCCGCCTTCTTCAGGCGTAGCCCCTGCTCGACGAGATCCCGGCGGTCCCGCGCGAGGTCGACCGCGCTGGCATACCCGAGGAAGTCGGGCAGGTGCAGCAGGTAGACGTGCAGGGCGTGGCTCTCGATCCACTCGCCGCAGTAGAGCAGCCGCCGCAGCAGGCGGATCTCGTCCGGGACCTCCACCCCGCAGGCGGCCTCGATCGCCTGGCACGCGGTCAGCTGGTAGGCGACGGGGCAGATGCCGCAGATCCTGGCGGTGATGTCCGGTGGCTCGGTGTGCCCGCGGCCGCGCAGCAGCGCTTCGAAGAACCGGGGGGGCTCGTAGATCGCCAGCTCCACGTCGACGACCCGGCCGTCGTGGACACGAACCCGCAGCGCGCCCTCGCCCTCCACCCGGGCCAGGGCGTCGACGTGCAGCAGCCGGTCGCCGTCGATCTTGTGCGTCACCGGCTCGCCTCCCGCCGGGTACCCACGGGATCCACCGGCCCGTTGAACGTGCGGAAGATCCTCAGGACGTCGCGCTCGGCCATCCCGTCGGCGCGCAGCAGGGCGACGAGAGCGCCGGTGTTCGCACCGGGCGCGGGACCGAAGCAGCCGTAGCAGCCCCGGGCGTACGACGGGCAGAGCGCGTCGCAACCGGACCGCGTCACCGGCCCGAGACAGGGGGTGCCGCCGGCGACCATGACGCAGACGTTTCCCGCGCGCTTGCACTCCGCGCAGACGCTCTCGGCCGGCAGCTGCGGCGTCCGGCCCGCGAGGCAGGCCGTGACGACCTCGAGGAGCTGGGTCCGGTCGACGGGACAACCGTGCAGTTCGAGATCGACGGGCACGTGCGCGGAGATCGGCGTCGAGGTGGCCAGCGCGGCGATGTACTCCGGCCGGGGATACACCGCGGCGACGTACTCCGAGCCGAACTCGTCGACGCCGGCGAGGTTGCGCAGCGCCTGGACACCGCCGCTGGTCGCACAGGCCCCGATGGTCACGAGCCGGCGGGAGAGCCGGCGCACCTGCCGGATCCGCTCGGCGTCCGCCGCGGTGGTGATCGAGCCCTCGACCAGTGACAGGTCGTAGGGGCCCGGCGCGTCGGCGCTCGTGGCCTCGAGGAAGTGGCTGATCTCGACCACCTCGGCCAGGGCCAGGAGCTCGTCCTCGCAGTCCAGCAGGGACAGCTGGCAGCCGTCGCAGGAGGCGAACTTCCACACGGCGAGGGTGGGCCGGGCGGAGGCGGGCGGGTCGGAGGCGGGCCGGCGCAGGGAGCTGTCCACGGGTCACAACCCCCGCACGGTCAGCAGGGGCCGGACCCGGTCATAGCCGAGGACCGGGCCGTCCATGCAGACGAAGAGCTCGCGCAGCTGGCAGTGCCCGCACAGACCGATGCCGCACTTCATGTCGCGTTCCATCGAGATCTCGATGCGGTCGGCTCCCAGCCCCCGCGCCATCATGGCCTCGGCCGTGAGCCGCATCATCACCTCGGGGCCGCAGACCAGGGCCCGGGTACGCCCCGGGTCCAGCTCGGCCGGCAGCAGTCCGGTCACGAGCCCGACCGAACCACGCCACCCGGGCGTCGCGGCGTCGACCGTGACGGTGACGTCGACCAGTTCGCGCCAGCGATCGAGCTGCGCCCGGAAGAGCAGCTGGTCCGGCGTCCGGCTGCCGTAGACCAGCACGACCCGGCGGTACATCGCTCGCCGCCGGAGGATCTGCAGCAGCGCCGGGCGCAACGGAGCGAGTCCGATCCCGCCGGCCACGATCACCAGATCGCCGCCGACCGCGTCCGGCACCGCCCAGCCCGTGCCGTAGGGACCCCGGACGAGCAGCCGGTCGCCCGGCCTGGCGGCCACCAGGGCGGCGGTGGCGTCGCCGACGGAGCGCACCGTCTGCTCCAGGTGCCCGGGCTCCGCCGGGTCGCCGCTGATGGAGATCGGGACCTCCGCGAGACCGGGACGTCCGATCATCGTGAACTGGCCCGGAGCGAACGGCAGGGGAACGCGGTCGACGGCCTCCAGCGTCAAGGTCGCGGTGTCGGCGGTGTGGCGCCGGACCGCCCGCACGGTGAACGCCCGGGGCTGCATCGGATCCGCCCGCCGGAGTTCGCGCTCGAGCCCGGTGATCACGTGTGCCGCCCGTACACGTCGAGCAGGCGCACCCGCGCCGACTGCATCCGCTCGTACATGGCGGCGACGAGGCGCCGCAACATCACGTACCCCAGGCCCGGATGCTGGTCCCACAAGGCGCGCAGGCGGACGGCGTCGACCGCGATCGCGCTCGTCGGCTCGACCGCGCGCGCGTCCAGATACCACCGATACGGCGGGACCAGCCAGGCCAGGCCCACGACGCCGCCGTCGTCGACGGTGTCGACGACGAGACGTTCCCCACCCTCGGCGACAAGATCGAGGGCGATCCGACCCCGGAGGACGAGGTAGCAGCGGTCGGCTGGATCGCCGGTTCGGAACACGATCTCGTCGGCGCCCGCGCGGACGTCGACCGCACAGTCGGCGGTCACGCTCAGAACCTCGTCGTTCAGTCCGACGAACAGCGGGTGCTCGGCGAGCAGCTCACGCGGGACGGCCATCGAACTCCTCCTTCGTCGAGGTGTCCCGCAGCGCGGCGAGCTCCTCCCGCACGTCGATCCCGACCGGGCACCACGTGACGCACCGGCCGCAGCCCACGCAACCGCTGGTACCGAACTGGTCGATCCAGGAGGCGAACTTGTGGGTGAGCCACTGGCGGTAACGCGTGCGTGTCGTGCCTCGCACGGGCCCGCCGTGCAGGTGGGAGTGATCGGGGTCGAAGCACGAGTCCCACTCGCGGTCGCGCCCGACGCGACCGGACAGGTCGACGACCTCGCGCGTCGTGACGCAGAAGCAGGTCGGGCAGACGAGCGTGCAGTTCCCGCAGGACAGGCAGCGGGCGGCGACGTCGTCCCATCGCGGGTGCTCCGCCACGGCATAGAGCACGTCGCGCAGGCCCTCGGTGTCCACACCGCGCCGCATCGCCTCGCTCGCGGCCGTCGCCACGGCGGCCGCCGCCTGCTCGTCCGACCGCGTCACCGCCCGGCCCGGCACGTCGGCCAGGACGCCGGCGCCCGCCGCCGACCCCTGCTGCGCGAGGAACCGATGCCCGCCGGCGTCCATGATCTCCGTGAGGGCGATGTCGAAGCCGGAGTCGGGTCGGGGTCCCGTGCCCATGGAGGTGCAGAAGCAGGTGCCGCCCGGGTGGGCACACGTGACCGCGATGACGAAGATCCCCTCGCGGCGCGCGGCGTAGTCCGGGTCGGCGAACGGGCGTGCGGCGAGCACGTCGTCGAGCACGCCGATGGCGTGCAGATCGCAGGCCCGGACGCCGACGAACGCGCGCCGCGTCCGATCGGCGTCCGGCTGCTCCGGGAGGCCGTCGGCGCCCAGTTCCCAGAGCGTGCGGCGCGCGGGGAACAGGAAGGGCTTCCACGACGCGGCCGTCGCCGCGAACCCGAAGAGCAGGCCGTCGCCGGCAGACTCGAGCCGGTACCGCCCCGGCGCCTGCTCGTCCCGGACACCGGCCGGGAGATCCTCGATCGACGTGATCCGGGAGAGCACGACCGCGCCGTCGCGGACCGTCGGTCCGAGCAGGACGTAGCCACGACCGGAGAGGAGGTCGAGCACGGCCTCGAGACCGGCGACGTCGAGCATCCGGGCATCCTGGCTCATGCCGCTCCTCCCGACCGACCGGGACGACGAGTTGATCGTCGGCCGAGGAGACGGGCCGGCGACAGAGCCGTTGGTCCCCTGCTGCCGGGACCCAACTGCGGCCACCGTGGCTACGAGCCCGAGGGGTGACCAAAGTCCCGCTCGCTCGGGTCCGACGGCCGCAGCCCTCGGTCCGAACGGCTTCCTAGCGTGGATGGCTGTCGGTCTGTCCGGGGCCGGGTTGGGGAAGGCGGACCAGGTGATCCGGGTGTTCGTGCTGGACGACCAGGACGTCGTCCGGCGCGCTCTGGCCGCGCTGCTGGACCCGGCCGACGACATCGAGCTCGTCGGCGAGTCGGCATCGGCGCTGGAGGCCACTCGGATCATCCCGGCACTGCGCCCGGATGTGGCCATCCTCGACGCCCGTCTCGGCGACGGCAGCGGCGTCGCCGTCTGCCGACACATCAGGTCCGTCGATCCCACGATCAAGGCCGTGCTGCTGACGTCGTCCCAGGACGACGAGGCGCTGTTGGACGCGATCCTGGCCGGCGCATCCGGCTACCTGCTGAAGCAGATCCGCGGGATCGACATCGCCGACGCCGTCCGGACCGTCGCCGACGGTGGGAGCCTCCTCGACCCGGCCGTCACGGGCCGGGTGCGGGAGCGACTGCGGGCCCGGGTGGGCGCCCGGACCGAGGAACTGACCTGGCTGACGCCACCGGAGCGGCGTGTCTTCGAGCTCATGGCGCTGGGCAGGACCGACAGGCAGATCGGGACGGAGCTGTCCCTGCACGAGACCGCCGTGCAGCAGCACGTGTCGAGCGTCCTCGACAAGCTGGACGTGGACCGGCGCCCGCAGGCGGCCCGGTTCGCCAGCCGACTCCTCGCCCGTCGCTGAGGCCGCCGGCTCAACGGCTGTCCGAGCCGGACGTCGCCAGCGACGCCCGGCCGGCCTCCAGTCGTGCCACCGGAATCCGGAACGGCGAGCAGGAGACGTAGTCGAGCCCGGCTCCGTGGAAGAAGTGGATGGATGCCGGGTCCCCGCCGTGCTCACCGCACACGCCGACCCGCAGTCCGGGGCGGGTCGCCCGGCCCTCGACGGTGGCGATCCCGACCAGCCGTCCGACGCCCTTGACGTCGAGGCTCTCGAACGGCGAGGTGTCGAAGATCTCCAGAGCCATGTACCGAGGGAAGAACGCCCCTTCGACGTCGTCGCGGGAGAAACCCCAGCTCATCTGGGTCAGGTCGTTCGTCCCGAACGAGAAGAACTCGGCCTGCTCCGCGATCTCGCCGGCGGTCAGCGCGGCCCGCGGAACCTCGATCATCGTGCCGATCGGCAGCTGAGGAGAATCCGGGACCGTGGCGAGGACGGCGTCGAAGTCCGGTCGCAGCGCCTCGATCTCCCGAGCGGACGCGACCAGCGGAACCATGATCTCCGGCCGTGGGTCCAGGCCCTCCCGCACCAGCTCCGCGGCCGCCTCCGCGACGGCCCGCACCTGCGTGGCGACCAGGCCCGGGATCACCAGGCCGAGCCGGACGCCCCGCAGCCCGAGCATCGGGTTCTCCTCGTGGATGCGCCGCACGGCATCCAGGAGGTCGCGGGCCCGGCTGAGCTCCGGGCTCGCCGCCCCGGCCCCCTCGGCCCAGGCCACGCGCTCGGCGAGGTCGGCCACGCTCGGCAGGAACTCGTGCAGCGGCGGGTCGATCAGCCGGATCGTCACCGGCAGCCCGTCCATGGCGCGCAGGATCTCGACGAAGTCAGCCCGCTGGAGCGGCAGCAAGGCGTCGAGGACGACCTGCTGTTCCTGCGGTGTCCGCGCCAGGACGAGCTCCTCGACCAGCTTGCGCCGGGGGCCGAGGAACATGTGCTCGGTGCGGCACAAGCCGATCCCCTCCGCTCCGAGCCGGCGGGCGCGGGCGGCGTCCGCGGGAGTGTCCGCGTTCGCCTGGACGCCCAGCCGCCGGACGGCGTCCGCGTGGGTGAGGAGTCGGTGGACGGCCCCGACGAGCGGCTCGCCGTCGGGCACCTGGCCGGAGTCGACGTACCGGGCCACGGGTGACGGCGTGACGGGGATCCTCCCGCGGTAGGCGCGACCGGTCGTGCCGTCCATGGACACGACGTCGCCCTCGTGCAGGACGACGTCGCCGACCGAGACCGTGCGGGTCGCCTCGTCGATGACCATGTCCTGCGCGCCGCACACGCACGGTTTTCCCATCCCCCGGGCGACGACGGCGGCGTGCGAGGTCTTCCCGCCATGACTGGTGAGCACGCCGCTGGCGACGATCATGCCGGGCAGGTCGTCCGGCGTGGTCTCCCGGCGCACGAGCAGGACGGGCTCCGTCGCCCTCGCCGCCTTCCGGCTGTCCAGGACGATCGCGCCCACGGCCGCGCCGGGCGAGGCGGGGACGCCGGTGACGAGGACGCGGTCGTCCTTCGACGGCGCGAACGCCGGGAACATCAGCTGCGACAGCTGGGCACCGGTCACGCGCGAGAGGGCCTCGTCGAGATCGATCAGCCCCTCGTCGACCAGCTGGCAGGCGATGACGAAGGCCGCCGCGGCCGTCCGCTTGCCGACCCTGGTCTGCAGCATCCACAGCCGGCCGCGCTCGATGGTGAACTCGATGTCGCACAGGTCGCGGTAGTGCCGCTCCAACGTCGACAGGTACCCCTGGAGCTCGTCATATGACTGCTTGTCGCGGAGCGCGAGCTCGGCGAGGGGCATCGCGTCGTGGCCGCCGGCCACGACGTCCTCGCCCTGAGCGTTCGGCAGGTAGTCCCCGTACGCGCCGCGGGTCCCCGTCACGGGGTTCCGGGTGAAGGCCACTCCGGTCCCGGACGAGGCCCCCAGGTTGCCGTACACCATCGCCATGACGGTGACGGCCGTCCCCAGGTCCTCCGGGATGTGCTCCTGTCGCCGATAGGCGACCGCCCGCTCCGAGCTCCAGGAGTGGAAGACCGCGCGAACCGCACCGAACATCTGCTCGAGCGGATCCTGCGGGAAGTCCTGTCCCGTGTCGCGGCGAACGACGGCCTTGAAGTCGGCGACGACACGCTCGAGTTCGGGGGCCGTCAGGCGCCCGTCGCGGCGGTCACCGGCCGCCGCCAGGGCCTCCTCGAACGAGGCCGCGGGAATCCCGAGCACGGTGCGGCCGTACATCTGGATCAGCCGACGGTAGGAGTCCCAGGCGAACGCCTCGTCCCCGGAGGCGGCGGCCAGGCCGTGCACCGAGGCGTCGCCCAGCCCGATGTCGAGGATCGTCTCCATCATCCCGGGCATGGAGAACTTGCCCCCCGAGCGCACCGAGACGAGCAGGGGGTCCTCGGGCGCCCCCAGTCGCCGCCCCGTACGCTCCTGGAGCCGCTCCAGGTGCGCGAGGATCTCCTCCCGGAGCCCGACGGGCTCCGTGCCGTCCCTCAGATAGGCCTGGCACGCCGCCGTCGTCACGATGAACCCCGGCGGCACGGGCAGGCCCAGCCGCGCCATCTCGGCGAGGTTGGCGCCCTTGCCGCCGAGCAGGTCCTTGTCGTCCTTGTCCCCTTCGGCGAACTCGTAGACGTACTTCTCTCGCCGAATGGTCGCCGATGGAGCCTGCTGTGTGAGCATCCTCGTCCTCCCGTCCGTCCCCGGCCCGGCGGGCGTGGTTCGGGGCGCACCTCACCGGCCTGCACATCGAGCCTCGTCGGGTGGGCGGCCGTGCGACAGGGGCGAAGGACCCGCATTCGGCCCCGCGGCCGTCGGGACCCGTCGACGACGCCCTGCGAGCGTCGTCGGGCGGGCGTCGTCGGGCGGGCGTCGTCGGGCGGGCGAGTCAGGCGGCGATGTCGCGACGCCGGAAGCCGGCGACCGCGAGCCCGGCGAAGGCCAGCACGGTGAGGACGGCGACCAGGATGCCGGAGGTCGACACCCCCGTCCGCAACGGGTCGTGGCCGCCGTACTGATAGAAGGGCGAGAACTTCTGCAGGGGCTCGAGCCAGGAGACGAGCGGGCCCAGCCCGTTCACGACGTACGCGGCCACAGCGGCGACGGCGGGCACGGCCCGGCTCAGGCCCAGCCGACCGGTCGAGGCTCCCAGCGCGAGGGCCAGCGACCCGAACACCAACGCGAGCAGGGCCAGGTGGACCATCGCGGCCACCACGTTGCCGGCGGGCAGCCGTAGGTCGCCGAGCGGGCCCTCGAACAGCAGCGCGGCCGCCGTGACGGCGGCCAGCAGCAGCACGCCGACGACCATGGCGGCGCCCTTCTCCAGCACCACCCGCGCCCGGCTCACCGGGTTCGCGAGCAGCATGTCGAGCGTGTGCCGCTCCTCCTCGCCCGCCACGGCCGACGACCCCGCCGCGATCGCGTAACCGAGCAGGATCATCGGCCCGAGGAAGGAGAGCAGCTCGATCTGCACGTACCCGGCGGGGCTGGACATGTCGGCCCCGGACATCGCGAACAACGCGCGGAAGGCCTTGGGCATGGAGTCGAGGAACTGCGCCATGGACGGCTGCCCGCGGATGCTGGGCCAGACCGCGACGTACATCGCCACGAGCAGCGCCAGGCTGACGCACCAGGCGAGCAGACCCCGCCGCTGGTCGTAGATCGTCTTCAGGGTCACGTCACGCAACACGGCCGGTCTCCTCCCCGTAGTACGCCAGGAACGTCTCCTCGAGCTCGGCCTCGACACAGCCGAAGTCCACGACCGGCCATCGCGACACACCTTTCAGCACGCCGTCCAGGGCCGACTGCGGCGCGCTGCACGTCACGGTGTCGCCGTCCACCACCACGTCGCGGACGTCGTCCGGCAGGTGGAGGTCGGCCGCGGCGACTGGTTCGGCGAACCGGGCCGTGAGGTGGTGCAGTGACTTGCGTCGCAGGTCCTCGAGTCGCTCCACGGCGACGAGCCGGCCTGCGCGGAGCACCCCGATCCGGTCGGCGACCCGCTGCACCTCGGCGAGCACGTGCGAGGACAGCAGGACGCTGCCGCCCTCGGCCGTGTGCTCGCGCAGCAGGGCGTGGAACTCCCGCTGCACCATCGGGTCCAGACCGCTGGTCGGCTCGTCCAGGACGAGCAGGCGCGGACGCGACATGAGCGCCAGGACCAGCGCGAGCTTCTGCCGGTTGCCCTTCGACAACGACCTGGCCGGCTTGCCCAGCTCGAGATCGAGGCGCTCGGCGAGGGCGCGCGCGTACTTGTCCTCGGGCATCGACCGCAGCGAGCGGAAGTACTCCACGTGCTGGTGCCCGGTGAGCCGGTCGTACAGCACGGGCTCCCCCGGCAGGTAGCCCACCTGGCGGTGCACCGCGACCGACGCCCGCCACGTGTCCAGCCCGAGCACGGACGCGCGGCCCGAGGTCGGCCGGAGCAGGCCCATCAGCAGCCGGAACGTCGTCGTCTTTCCGGCGCCGTTGGGACCCAGGTACCCGAAGACCTCACCCGGCTCGACGCGCAGGTCCAGCTGGCGCAGGGCGAGGAGGCGACCGTAGGCCTTGGTCAGGTGACGGGTGCTCACGACCGGGCCGGTCGAGGCGTCCACGGCCGGTCACCGGCCCGGCCTGCTGAGGAAGTCGACGGAATCCTGGAGCGTCTCCAGGCTCGCGTAGTCGTCCTCGTCGATGCGCCGGCCTGTGCGCTTCGCGAGGTTCTCCACGAACTCCACCCAGTCCAGCGAGTCGAGCTCGAACTCCTCGCGCAGGTTGACGTCCGGCGGACAGGACTCGAGGTCGGCATCGGGGACGACGCGGCGCAGGGCGTCGGCGACCGCCGCGTGGGCCGCCTCGCGGGTCAAGCTCTGGGTGGTCACAGCTCCTC
The DNA here is from genome assembly GCA_035541595.1 of Kineosporiaceae bacterium. GTDB lineage: Bacteria > Actinomycetota > Actinomycetes > Actinomycetales > Kineosporiaceae > DATKNA01. The sequence continues at coordinate 2,093 of DATKNA010000210.1, read as the reverse complement.
CGGTCTCTGCATGAGGTGGTCGATGAGGTCGAGGAACCGCGCGCCGGTGAAGCCGTCCGTGGCACGGTGGTCTGCCGACAGGGTCAGGCAGACGGTGGGCCGCACCCCGAGCAGACCGCCGACGGCCCACGGGCGGTCGAGCACCTTGCCGAAGCCCACCAGGGCGACCTGCGGTGGGTAGATCACCCCGAAGACGGACTCGACGCCCTGCTCCCCGAGGTTCGTCACCGTCAGCGTCGGGTCGCTCATCTCCGACCCCCGCAGCCGGCCCGTGCGGGCCCGGGCGACGAGGTCCTTCAGGGCCGCCATGAGGTCGTGAACGCTCAACGCGTCGGCATCGTGGATCGCCGGCGCGACGAGGCCACCCCCGCGCAGGGAGATCGCGACGCCGAGGTGCACGGCCGGGGAGGCCACGAACCGGTCGTCGCGCCAGGAGCCGTTGAGCTGCGGAACGCGCCGTGCCGCGAGCGCGGTGGCCTTGAGCATGAGGGCCGCCGGCACGAGGCGGTCGGCGACCGTCAGTTCCCTGTTCCGGTCGCGCAGCCAGCTCATGGCCGCCGACATGTCGACCGTGGTCGAGAGGTAGTAGTGCGGGATCTCACGCTTCGACCGGGCCATGAGGCCCGCGATCGTCGCCCGCATCGCGGCCTGCCGCTGGGCCGCACCGATCTCCCGCGCGCCGGCCGCGGGCGCCGGCGCTGCGGAGGTCACCGTGGCCGCCGCCTCGGCCGCGGCCCGGACCTGCGCGGCGTGCACCGCGCCGTCGACGGCCGACGCCGCTGCGCCGGCGAGATCGACCTGCAGCTCGCGGGCGAGCCGCCGGGCGTACGGGGATACGCGCCGCCGGGCGGCGGGGGCGGCCGGGACCTCCGGGACTCGACCGGACGCCTGCCCGGGGTGGGCGAGGTGCTCGACGTCCTCGCGCCGGATGCGGCCGCCGACGCCGGTCCCGTGCACGGTGACCAGGTCGACGCCCAGGCGCGCGGCGTCCCGGCGCACCAGCGGAGAACACACCAGGTGCCCGTCTCCGTCGGCACGAGCCTGGGCGGACGCCGTCGTCCCGCCGAGAGCCGTGGGCACCGCGGCGGGTCCCGCCTCGCCCGGCACGGCGATGGTGGCGAGCACCGTACCGACCGGCACCGACCGGCCGGGGTCGACGAGGATCTCCTGGACCGTCCCGCTCGTGAAGCACTCCACGTCGACCGCGGCCTTCGCGGTGTCGACGACCGCGACGATGTCGCCACGGTGGACGGCGTCGCCGGGCTTGACCAGCCACTCCAGCACGATGCCGGCGTCCATGTCGGCCCCCAGGGAGGGCATCGTGAACTCGCTGAGGGCGGCCATTCACGCCACCGTCCGCCGCACCGCCGCCACGACGTCCGCCACCTGGGGGAGCGCGGCGTCCTCGAGGTGCTTGGCGTACGGGATGGGCACCTCGTCGGAACAGACCCGCTCGACCGGCGCGTCGAGATCGTAGAACGCCTGCTCCGTGATCCGCGCACTCACCTCGGCGGCGAGGCTGCCGGTCCGCCACGCCTCGTCGATCACGACCGCCCGGTGGGTACGGCGGACCGAGGCCATGATCGTGGCGTCGTCGAGGGGCCGGAGCGTCCGGAGGTCGACGACCTCCGCGTCGAGCCCCGCACCCGCCAGCTCCTCGGCGGCCGCCAGCGCCTTGCCCAGGCTGCCTCCGTAGGCGAACACGCTCACGTCCGTACCGGGCCGGCGGACCGCCGCCGTGTCGATGTCCCGGGTCAGGCCGTCGGTCAGCGTCCCGGTGGAGTTGTAGAGGCTGCCGTGCTCGAAGATCACGACGGGATTGGGGTCGGCGAGCGCGCTCGCGAGCATGCCGCGGGCGTCGTCGATCGTCGCGGGCGCCACCACCCTCAGCCCGGGGATCGAGGCGTACCAGCCCTCGAAGCTGTGGGAGTGCTGGGCGGCGAGCTGGCGACCGGCTCCCGTCGTCATCCGGATCACCAGCGGCACGCAGAGCTGGCCGCCCGACATGTGTCGCAGCGTCGCGGCGTTGTCGAGGATCTGGTCGAGGGCGAGCAGGCTGAAATTCACCGTCATGATCTCGACGATGGGCCGCA
>DATKNA010000209.1:0-6897 GCA_035541595.1 Kineosporiaceae bacterium | reverse complement strand
CCGAAGGCCGCCGCCGACGTCAGTGCCAGCACGAGCCCGCTCCGGCGTCCCCTCGTCATGACGACCCCCTCTGCTGGTCCCGCGGCGGCTCCGGAAGAACCCGGTATGTGTAAGGGTTGAATGGACATACACTCGTGACGTCCTGGTCATCACCCTAGTGCCGGATGTGAAAGGGGTCAAACTCTGTTTGCCCATGACACCGAGCTCGCCCTGGCGGCGGCCGCGGCTCTGGTGAACACCGGTCGGCAGAGCGAGGAACAGCTGCCGGACGTGACGTCGCTCGATGCCTTCGTCGCGCAGTGGCAGTGGACCGGCGACCGGGCTCGGGACGAGGCGGAGCTGGCGGCGGTCCGGGCCCTACGCCCGCGGCTGGCCCGCCTCTGGTACGCGGACGAGGACGAGGCCGTGCGGATCGTCAACGATCTCCTGCGGGAGGGCCGGGCGATGCCCCAACTGGTCCGTCACGACGGCTGGGGCTATCACGTGCACGCGACCTCGCCGCACGCGCCGCTCGCGGACCGGATGGCCGTGGAGGCCGCCATGGCGTTCAGCGACGTGATCCGACTCACGGCGCTGGACCGGCTGCGCGTCTGCGCCGCGAGCGACTGCGAGGACGTCATCGTCGACCTGTCCAAGAACGCCTCGCGCCGGTTCTGCGACATCACCTGCGGCAACCGGACCAATGTCGCTGCCTACCGCGCCCGCCGCCGCACCGCGACGTCCCGGTCGATGTCGACGTCGACCCAGAGGGCTCGGTGATCGCTCAGCGGCAGCAGTGTGATCTCTTGGCTCACCGCGGTGCCGTCAGGGAGGTCCTCGGCCAGGGCGTGGTCGATCTGCACTCGAGGCGCCGGGGCGGGGAACGTCGGCCCGGTGGCCAGTGCCCGCCAGCCGAGGACCCGCGCCGGTAGCCCCCCGGGCAGGTTGAGATCGCCAAGCAGGACCCGCGGCGCCGGCAGCGCCTGCAACCGCGACCGCAGCCGCCGCAACTGGACCACGTTCACGCCGGGCACGAACGACAGGTGGGTGGCGGCCACGGTCATCCGCGGCTCGGCCAGGACCGCGACCACGGCGGCCCGGGGCTCGTCCGGGATCCAGACGACGCGCGGCGGCGTGGTGGGCAGCACGATCGGATACCGGCCGCGGGCCCGGCCGAGCCGTACCTCGTGCCAGGACTCCACCGGCAGCCGGCTCACCAGCGCGATGCCGTACTGCGGGGCGCCGTCCGCAGGCTGCGGCGGCACGGCCCGCCACCCCGGTGCGCCGGGCGTCCCGCTGATCAGCGGCATGAACCGGTGGACCCGGGCGCCCATGGCCTCCGCCGCGACGGCCGCCTGGTCCACGCCGCCGGAACGGGGCTGGTGGCGGTCCACCTCCTGCAGGGCCAGGACGTCGGCATCGATCCTCCGCACGGCGTCGGCGAGGACCTCGGCGTCCGCGGACGCGTCGCGCAGCGACCGCCCCGACAGCAGGTTGAAGGTGGCCAGGCGCATACCGCACACGCTGCCATCGCCGCGCCCACGACGCTCACCAGGGATCGTCGCCCACCGCGGCCTCGAGGTCGCCGAGCATGCCGACGGCGTCGGCCACGACGGCGTCGTCGCCGCTCGTGACGCCGTGCAGCAGCCACCGGGCCAGCGCCAGCTCGCCACCCAGCCGGGCACGCCGCACGAGGCCGTGATCCGGTGCGTCCCGCCTGGTGTGCGCGTAGGCCCCGAGGACCGAGTCGGTCGCCGTCGCGGGCGCGGCCGCCACGAGCCAGGCGAGGTCGTCCGCGGGATCGGCGATCCGCGCCTGACCCCAGGCCAGGACGCTCTTGACGGAGCTCCCCTGGACCAGGACGTTCTCCGCGGCGAGGTCGCCGTGGACCACGCACGGCGTGAACCGCCACGCCCCGGCCTCCTCCAGCGCGCGCTCCCAGCGCGCCAACAGCGCCGCCGGAACGTGTCCCGTCGCCGCGGCCCGATCCAGCTCGGCGAGCCGGCGACGTCGGTATTCGTCCGCCGTGTACACCGGCAGCTCGGCGTCCTCCGCGAACCGCGAGGGCAGCTCGTGGATCGCCGCCAGCGCCCGGCCGAGGGTTGCCGACAGGCCTGCCCCCGCCGCCATCGACGCCGGGACGATCGGGCTGCCCTCGAGCGCCCGGTGCACCCCGGCACGGCCACCCTCGGGCAACCAGGCGGTCCCGGCGACCAGCGGGACGGCGAACGGGAGCCGGCCGGTCAGCGTCCCGAGGAAGCGCCACTCCTGCTCCAGGAGCGCCGCGGCCGCCGACGTCCGCGGCGCCCTGACCACCCATCGGCGCCCCTGGTCGTCGGTCACCAGGGCGGCGTCGACGTCCTCGGCCGGCTCGCCCTGGGCCGTGCCACGGCCTCCGGGGGTGGTTCCCCCCGAGGCGGGGGCGCCCGGGGGAGCCGCTTGCGCCGTCACGGGGACGAGTCCGGGGACCGCGACGCTCGCCAGGGCCGCGAGGACGAGGGGGTTGCGGGCGGGCACCCCGTCACGGTACGGCGCGGACGGCTCCTCGGGCCGACGTCCGGGCGCCTCGGTAGTGTCGGCCACGTGTCCTCCCTGCGCGGACTGGCCTTGTCCAGGTCGGCGGTCGACCGCCGGGCGGAGCGACGTGTGGAGCCGGGCCTGGTCGAGGGGCTGCTCGCCGACCAGAGCTGCGCGGTGCTCGTGCTCGCCGGCGACCGGTTGCTCGTCCGGGCGGACGCGGCCGGGTCGCCTGGGGTGGCGCTCCTGGCGCCGGGCTCGCTGCCGGCCGATCTCGCCGGCCGGGGCGTGACCGTCTACCTCGGGGAGGACGAGGCCGGTCGGGGCTACGTCGCCCTGGCCGTGACCGCGGCCGAGGCGGGGCTGGCCGAGCTGGCCCCCCTCGACCGTCGCGGCGACCCACGGGTCGATCGCGGCGGCGCCCCGCCCGTCGATCGTCGCGGCGACCCGCCGGCCGCGGACGGGCGGTTACGCTGGGCGGGGCTGCGCGAGGTGGGGCCCCTCCTGGACGACGCCGGCGCAGGCCTCTTCACCATGGCGCTTGCCGTGGGGAACTGGCACGCGACGCACACGCACTGTGCGCGGTGCGGGGCACCGACAGACGTCGTCCAGGCCGGCTGGGCGCGCATGTGCCCCCGCTGTCGGGCCGAGCACTACCCACGCACGGACCCAGCGGTGATCATGGCCGTGGTCGACGACCGGGACCGCATCCTGCTGGGCCGGCAGGCCAGCTGGCCGCCCAGGCGCTACTCGACCCTCGCCGGCTTCGTCGAGCCGGGGGAATCACTGGAGGCGGCGGTCCGCCGCGAGGTCGCCGAGGAGGCGCATGTCGAGATCGGCGACGTCGAGTACCGGGGCAGCCAGCCATGGCCCTTCCCGTCGTCGCTGATGCTGGGGTTCCGGGCGTACGCCCTGACGACCGTGGTGCAGGCGGACGGCGTCGAGCTGGCCCACGCCCGTTGGTGGACCCGGCAGGAGTTCGAGGCAGACGTGGCGAGCCGCGAGCTCATGCTGCCCCCCCGGGTCTCGATCGCCCGGCGTCTGATCGAGGACTGGTACGGCGCGCCGGTCGAGGCGGCCGACTGGGCGCGCTGATCCTGACGCGGGCGTCGGCGGTGGCCGCGGCGAGGGCCGGGGCATGACGGGGAGGGCGGCGCGGGCCGGCTCAGGCCGCGGCGAGACGGGCCTTCACCTCGGCCAGCGACGGGTTCGTGGCGGCCGACCCGTCCGGGAACACCACGGTCGGCACCGTCTGATCGCCGTCGTTGACCTGCATGACGAAGTCCGCGGCCTCGGGATGCGACTCGATGTCGAAGTCGAGGTAGGCGATGCCCTCCCGGTCGAGCTGTCGCTTGAGCCGGCGGCAGTAGCCGCACCAGCTGGTCGAGTACAGCGTGAGCATGCTGGCGTAGCCGTCGGGCACGGGTCCTGGCCTCCTGGTCGTCGGATCAGACGTCGGGTCATGGGTCCACCTGTTGATCGTTCAACTGGGTGGAACACCGTGCCGCGATCGACTCTTCCCGCGGTGCGGTCCCGTCGGCGAGCTGTGGCCGGCACCCCGACCACCACCTCGGCCACCGATGCGGCCACCGATGCGGTGGTAGAGGTGGCGGTCGAGGTGGCGGTCGAGGTGGCGGCCTGCGCGGCCGCCGGTGCCGCCGACGGTTACCTGCTCGGCGGCGTCTCGGCGCCGGGCGCGCCACCTCCCTGCCTCCCGCCGGCGTCCCGCTGGCCGTCACCGGTGCCACCGGCGGGCCGGGGATCGCCCTGGCCCATGCCGTCCTCCACCCGGATGACGGCGAGGTTCTCGTCGAACTTCACCGTCACCACGCTGCCGTCGGTCTTCGTCATGTGGACCTCGTACGCGCCGTCACCGGCGTCGGTCTCGATCCGCACGACAGTGCCGCCGGGGACCGCCTTCAGGGCGGCGGCCCGCAGCGTGGCCGCCTGAGCGTCGGTCACGGCCTTCTCGTCGGAGCGCACCGGGTTCGGGCCGCCGATGCCCCCCGGGCGGCCGCCCGGGGCGGCGCCCTCGCCCGAGGACTGCACCGCGGGAGTGGAGGTGTCGGTCGAGGCCGAGGCGCTGAGAGCGCCTGCCAGCGCCGCGCCCGTCACCAGACCGCCCGCGACGAGAGCGGCCGAGCGGCCGATACGGGCGGTCTTCGCCCGTTGCCTCGGAGCCCGGGCCGCCTGGGGCCAGTCGTCGTTCATGGAATCCATCGCATCCTCCTCGCCCGGCGACCCCGGTGGCCGCCACGAGGTCCACGCTGTCCGGCATCGCTGTGGCCGACGTCGAGCGGCGCTGTGATCGCCCTATGTGTCACGGCGCGGTGATGAGCCCCCCGCACTCCGCCGCACACCCTCGCCCGATCCCCCGCGGCGCGCGGCGAACTGCGAGGATGCTGCCTGATGACGACCGCCGCCCTTGCGCCCGGCGCGGCGTCCGCGGACGCCGTCCTCACCGCGCTCGACCCCGAGCAGCGGGAGGTCGCGGCCGCCCTGCGCGGCCCGGTCTGCGTGCTGGCGGGGGCCGGGACGGGTAAGACCCGCGCGCTCACGCACCGGATCGCGTACGGCGCGCTCGCGGGCGTCTACGTTCCTCAGCACGTCCTCGCCGTGACCTTCACCGCGCGAGCGGCGGGAGAGCTGCGGGCCCGGCTGCGGGCCCTCGGCGTGGCGGGCGTCCAGGCCCGGACATTCCATGCCGCGGCGCTGCGCCAACTGTCGTACTTCTGGCCGCAGACCATCGGTGGCCACCCCCCAGGCCTGCAGGAGCACAAGGCCCCGCTGGTCGCGGAGGCGGCGTCCCGGCTGCGCCTGTCCGTCGACCGCGCCGCAGTGCGCGACCTCGCCGCCGAGGTCGAGTGGGCCAAGGTCAGCCTGCTCACGCCTCCGGGGTACGCCGAGGCCGCCCGCCGCGCGGGTCACGTCGATCCCGCCGGCTTCGATCTGCCGACGGTGGCGCGCCTGCTGGAGATCTATGAACAGGTCAAGACCGACCGGGGGGTCATCGACTTCGAGGACGTCCTGCTCCTCACCGTCGGCCTGCTGGAGGAGTACCGGCACGTCGCGGAGGCGGTCCGGGCCCAGTACCGGCATTTCGTGGTCGACGAGTACCAGGACGTCAACGCGCTCCAGCAGCGCCTGCTCGACCTCTGGCGCGGCGATCGCGACGACGTGTGCGTGGTCGGCGATCCGAGCCAGACGATCTACTCCTTCACCGGAGCGACCCCGACCCACCTGCTGGAGTTCCCACGCCGTCACCCGGGCACCACCGTCGTCCGGCTGGTGCGGGACTACCGCTCCACGCCTGAAGTCGTCGGCCTGGCGAACGCCCTGCTCGCCCGAGCCGCCGGAACTCGCCCAGGCGTCGAACGCCTCCAGCTCCGGGCGCAGCGGCCGCCCGGCCCGGCGCCCACGCTCACCGGCTACGACGACGACCTCACCGAGGCCGCCGGCGTCGCGGGCCGGATCCGCGAGATCCTCACAGCCGGGACGCCGGCCAGCGAGATCGCCGTGCTGTACCGGACCAACGCCCAGTCGGAACCGCTCGAGCGGGCCCTGGCCGACGCCGGTGTGCCCTACCTCGTCCGCGGTGGGGAGCGCTTCTTCGCCCGCAAGGAGGTGCGTGACGCCGTCCTGCTCCTGCGGGGCGCGGCCCGGGCGGGCGCGGCGGGCGAGAGTGCTCCGGACGGCGAGGGCACCGTGTCCGACGCTGTGCGCGACGTGCTCGCGACGCTCGGCTGGTCCCGGCAGCCGCCGACGGCGGCGGGTGCCGTCCGGGACCGCTGGGAGTCGCTGCAGGCCCTCGTCGCGCTGGCCGACGACCTCGCCACGACCGATCCGACGGCCGGCCTCGCCCAGTTGGTCGCCGAACTCGACGAGCGGGCCGCCGCGCAGCACGCGCCGACCGTGCAGGGGGTGACGCTGGCCTCGTTGCACGCGGCGAAGGGTCTGGAGTGGGACGCGGTGTTCATCGTCGGCGTGTCCGAGGGACTCATGCCGATCTCACTGGCCGAGGGTTGGGACGCCGTCGAGGAGGAACGGCGACTGCTCTACGTGGGCGTCACCCGCGCCCGCGAGCACCTCCATCTGTCCTGGTCACGCTCGAGGACGCCGGGAGGGCGCGCCTCCCGGAGCCCGTCGAGGTTCCTCGACGGGGTGATCGCCGAGTCGACCCCGCGGACTGCCGCGCGGGGTGTGAGCGGCGCCGCAGGCAGCGGGGACCGGCGTCGCGGCAGGCCGGCTCTGCCGACGACCTGCCGCACCTGCGGCGGCCGGCTCGCCACCGGTGCGGAGCGCAAGGTCGGCCGCTGCGCCACCTGCCCGCCCAGCTACGACGAAGAGATCTTCGAGCGACTGCGGGCCTGGCGCTCGGCCACGGCGGCGGACGCGAAGGTC
>DATKNA010000208.1:0-7781 GCA_035541595.1 Kineosporiaceae bacterium | reverse complement strand
GGGCAGCGGCTGACCGGCCACCGGGGCCTCCGCAGCGGCGGAGGCGGGCTGCCCGCGCGAGCTGGACGCGTACGACGGGGTCGGCGCCAAGGCGCCGGCGAGGTCGGTCCAGTCGGCGAAGAAGCCGAAGGTGTCGTTCGCGATCACCCCGACCGTGGCGAGGACGAGGAGGTTGACGCCGAGCAGCACGCCGAGGCGGCCGGCCACCGGAACGGGCCCGGGAGCCGCCAGGCGGGCCCAGGACACGACGGCCGCGGTCACGGCGGCCAGGGCGGCGGCGACGAGCACGGCCAGGAACGGTCCGCTCGTCAGGTCCACCGCCGCCCCCCAACGCGCGTCGCGCCCGTCCGTTCGTCGTGGTGGACGCGCGAGGTCGGCTAGGGGTTTCGCCGGCCGCCCCGCCACCCGCCGGTGGAGCCGAAGCCGTCCACCCCGCGCCCGGACCTCGGCAGCTCGTCCACCGGCACGAACTCTGCCCGCGCCACGCGCTGGACGACCAGCTGGGCGATGCGGTCCCCGCGGTGCAAGACCACCGGGGAGCGCGGATCGGTGTTGAGCAGGGTGACCCGGATCTCCCCCCGGTAACCGGCGTCCACCGTGCCCGGCGCGTTCAGGACGGTGACGCCGTGGTGGGCGGCCAGCCCGGAGCGCGGGTGGACGAAGCCCGCGTAACCCTGCGGCAGGGCGATCCGGACGCCGGTCGCGATGGTCGCCCGCTCGCCGGGGCCGAGGGTGACGTCGTGGGCGCAGGTCAGGTCCGCCCCCGCGTCGCCCGGGTGCGCGTAGGACGGCGCCGTGGAGCCCTCGTCCAGCACGAGGGGTACCCGGACGGGCGGGTCGGCGGGATCGGGGGTCGTCACGGCAGAGCACCCTAGTGACCTGCGGGGCGGGCTCGCCGTGGCAGGCTGGGCGGCATGGAGGACGGCTACCGGGAGAGGCTGTGGCCCGCGTGGTGGCTGTGGCCCCTGGTCGTTGCCCTGGGCGCCGGATTCGGGCTCGTGGTGGCCCCCTATGGCGCGGTGCCGGCAGTGGTCGTGACCGTCGTCATGACCGGCGTCCTGGCAGTCCTGCTCCTGTCCTGGACGGCGACGGTCGGGCTCGACGGCGACCTCTTCGTCGCCGGTCGCGCTCGGATCCCCGTGCGGCTGCTCGGCACGCCAGAGGTCCTGGACGCCGCGGGCATGCAGCACGCCCGCGGCCCCGGCCTCGACGCCCGGGCCTATCTGTGCTTGCGCGGCTGGATCGGGCCGGGACTCCGGGTGCCGGTCGTCGACCCGGAGGATCCGGTCCCCTACTGGCTGGTGTCCTCGAGGCGTCCCGGAGAGCTGGCCGACGCCCTGCATTGCGCCGGAGCGTCCGGTTCGCGCTGATCCCTCAGGCGGCGCACTCCTTGCAGATGGGCTGACCGCCCACCTCCTTGGCGAGCTGGCTGCGGTGGTGCACGAGGAAGCAGCTGGAGCAGGTGAACTCGTCCGCCTGCCGGGGCAGCACCCGGACCGACAGCTCCTCGTTGCTCAGATCGGCGCCGGGCAGCTCGAAGCCTTCGGCAGCCTCGATCTCGTCCTCGTCCACCGCTCCCGCGGTCTTGTCGACGCGCCGGGCCTTCAGCTCCTCGATCGAGTCCTCGCTGAGGTCGTCGTCGGTCTTGCGCGGCGCGTCGTAGTCGGTGGCCATGTACTCACGCTCCGGATCGTTCTTGGGTGGTATCGGTCGGTGCCGCCGGAACGGCGCCGGCACCGTCGGTGTGCCCGCCCCGGCACCGCGACAGGGTCGCCGCACCTGGGCAGGCGCCTCGGTAACGCGCCGGACGGAGGTTTTGTGCCCCCGACGACCGGTGGATTGTGCACCACCTGGCCCGCGAGGGCGAGCAGGCGGAGCGAGCCGGCGTCGGCGCGTCGCCCGGACGGGTCCCGTGACAGCTCGCTCAGCGGAGATCTCCGACGGTCCGTGACCAGCACGTGGCGTTCTGACCGACCGTCGGACACCGGCTGTTCACGGTGGCGTCATCCGGTGGGGGTGATCCCACCCTGGCGTCGAACGTCAAATCCCCTTAAGGTCATGCCCTTGCCCCATCGGAGCCGAGGAGCCTGCGTGAGCGACTTCCACCACGAGATCAGCCACCGGATCGCGCAGGTGCGGGGGGATCTCTCCTCCGCCGCGGAGGCCGGTGACGACTACCTGGTCGAGGTGCACCTGGGCGAGCTGGAGTCACTCGCGCGGATCGCGGCCGACCACGACGTGTCCATCGACGGCGTCGGGGAGGCCCTCGCCGCGTACGGGCCGGCGTCGCCCGCGCAGGGCCGGCTCCGCCCGGCTCCGGACGCCTGCGCAGGCGCCTGACCCGCTCCTCAATCCCGGTCGGCGCCGAGGGCCACGAGCCGCACGGACAGCGCGTCCGCCAGCGGCCGGCGGGCGGCGACGAGCAGCTCACCCGACGGCGCCCGCCCGGCGCCGCCGGTGACCGTCACGCCGCTCTCGGTCGCGACGAGCAGCGCGGCGGCGAAGTCCCAGGTGTGCAGCCCGCGCTCGTAGTACCCGTCGTAGCGCCCGGCCGCCACCCCGCACAGGTCCAGGGCCGAGCAGCCGAACCGCCGCACGTCCCGCACGCTCGGGAGCAGCTCCACGAGCACGCGGGCCTGGGCGCGCCGCCGTTCGGCGCGGTAGCCGAAGCCGGTCGCGATCAGTGCCTGGTCCAGGGCCGGGACCGGACGTGCGACCTGCCCGAGCCGGCCGCGGTCCAGCCACGCCCCCCGACCGCGGGCCGCCGTGAACGCATGACCGCCCGCCACGTCGTAGACGCACCCGGCGAGCGGCTCCCAGCCGCCGTCGACGTCCGGCCTGCCGGTGACCACGGCCACGCTGACCGCGTACGCGGGGATGCCGTACAGGTAGTTGACGGTCCCGTCGATCGGGTCGACCACCCAGGTCAACCCGGACGCGCCCGGCACCCAACCCTGCTCCTCGCCGAGGACGCCGTCCTGCGGGCGGAGTTCGCCCAGCAGCGACCGCACGAGGTCCTCGGCGGCCCTGTCCGTCGCGGTGACGACGTCCGTGGGGCTCGACTTGGTCGTCTCCACCTCGACCTGCCCGGGCCCGCCGGACCGCACCAGTTCGCCGGCCCGGCGCGCCACCTCCTCGGCCAGCGCGAGCAGGGCGACGGCATCGTCGGCCTCGGCGGTCACGCGGGCGACACCGCCGCCGGGGCGTCCGGCCGGACGCCGGCCCAGTCCGCGCCGCACGCGGCCGGCCGGTCCCCACGCGGGTTCCGGCAGCACCCCGGGGGGCAGACCGACCACGACGGCCCGAGTCCCCCCACCGCCGGCCGGTCCGGGGTCTCGCCTCGTGCCAGGGCGGCCTGCTCGAGCACGAGGTCCACCAGGCCCGCGACGAACCGCCGGTCGGTCCCCACGGTCGCCGCCCGGACGAACGGCAGGCCGAGTCGGCCGGCCGTGTCCCGCGCCTCGGTGTCCAGGTCGTAGACGACCTCCATGTGGTCGCTGACGAAGCCCACCGGGATCACCACCACACCGGGAACGCCGCGGGCGTGCAGGTCGCCCAGGTGGTCGTTGACGTCGGGCTCCAGCCACGGCTGGGTCGGCGGCCCCGATCGGGAGCAGTAGGCGAGGTCCCAGCCGGCGGCCGGGCGTGCGCCTTCGGCCCGGAGCCGTGCCGTGACCGCGGCCGTCACGCTCGCCGCCACGTCCCGGTGCTGGCGCACGTAGAGCCCGCCGCCCGGTCCGGCGGCCTCGTCCATCGCGGTCGGCACCGCATGGGTGACGAAGACCAGACGGGCCCCGTCGCGGGCGGCGCCCTGGAGGGTCGCCAACCCGTCGACGACGGCGTCCGTCACGGCCGCGACGAAACCGGGGTGGTTGTAGTAGTGCCGGATCTTGTCGACCTCCGGCGGCGGAGCGGAGGTCTCGGCCGCCAGCTCGAGCAACGCGGTCGCGAGATCCTCCCGGTACTGGCGGCAGCCGGAGTAGCTCGAGTAGGCGCTCGTCACGATCACGCAGAGCCGGCGGACGCCGTCCGCGCCCGCCTGCCGCAGGGTGTCCAGGAGGAAGGGGTGCCAGTTGCGGTTGCCCCAGTAGAGGGGTACCGACAGGCCGCGGGCGTCGAGCTCGCCGCGCAGCGCCGCCAGCAGCGCCCGGTTCTGGTCGTTGATCGGGCTGCGGCCGCCGAGACGCAGGTAGTGCTCGGCGACGGCGTCGAGCCGCTCGCGCGGGATGCCGCGCCCCCGGGTCACGTTCTCCAGGAACGGCATCACGTCCTCCGGCCGCTGCGGGCCGCCGAAGGAGAGGAGCAGGACGCCGTCGTACGGCGCGGTCGCGGGAGCCGGCTGATCGGCTCCGCCGACGGGTCTGCCCGGCGGTGGCGAAGGGACGGTCACCGGGGCATCCTCACAGGTGCACGCCTCCCCCGCGCACCGGGCCCGAGGACCTGCGGAGCCGGGGATCGCGTCGCGGGGCCACGCCGGTGGGCGCCACGCGGGCCACGTGCTTCGCATCGGCGCACGTGGATGGCAGAGTCGGACCAGGACGGTACGGGACGGACCGAGCGGAGGGATCACTCATGCACGACCTCACGCTCGTCGGCGTCCACGACGGCGGGGAGCACCTCGTCCTGGCCGGTCACGATGGCCAGCGTTTCCTGCTGCCCGTCGACGAGCCGCTGCGCGCGGCGGTCCGGCGCGACCGGGCGAGGCTGGCGCAGCTGCAGATCGAGCAGTCGGGCAGCGTGCGGCCGCGGGACATCCAGGCCAAGATCCGGTCCGGCTGGACCGCAGAGGACGTCGCGGCCGAGGCCGGCGTCGCGGTGGAGCACGTCCGGCGGTTCGAGGGGCCGGTCCTCGCCGAGCGCGAGTTCATCGCACGCCAGGCGCGCGGAGCGCGGCTGCGGCGGGCCGCCCCCGGGACGCCCGGGTCCTACCCGACGCTGGACGAGCTGGTCGCAGAGCGGCTCGCCGCGCGCGAGGTGGACCCCGCGACGACGGCCTGGGACGCCTGGCGGAGCGACGGAACGTGGTACGTCCGGCTCACCTTCGAGGCGGGCGGCAGGACGCGCTCGGCGCAATGGTCCTACGACGTGCAGCTGCGCCAGGTGAGCGCGCTGGACGACGAGGCGCGCTGGCTGCTCGACGAGCCGGCGGCGGAGCCCGAGGCCGTCGCCGTCGGGGCGCGGCGGACCCTGGCCGCGGTACGTGACCAGCGACCGGGCGCCGACGGCGGCGTGCGCGAGCTGATCTACGACGTCGGCGCCGACGGTGGGGTCCGCACCGCCGAGGACGGACGAGCCGGCGCCGCCGCCGCGACCGTCGACCTGCTCGACACGCTGCGCGAGCGGCGCGGCCGCCGGCAGTGGTTGCCGGACGCCGACGAGGAGGCCGACGGCCTGGACCCGTTGGAGCGGGCGGTGGATCAGCTGCGGGTGCGGGCCGAGGCGCTCGGTGAGCCACCTGCCGCCCACCCGCCGCGGTCCCGGCCCGACCAGCTCGAGGACGCCGAGCTCCTGGCCCTGCCCGAGCTGCCGGCCGGACACAGCGAGCAGCCCGCGCCCGCCGGGCCGGCCCCCGCGACCACGTCGCGGTCGGCGGCGGCCCCCGCGTCGCGGTCGGCGCCCGCGCAGGCGCGCCCGGCCCCCGGCTCCCGGCCCGGCGCATCGCACCGGGCGCCGACCGACCCGTTGGACCTCGACGCCGCCGGCGCGGCCGACCGGACGTCGCCGTCCCGCCGGCCGCGCCGGGCGAGCGTGCCGAGCTGGGACGACATCGTCTTCGGCTCCCGCCGCGACTGACGCCCGGGGATCATCGCCCGCCGAGGACGGCGAGCACCGGGACGAGGGACTCCTCGGGGGTCCGCGCCCCGTGCTGACCGATGAGGCGCATGAGCTCGGGCCGGGCGGTGGCCGAGTCGACGACGGCGATCCGGTCGACGGCCACGGCCAGGAGGTCGCCGATCCGTGGCGCGACGTGCGGGGCCACCGGGCCGAACCAGCCGCGGCGCACGGCGTCCGCCCGCTCGACGATCTCCATCGCCGACCCGAGCCGGGTCCGCCAGGCGGCGGCGACGCCGGCCACGGCGTCGGGCTCGCAGTACAGGTGCAGGGCACGGGCCTCGCCGCCCAGGTGCCGCAGGCCCCGTCGGAGCTCGGGCTCGTCCGCGAGGTCGACGCGGTCGGCGTGCGGGACGTCGACCATTCCGTGGTCCGCTGTGATCGTCACCAAGACGTCCGGCCCCACGGAGCGGGCGAGCCGGGCCAGCGCGGCGTCCACCCGCTCGAGCTCCTCGCCCCACTCCCAGGAGTCGCAGCCGTGCACGTGCCCCGTCTTGTCCACCTCGCCCCAGTACAGGTAGACGAGGACCTGCGGGTGCGTGGCCAGGGCGGCCAGCGCCGCGTCGACGCGCTCGTCCAGCGCCTGTGCCGCCACGAACCGCGCTCCCCGCAGGGCGGCCAGGGTGAGGCCGGAGTTGTCGAAATACGGCGGTGCGATCATCACGACCGGCAGACCCGTGGCGGCCAGCTCCTCGAAGACCGTCGGCTGCGGCTGCCAGGCGAAGGGGTCGACCCGCGGATCCCACGCCAGCTCGCTGAACACGAGGTCAAGTTCGGGGTTCAGCACGTTCATGCCGACCAGCCCGTGGACGCCGGCGTGGCGGGCCGTCCCGAACGTCCCCATGCTCGTCGCGGTGGTGCTGGGGAAGCCGCAGTCCACCGTGATCGCCCGGCCCCGGCCGTCGCGGATCGACCGCAGGAAGGGAGCGTGGCCGCCGCGCCGGGCCAGCAACTCCTGGCCCAGCCCGTCGACCAGCACCACCACTGCGGACCGGGCGCTCGGCAGCGGCAGCCGGCCAGGACCGCGCACGGGCAGGCCGAGCGCGGCGGCCACCGAGGGCAGGACGTCGGCGAGATCCGGATCGGGATCGGCGACCGGCGCGTCCACGAGGCCGTCAGGCGGCGGCCGTGGCCGCGGACACGGCCCGGGCGAACGCGACCGCCGCCCGGACTGCCTCCGCCCCTTCGGCGTCGGCCGAGATCCGCACCGTGATGTCGTCCGCCGCCGTCGTCCCGGTGTAGCCGTGGTCGGCCTCGCAGTCCGGGTCGGAGCAGCCCGCCGGTTCCAGGTCGATCCGGTTCAGTGAGCCCCAGCCGATGGTCAGCGTGAGCTCGCGAGGAGTCGCCCCGACGAGGTGATCCTGAGGATGCGTGACGGCGTGTGAGAGCACGACGGAGCGCACCTGACGCAGGGGCACCGCCTCGGTGGTCGCCGAAGCGTAGGGCTCGGGGCTCAGCGCGTCCGGCTCGTTGTCGTCGGCGTGCGCGACGACCAGCCGGGTCGGCGTCAGGACCAGCACCGTGACGTGCCGCCGGACCTCATCGCGGTCGAACGTGGTCTCCGCGTACACGAGGTGGGAACGCACGTCCTCGCCCGCGACCGCGACGTCGAGCACGTCGCACACCAGGGCCGGGTAGTACCCCGCGCGCTCCACTTGTGACCGCAGGTCGAGGGGCAGACCGATGGACTGGGGGGGCCCCACGCTGTGTCGCTCTCGCACACCGTCATCCTGTCACCTCCGGCCGACAGACTTCGCCCCGGACAGCCCCCGTCCGTCGGCGCTGATGGGACCAGGCCGGCGCTGATGGGACCAGGCCGGCGCTGACGAAACCGTCTGATGCCCGTCGCAGACACCGGACGAATGCTCACCCACCTCGACTCGACACCAGCGGCTCAAGGGCCCCTCCGTGCCCGAGAGCAAGATCAGCAGCAGAGTCTCACGCCGTCT
>DATKNA010000207.1:0-6455 GCA_035541595.1 Kineosporiaceae bacterium | reverse complement strand
CGAGGAGACCGCACGCGAGGAGGGCAAGCCCGAGCAGGCTCTCCCCCGGATCGTCGAGGGCCGGGTCAACGGCTTCTTCAAGGACAACGTGCTGCTGGAGCAGCCGTTCGCCAAGGAGAACAAGAAGACCGTCCAGCAGGTCCTCAAGGAGGCCGGCGTCAACGCGACCGGGTTCGCCCGGTTCAAGGTCGGCGCCTGAGTCGGCGTGCGGCGCCCGGCCGGTCGGCCCGGGCGGGTCGACCAAGATCCCCTTCGCCCGATGGACGACTCAGGGCGCGGGAAGCGCCTTCGAGGTGTCCGTATCGCGACGGCGGCCACCATGTGGCGTGGGCCGAGCGGGGCGCGGCCGGGCCGGCGTGCCCCGCTGGTCGCCGGCGTAGGGCAGACTGAGCTGCGGCCGGACGGGAAGCACGGATGACGCCGCCGAAGCCGGCGAGCTGCCGGCAGCGAGGGGAGACGCCAGGGTGGATGATCCGACGGGGCCGGAATTGGTGATCGACGTCGACGAGGCCGTGGGAGCGCCGGACAGGCTGATCGAGGCTGACGTGACGACTGAGGTCTACCCGGCATCGGCGCCGTCTCCTCGGCCGGGTTACAGCCGCGTGGTGCTCAAGCTGTCGGGCGAGGTCTTCGGGGCCGGGAGCCTGGGCGTCGACCCGGACGTCGTCGCGCGACTGGCGGCTCAGATCGCCGAGGTGAACCGCGAGGGTGTCCAGCTGGCCGTCGTCGTCGGCGGGGGTAACTTCTTCCGCGGCGCGGAGCTGTCCCGACGCGGCTTCGACCGGGCCCGGGCCGACTACATGGGGATGCTCGGCACGGTCATGAACTGCCTGGCTCTGCAGGACTTCCTGGAACAGCGATCAGTCGACACCCGGGTCCAGACGGCGATCACCATGGGGCAGGTCGCCGAGCCGTACGTCCCCCGCCGCGCGATCCGCCACCTGGAGAAGGGCCGCGTCGTCATCTTCGGCGCGGGGCTCGGTGCGCCATATTTCTCCACCGACACCACGGCGGCCCAGCGGGCCTTGGAGATCAAGGCGGACGTCGTCCTCATGAGCAAGAACGGTGTCGACGGCGTCTACACGGCGGACCCGCGCAGCGATCCGGCCGCGCGCAAGCTCGAGCAGGTGACGTACGCCGAGGCGCTCCGCCGGCGGCTCAAGGTGGTGGACGCGACGGCCTTCAGCTTGTGCATGGACAACCGCCTGCCCATGATCGTGTTCGGGATGCAGGGCGAGGGGAACGTGGCACGTGCGGTTCGGGGTGAGAGGATCGGCACGCTCGTCACGGCAGGCTGAGGGCCGCCGGCGCGGGCGGCGCGGGTGGAACACGGACGGGTGCGCCCGACGACTGGGCGCCACGAAGGAGTGACCGTGATCGACGAGACCCTTCTCGAGGCTGAGGAGAAGATGGAGAAGGCGGTGGACGTCGCCAAGGAGGACTTCGCCACCATCCGGACGGGCCGCGCGAACCCGGCGATGTTCAGCAAGATCCTTGTCGACTACTACGGCTCGCCGACCCCGTTGCAGCAGCTCGCCTCGTTCCAGACGCCCGAAGCGCGCACGATGATCATCACCCCGTACGACCGGAGCTCGATGAGCGGCATCGAGAAGGCGATCCGGGACAGCGATCTCGGCGTGAACCCGACCAACGACGGCGCGATCATCCGCGTGAACCTGCCCCACCTCACCGAGGAGCGGCGTCGGGACTACATCAAGCTGGCCCGGCACAAGGCCGAGGACGCGCGCGTCTCGGTGCGGAACATCCGCCGCCGGGCCAAGGAGGAGCTGGACCGGATCGCGCGTGACGGCGAGGCCGGCGAGGACGACGTGACCCGGGCGGAGAAGGAGCTCGAGCACGTGACCAAGCGCCACGTCGAGGTGATCGACGAGCTGCTCCGGCACAAGGAACACGAACTGCTCGAGGTGTGACCCCGTGACCGATGCGTCCACCGCAGCCCCCGAGCCGCCACGGCGGCGGCGCAGGAGGGGCCATGCCGCGGGCGGACCGGGCGAGGACGACGCCTGGGCGCACCCCGCGGGCCGGGAGCGGTCATGGGTTCCGGATGCCGGCAGCACGCCGGCCGCCAGCTCCACGGTTGACGCCCAGGGACGGTTCCGGCCCGACACACCCTTCCGGGAGGCGTCGTCCGCTGCGCTGCCGAGCCGGCGGGCCGCGCGGCGCGTCGAGGCGCGTGCCGGGGACGCGGACGACTCGCAGGTCGGGGCCGGGACGGTGGCGGGGCCGCCGGGGCCGGGCGGGGCGGCGGGGCTGACCTCCGGCGACTGGCCGGCCGGCAGCAGCGGTCTGCCCCTGCGGCCCTGGTGGGCGGCCGCCGTCGCCGAGGCGGCCGGAACGCCGTCAGGCGGAGTCCCGGCGGCGTTCATGCGAGCCGAGTCCGCGGCGCGCGCCCTCGACCGGACCGTCCAGGATCAGGTGCCGGCGGAGGTACCACAGGTCAACCCGTGGCCGGGTCACGTCCGACCGGCCGTCCCGACGGTGATCCCGGGCACGGGATCGCGCCACGCCCTGCCCCAGCGCACCTCCGACGTGGCTCCGGCGCGGATGCGCGAGGACCCGTCCAACGGGGCGAGCCCGGACCACGGGCCTGCAGGGTGGCCGCAGCGGACGGCCGAGGTCGTCCTCCCGGCCGTACCGGCGGAGGTCGTCCTGACGGACGCGGCTCCCGCCGAGATCTCCCGGTCCGAAGGCCCTGCCGGTCCGCGCGCAGGCGAGCTCGGGCTCCCCCGCGGGCAGGGGAACGCCTTCGGCGTCGGACCGGTCCTGCCGCCGCCCGAGCCGCCGGGTCCGGTCCTGCCCGGAGTCGACGGCCTGGCTCGTCCCGCCGAGGAGCCGACGTCTGCGCCGGTGTCCCGGCGCCGCCGAGCGGCCCGTCCGGCGACTGGCCCGGTCCAGACCCCCGACGCCGCCTCCGCCGGGATCCCCTCGCGCCGGCGACTGTCCACAGCGCCTGTCCGTTTCCCGGCGTTCGACCCCACTGGTGAACCGGTCGAGACCGGAGGCGCCGACCGGGTGTCGTTGCGAGCGGTGCCTGCGGCGACTGCGGCCCCGGCGGCGGCCGGGCGCGCGCCGTCGACGTCCGAGCCGGGCTCGACGGCCACCACCGCTCTTCTCGGACGCGCTGGGCGACGTCCGGCGTCGCAGGTCCCGGCTTCGGGAGCCGGCATCCCCCTCCCGTCGATCTCTGGTCCCGCCTCGGCCCCCCCGGGGGCCCGCGGCATCTCCCTGCCGGGCGTCGGCACACCGGGCAGCCTGGCCGGGGTGGCGCGCGACCTCGGGGCCGAGGGGTCCCTGACAGCCGGCTCGCTCGCAGCCGGGCAGGCCGCGGTGCCGGCCGGCATGGGAGCCGATCTCTCCGGTGGCCTGGCCTCGGGCGGGCTCGACGTCGTCGCGGGATTGGGGCCGCGCACCGGTCGGGTCCGGGCCAGGATGAACGACCTGCCCCCCGCGCAGGGCCGTGACCGCTCACCAGGTCGGACGCCGTTGCGCGCGGTCTCCTCCGACCCGGACGACGACGGCGAGCTCACCCGGATGATCGGACGGGTCCGCGCGACCTCCGCGGCCGGCCCCCGCGACGACGCCGCCCCTGAGGGCCCGGTCGGCTCCGATGGTCCGGTCGCTCCGGAGGGCGTGGCCGGCTCCGAGTCCTCGATCGGCTCCGGCGGTGTCCTTTCCCCGGAGGGCGCGGTCGGCTCGTCCGAGACACCCGCTCCCCGCGCCATGCGCCGATCCCGCCGAGGCGGCATCGAGCCGGCGTCGGCCCCCACGTCGGCCGGGAGGGGACGCCGCCGGTCAGCCGTCCGGCTGGGGCGGGAGGGCCGGGCGGACGAGCAGTCGGCGGCGGTCCTCACCCCCGGTCCGGCCGGGCCGACCAGCCGTGCCGGCCGCAACCTGCCGGCCGCGATCGGCGTCGGTGTGCTGCTGGGAGCGCTCGTCCTGGCGTCGCTGCTGCTGCGCAAGGAAGCCTTCGTCGTGCTGGTGGCCGCGGCCATCCTGACGGCGCTGTGGGAGCTGTCCGGGGTCCTACGGGTCAAGCGCCTCACCGTGGCGCGGATCCCGTTGTCGGTCGGCGCGGTCGGCATGCTCGTGTCCGCCTTCGTCGCCGGCGAGGACGGTCTGGTCGTCTCGTTCGCGCTCACGGCCTTCGGCGTCCTGCTGTGGCGGATCATCGATGGTTGCCAGGCGGCCGCCAGGGACGTGGCGGCATCCGTGTTCGTCGCCGCGTACGTCCCGTTCCTCGCGGGGTTCGCGATGCTCATGCTCGCCATGCCCGACGGCGCCTACCGCGTCCTCGCCTTCATGTCGGTGACCGTGGCCAACGACATCGGGGGATACGCCACCGGCGTCCTCTTCGGCCGTCACCCCATGGCCCCCACGATCAGCCCGAAGAAGTCGTGGGAAGGGCTGGCGGGGTCGGTCGCGTTGTGCATGATCGTCGGTGCCGGCACCGTGCACTATCTGCTCCACGGGTCGCTGCTCGCGGGGCTGGCGCTCGGCGCCGTGGCGGCAGCTACAGCGACGATCGGCGACCTGTCCGAGTCACTGATCAAGAGAGATCTTGGCATCAAGGACATGGGCAACCTGCTTCCGGGCCACGGCGGGATCATGGACCGGCTGGACTCCCTCCTGCCCACCGCGCCGGCCGCGTACCTCGTGCTCCTCCTCCTGGTCCCGGTCGCCGCTCGCTAGCCCCCGCCCCCCACCGCGCCGTGATCATGCATTCCGCGCTGATCATGCAATCCGTGTCGATCAAGTAGTCGCTGGTCACTCGAGCCCCGCACGAGCCTCCGGCCCCGACGAGCCCCGAGTCCTCCTCGCCGAGCCCCGCATGCGGAGCCCCGCCTGGGCTTCGGGTCGGATCCGGTCGGACCGTGGACGCCGAGATGCGGGCGATTCGTCGCTTATGCACGTTACCGACAGTTATCGGGCCCCTGAACTGTGGGCTGGGCGGGCAAGGGTGGATAGGGCGCGTATCGCGACGACGTGAGCATGCAGCCTTGCACCGTGACGACCCAGAGTGGAGCGGATCTTCGCTGGTGACGTCCGGTGATGCCGGGGCCCTCAGCGCGTCCAGTGCCAGTCGCGGACCTCGGGCAGGTCCTCCCCGCGCTCCCAGATGTACTGCCGGTGCCGGATGAGCTGGTCCTGCAGGTGCTGACGGTGGTGCGCGGCGCGGTCACCGAGCTGGGGCAGCCGGTCGATGGCGTCGATCGCGAGGTGGTACCGGTCGATCTCGTTCCGCACGCACATGTCGAACGGCGTCGTCGTCGTCCCTTCCTCCTTGTACCCCCGCACGTGCAGGTTGTCGTGGTTGGTGCGCCGGTAGGTGAGGCGGTGGATCAGCCAGGGGTAGCCGTGGTAGTTGAAGATGATCGGCTTGTCCCGGGTGAACAGGGAGTCGAACTCCGTCCCCACGAGCCCGTGGGGGTGCTCCCGCTCGTCCTGCAGGCGCATGAGGTCCACGACGTTGACGAAGCGGATCTTCAGTTCGGGGAAGAACCCGAGCAGGATGTCGACGGCGGCGAGCGCCTCCATCGTGGGGACGTCACCTGCGCACCCGAAGACGATGTCCGGCTCCTCGCCGGCGTCCGTGCTCGCCCACTCCCAGATCCCGATGCCCTTCGTGCAGTGCACGACGGCCTCGTCCATCGTGAGGTACTGCAGCGCCGGCTGCTTGCCGCCGACGATCACGTTGACGTAGTTCTTGCTCCGCAGGCAGTGGTCCGCGACCGACAGCAGGGTGTTCGCGTCCGGCGGCAGGTAGACGCGGATGACCTCGGCCTTCTTGTTGACGACGTGGTCGATGAATCCAGGGTCCTGGTGGCTGAAGCCGTTGTGGTCCTGCCGCCACACCAGAGACGTCAGCAGGTAGTTCAGTGACGCGAGCGGACGGCGCCACGGCAGGTCCTTCGTCACCTTCAGCCACTTGGCGTGCTGGCTGAACATCGAGTCGACGATGTGGATGAACGCCTCGTAGCAACTGAAGAACCCGTGCCGGCCGGTCAGCAGGTAGCCCTCCAGCCAACCCTCCAGGGTGTGTTCGGAAAGGATCTCCATGACCCGGCCGTCGACGCCGAGGTGGTCGTCGTCGTCGGTCGTCGTCGCCTCCCACGTGCGGGATGTCACCTGCAGGACGTCCTGGAGACGGTTGGAGTTGTTCTCGTCGGGCGCGAAGACGCGGAAGTTGCGGTGCTCGGCGTTCTCCCGCATGACGTCCCGCAGGAACGTGCCGAGGACCCTCGTCCCCTCGACGGCCCCCGTCCCCGGATGCTCGACCGGGACCGCGTAGTCGCGGAAGTCCGGCATCCGCAGGTCCTTGAGCAGCTTGCCGCCGTTGGTGTGCAGGTTGTCGCTCATCCGCCGCTGGCCCGTGGGGGCCAGCGAGCGCACGAGGTCCACCGGTCGGCCGTCCTCGGTGAAGAGCTCCTGCGGAT
>DATKNA010000206.1:0-7835 GCA_035541595.1 Kineosporiaceae bacterium | reverse complement strand
AGGGCGGCTAAGAGGTGCGGCCCGATCTGCGGCAGCGGGAGGATCCGGTCCGCCTGGCCGGCCGCGGCGACGGCGCCGGGCATCCCCCACACCACGCTCGTGGCCTCGTCCTGGGCGTAGACCTGTCCGCCGGCGGCTCGGACGGCCGTCGCGCCGCGCTCGCCGTCGCGTCCCATGCCGGTGAGCACCGCCGCGAGCACGCGCTCGCCGTACACGACGGACACCGACCGGAAGAGGACGTCGACGGCGGGGCGACAGAAGTTCTCCGGCGGGTCCTCGGTCAGCTCCGCCACGACGGTGGTGCCGCGCCGGCGGACCACGAGGTGGTGGCCGCCGGGCGCGATGAGGACCCGGCCGGGCTCGAGGGGCTCGCCGTGGGCGGCCTCGGCGATGCCGACCTTGCACTGCCCGTCGAGGCGGTCGGCGAGCAGCCGGGTGAACACCGGCGGCATGTGCTGGACGACGACGACCGGCACCGGCAGGTCGGCGGGCAGCGCCGGCAGGACGGCCGCGAGGGCGTCCGGACCACCGGTGGAGCAGCCGATGGCGAGCACGGCAAAGCCGGTGCGGCTACGCCGTCTCGGTGACGGCCTCACCGCGACGGCCGCCGGCGATGACCCCCCGGGTGCCGGCGCCGGGAGCCGGCCGGCCACCGGCGCCGGGGGCGCGGGGGGCAGGGCTCCGCCGAGGCCCCGGGCGGCGGTGAGTGCCCTGAGCTTGGGGACGAGCTGGTCGCGCACGCTCCGCCGGCTGTCCAGGATGCTGGCCAGGTTCGACGGCTTCGTGACGTAGTCGCTGGCGCCCGCCGAGAGCGCGTCGAGCGTGGCGGTGGCCCCGCGTTCGGTGAGGGTGGAGAACATGACGACCGGCAGCCACTGCTGGGTACGGCGCAACTCCCGGACCGCCTCGATGCCGTTCATCCCGGGCATCTCGACGTCCATCGTCACGGCGTCGGGCCGGAGCTCGGCGATCTTCGCGAGGGCTGCCCGGCCGTCGGCCGCCGTGCCGACGACCTCGATCTGCGGGTCGTCCCTCAGCGCGTCGACGACGAGCCGGCGGACGACCACGGAGTCGTCCACGACCAGCACGCGGATGCGCCTCGCGGCGGGCGTCCTGCCGGGCGGCAGACCGGGCCTCACCCCGGCCGTCATGACGACACCAGTCCGAGGAGCGCCAGCTTCCCGGCGATGACCTCGTCGCTGAACGGTTTGATCACGTATTCGTGGGCGCCGGCGGCGAGCGCCCGGACGATCTGCCCCTGCTCGCTCTCGGTGGTCACCATCATGAGCGGGATGTCCCGCAGCTCCTGCCGGGACCGGACGGTCCTGACGAACGTCAGGCCGTCCATCACCGGCATGTTCCAGTCGACGAGCACGACGTCCGGGCGCAGACCGGCGGCCAGCACCGCGAGGGCCTGCGCGCCGTCGCCCGCCTGGGACACCTCGAAACCGAGGCCGGTCATCAGCCGGGTCAGGATCGCGCGCATCGCGCGCGAGTCGTCGACGACCAGGGCCTGCATACCGGACTCCCGGGGAGGGACGGGGGCGTCAGCCACGGGCGGGCTCTCGGCCGGTCGCCAGGGCGTCGCCCATACCCACGTCGAGGACGCGGCGGGCGTTGAGGGCGAGCAGGAGCCGGTCGGGCAGCGCGTAGGCGCCGAGCAGGAGGCCGCGGACGCGCTCGTCGACCGTGCTCGGAGTCTGCTCGAACGGCACCTGGGAGACGTCGAGCACGCCGCCGATCTCGTCGACGAGCAGGCTCACCGGCTCGCCGTCCAGCCGGACGACGACGTTGACGGGCTCGCGCATGCCGGACCCGGCCGCCGGGACGGGCTCGGGGGCGGGCAGGCCGAGCCGGGCGCGCAGGTCGACGGCGGTGAGCACGTCGCCGCGGAGGTTGATCAGGCCGGCGATGGCAGGCGGGGCCAACGGCACCGGTGTCATCTGGTGGAGTCGCACGACCTCCTGGACCAGGGAGACCTCGACCCCGAACAGATGGGTGCCGACGGTGAACGTGGACAGCTGCCTCATGCCCGCGCCCCCGAGGCCGGCGACGGCGCGCCGCCGCCCTGCCCGTGGCCGTCCGCGGAGAACTGCGGATCGGCCGCGAGGATGGCGCTGTCCATGTCGAGGAGCTCGACGACCCGGTCACCGACGACGACGCTGCCCACCAGGGCCTGGCCGTCGAGGTCACTGCGGGTCCCGGCCCGCTCGGTGGCGATGTCGACGATCCGCTCGACGACGAAGCCGACGCTGCGCTCGCCGCGGCTGTGGACGACGAGCTGCACCCCTTCGCCGTCGCCGCCGGGTTCGCCCTGAACGCCGAGCAGCGTCGAGATCCTGACGAGCGGCATGATGTGCCCTCGGTACTGGACGACCTCGCGGTCCCCGACGCGCTCGATCGAGGCTGCCGGGACCTCCTCGAGCCGGGTGACCGTCGCCAGCGGGAACGCCGCCCGGCGTCCGCCGCCGATCTCGACGACGAGCACGGGTTCCACGCCCTCGTCGGCCGCTGCGGCCTCCACGGTGGGCACGCGTGCCGCGGCCGTCACCACGTTGGCACGTCTGCCGAGCGTCGCGGCGTCGAGGATGAGCACGACGGAGCCGTCGCCCAGGATCGTCGCGCCGGCGTACACCGGGATGCCCTTGAGGTGCCGGCCGAGCGGCTTGACGACGATCTCCTGGGTGTCGAGGACGTCGTCCACGACGAGCCCGAACCGCTGCTGCTCGGCCTGCAGGACGACGATGAAGCCGCCGCGCCCGTCGCCTGCGCCGGCCGGCACCAGGCCGAGCTGCTCGTCGAGGCGGACCAGGGGTAGCAGCACGTCGCGCAGCCGGTAGACGGGGGCCCCGGAGATGAGCTCGACGCCGCCGCGGGCGTGCTCGCCGGACAGGCGCACGAGCTCCAGCACAGAGACCTGCGGCACGGCGTAGCGCCGGCCGGCCGAGCCGATGGTCAGCGCGGGGATGATCGCCAGCGTCAGCGGGATCGTCAGCCGGAACGTGGAGCCCTCGCCGACGGTGCTGGTCACGTCGACCGACCCGCCGATGGCTTCGATGCGGGTCCTGACGACGTCCATGCCGACACCGCGGCCGGAGACGGTGGTGACCTCCTCGGCCGTCGAGAAGCCGGGCAGGAAGATCAGGTCGAGGATCTCCCGCGTGCTCATGGTCGCGAGCTGCGCCCTCGAGACCAGGCCCCGCTCCAGCGCCTTCGCGGCGATCCTGTGTGGATCGATGCCGGCGCCGTCCTCGCTGATCTCGAGGTGTACCTGGCCGGCCTCGTGGTAGGCCCGCAGGGTCACCACGCCCTCGGCGGCCTTGCCGGCGCGCACCCGGTCCTCGGGGCCCTCGATGCCGTGGTCGACCGCGTTCCGGACCAGGTGGGTCAGCGGGTCCTTGATGGCCTCGAGCACCGAGCGGTCGAGCTCGGTCTCGCGTCCCTCCATCTCGAGCCGCACCTGGCGGCCGCAGGTGCGGGCCAGGTCGCGAACGACGCGGGGCATCTTGCTCCACACCGTGTCCACCGGCTGCATGCGGGTCTTCATGACCTGTTCCTGCAGCTCGCTGGTGACCAGGCTGAGCCGCTGGGCGCTCCGCGCGAGCGAGGAGTCCGCGCTGCCGTCCTGGCCGTGCCCGAGGCGGGAGACGAGCTGGTTGCGGGCCAGGACGAGCTCGCCGACCAGCCGCATCAGGGAGTCGAGCAGGTCGACGTCGACCCGGACCGAGCTGTCGACGACAGAGCGGGGCAGACCCGCCTGGGTGTCGAGGGCGTCGTCGACGGCGGCAGGTGTGGTGGCGCCGTGCCCGACGAGGATGGCGCCGATGAGGCGCTGGTCGCCGAGGCGTTGCTCCATCCGCGCCAGCTCCACGGCCTCCTGTGTGGTGTCGCCGGCCTCGACCAGCACCTGTCCGATGGGCGCGCCGTCGGGGCCGTCCTCGAGCAGGGCGGACAACCGGGCGATGAGGTCGGCGTGGTCGACGTCCTCCCCCTCGCCGCCGGTGTGCTCGATGTCGGCGAGCAGGCCGCGGATCGCGTCGACCATCTCGAGCAGGGCGGTGGAACGGGGTTCGGTGAGGGCGATCCCGCCATCCCTGAGCCGGCTGAGCAGGTTCTCGCCGACGTGGCTGAGCTCCTCGAGGCGATGGAAGGCCAGGAAGCCGCTGGTCCCCTTGATCGTGTGGATGGTCCGGAAGACGCCCGCCAGCAGGTCGCGTGAGCCCGGGTTCTGCTCCAGGGCGAGAAGATCACGGTCGAGCTGGTCGAGGCTTTCGTGGCTCTCGACGAGGAACTCGGCAACGATCTCGTCGATCGCCTCCACAGGACCTCCTCGTCCACCTGCCGGACGAGGTATGCATCGGCCCCCGTGGTGCCGACTTGAGTCCGCCCATCGTCGCGCCCGGTGTCACCGGGCCGGCCTCACAGGGAGTAACGGTCGACCAAGAACCCGTCCTCGTCGGTGACCACGCCGGCGGCCGCCTCGACCACCACCCGAGCCACGGACGAGACGACCGGCCGCACCCGCTCGCGGGCCTGGAGGTAGGCCTCGGTCGGCGTCCGGTGCTCCCGCGCGTCGGGCTCCGGGCACGACCATCGCACCTCGTAGCCGACGAAGGGCTGCGCGGCCCAGTCCTGGTCGGTGACCGCCGGCTCGTCGGGGTCGGCGACGTGCACCAGGACCTCGACGGCGCCGTCCTGGCCGTACGGGCCGACCTCGCCGACGAGCGCGAAGCCGTCGATGACGTCCTCGTGGCGCAGACGCGCCAGGTCGTGGTCGTCGGCGAGTGCCTGGAGCCCGAACAGCTCGGCGGTGTCGAGCGCGTCGGCCGGAAGGTGCTGGCGGATCACGGCCCCGGAGTACACCTCCGGCGGCGGGCCCTCCCACTCCTCGCCCTCCACCGCGAGCCGCGCCGTCGGCAGGGCCCGGCCGACGACCTTCAGCAGGACGTCCGGCTCGATCCAGTACGGGCTGTAGACGACGACGTCCACCGCCCGGTCCGGATCCGGCGTGATCATCCGGCCGCCGGTCACCCGGACGGCGCCGGCCAGCCGGCGGGCGAGCGCGACGAGCAGGTGCAGACCGCGGCCCTCCTCCCGCCACGGCAGGCCGTCGGGGAACGCCTGGGCAAACCCGTCCCGGTCGTCGACGCCGGCCGGCGGCGGGTCCTCCCGCTCGATCGGCGCCTGGAACGCGTAGGCGACGGTCCAGGGCATCGGGACGTCGGCATCGACCGCGTCCTCCATGCTCAGCTCGAAGGGCCCGAGGAGGCGGCTGTGCCGGCCGAGCCGAGCGACGCCGCTGGTCCCCATGTCGCTGCCGGGCACCCGGGCCTTCACGAGCGCGCCGACGTCCTGGACGGTGACCGTGCTGGGCACGAGCAGCAGATGGGCGTCGCGCAGCATCCGGGGCGAGGTGACGTCGAGGACGCCGGTCATGCCGGTCATGCCTCGCTTGCGGATGATGGCCATCAGACCAGCGTCCGGTGGAAGTTGACGTGCGAGCGACTGGCCGTCGGCCCGCGCTGGCCCTGGTACCGCGACCCGGCGACCGTGCCGTAGGGCTCGTCCGCGGGGCTGGACAGCCGGAAGAAGCACAGCTGCCCGATCTTCATGCCCGGCCACAGCTTGATCGGCAGGGTCGCGACGTTGCTGAGCTCCAGCGTGACGTGGCCGGAGAACCCGGGGTCGATGAAGCCGGCCGTGGAGTGCGTGAGCAGACCGAGCCGGCCGAGGCTCGACTTGCCCTCCAGCCGGGCCGCGATGTCGTCCGGCAGCGTCACCAGCTCGTACGTCGACGCGAGGACGAATTCGCCGGGGTGCAGGACGAACGGCTCGGCCGGCTCTACCTCGACGAGCCGGGTCAGCTCGGGCTGCTCCCGGGCGGGGTCGATGACCGCGTACTTGTGGTTGTCGAAGAGCCGGAAGTAGCGGTCGATCCGGACGTCGACGCTCGAGGGCTGCACCATCTCCTTGTCGTAGGGCTCCAGGACGACGCGGCCGCCGTCGATCTCGGCCCGGATGTCGCGGTCGGAGAGCAGCACCCGCCCACGGTAGCCGGTGACGCGCCGGCCGCCGCGAGGCCCTGCGTCGCGTCCGGGCCACCCGCCGCGCGGCTCCGCTAGGTGACGATCGCCTGGGTGACCAGCTGGCGCAGCACCCCGCGGATCGGCAGGGCACTCGACGGCACCGCCTGCGTCATGAACACGCAGGTGACGTCCTCCACCGGGTCGACCCAGAAGAAGGTGCTCGCCGCGCCGCCCCACGAGTAGTCACCCACGGACGAGATCGTCCCGGTGCGGACCGGGTCGACGACCACGCCGAACCCGAGGCCGAACCCGACGCCGGTGAAGGGCGTCTCGGCGAACAGGGGCCGTCCGAACGTCGCCAGGTCGGTGTTGCCCGGGAGGTGGTTGCGGGTCATGGCCGCCACCGTCCGTGGACCGAGGATCCGGACGTCGTCGAGCCGGCCTCCGCCGCGCAGCATCTGCAGGAACCGGTGATAGTCGGCGGCGGTGGACAGCAGTCCGCCCCCGCCGGCGAAGGCCGTCGCCGGCCGGGTGCCGGCGTCGCCGAGGACGTCGTAGGGCGCCAGTCGCTTGTTCGGCGTCACGGCGTAGAGCCGGGCGAGGCGGCCGGCGTCCGGGGAGTCGGGACCCGCGAGGCCGAACGAGGTGTCCGTCATGCCGAGGGGGGTGAAGATCCGCTCGGCGAAGAACCGGTCGAGGGTGGTGCCCGCGGCGACCTCGACCACGCGGCCGAGGACGTCGGTCGAGAGGGAGTAGTTCCACTCGGTGCCGGGCTCGAAGAGCAGCGGAAGCGTGGCCCACCGGTCGACGGCCTGCTCGAGGGTGACGCCGGCCGGGAAGTCCCACTCGTAGCCCGCCTGCCGGAGCATGGCGTCGACGGGGTGGACCCGGTGGAAGCCGTAGGTGAGGCCGGAGGTGTGCGTGAGCAGGTGCCAGATGCGGATCGGCTCCCGCGCCGGAACGGTGACCGGCGCGAGGTCCGAGCCCGCGGCGTAGACCCGCGGGTCGGTGAAGGACGGGATGAACTCGCTCACAGGGGTGGTGAGCTCGAAGGCGCCCTCCTCGTAGAGCATCATCGCGGCCACGCTCGTGACCGGCTTCGTCATCGAATAGATCCGGAAGAGCGTGTCGGCCTCGACGGGCAGGCGGTGTTCGACGTGCCGGTGGCCACCCCTGCCGAGGTAGGCGATCTCGCCGCCGCGCGCGACGACCGCGAGCCAGCCCGGGATCCGGCCGGCGGTGACCAGCCCGTCGAGGTAGTCCCCGAGGCGGGCGAGGCGCTGCTCGTCCAGCCCGACCTCGCCCGGCTCGATCTCGACCTGCAGCCCGCCCATCGCGCCTCCTCGCTCGACCACGCCGCGACCTCGGACGTCGCCCTCGGCGCCCGCCTGCGGCGGAGGCTACCTCCGCAGCAGGCGCCATGCGCCACGGGTCTGTGTGACGGACGCGACGATGATCATCGTGAGGTGACGCCGGCGCGGGGCGGCGTCGAGCCTTGGTATGGTGTGCGGGCCCGTGCCGAGCGGGCGCGCGCGGGTGTAGTTCAATGGCAGAACATCAGCTTCCCAAGCTGACAGTGCGGGTTCGATTCCCGTCACCCGCTCCACGCACGAGGGGCAGGGCCCCCGCGACGAGCCCATGATCGCCGGCGATGGCCAACGTCCTCGGGTGCCTGCGCGCCGGGCGCAGCCCAGGAGCAGACTCGGGTCGGCCGAGGTCGCAGACATGAGGAGGGTCCGATGCCGCACGACCCGCTGTTCCCCTTCGACGACGAGCGGGACCTCGCCGACGCTCAGCGCGGTTTCGTCG
>DATKNA010000205.1:0-12392 GCA_035541595.1 Kineosporiaceae bacterium | reverse complement strand
AGCTGCCGGTCGACGCGCACCTGCCGCACGACTACGTGCCCGGGGAGCGGCTCCGCCTCGAGGCGTATCGCAAGATCGCCGAGGTCACGGCCGAGGAGGGGATCCAGGCGATCCGGGAGGAACTCGAGGACCGTTACGGCGCGGTCCCCGACCCGGTGGAGAACCTCCTTGCCGTCGCCCGGCTGCGGATCAAGGCCCGGCGGGCCGGCCTCACCGAGATCACGCAGCAGGGCAACCAGGTCCGCTTCGGCCCGGTCGACCTGCCGGACTCGGCCCAGCTGCGGCTCAAGCGGCTGTACCCCGGGTCGATCGTGAAGCCCGCCGTCCGCACCATGCTCGTGCCCCGGCCGACGACCGCCCGGGTCGGTGGGACCCCGCTGCGCGACCGCGAGGTGCTCCGCTGGGCCGAGGAGGTCGTCGAATCCGTCCTGGGCGGCTCGGTGCCTGTGGCCGCCGCGGTGGCCGCCGGCACAGCCCGCTAGCATCGGGCCGGTCGTCCGCACGCCGGCGGAGGGCGTCGAGGAGGAGCATCCCGTGAGCCGACGGAGCCTAGCCGCAGGCAACCGCGCCCGTGGTCGTGTCGCCGTCCTCGCGCTGGCCGCCGGGCTCTCGCTGACACCGATCCTCGCGGCCTGCGGCCCCCGGCAGGCGGGCGCGGCCGCGGTGATCGATGACCACCGGATCACCGTCGAGGACGTCCAGACCTCGACCGAGCAGATCCGGAGCCTGCAGGGCGCGGAGCAGGTGACGCAGGAGCAGGTGCTCCTGCTGCTGCTCGCCGAGCCCTACGCGGTCGACGCCGCGAGCAAGGCCGGCGTCGGCGTCTCGGATTCCGATGCGCGCACGGCGCTCCAGGGGTCCATCGATGATCCCGCGCAGGCTACCGTCGATGTGATGCGATCCAACCTGGCGTTGAGTGCGCTGAGCCAGACCCAGAACGGACAGGCGGCGGTCGCGCAGGTGCTGCAGCAGGTGGAGGCCGCATCGCCGAAGGTCAACCCGCGCTACGGCCGGTTCGACCCGAGCCAACGGGCGATCGTGCCCATCACCGAGAGCTGGCTCTCGCCGAGCCCGTCGCCCGGCGCCTCCGGGCAGCCGCAGCCGAGCCCGTCACCGGGCTAGCCCACCGTGTCCGCGGCGCCGGAGCCGTCCGAGCGCGGGATCGGCGCCCCCGACGGGCGCGTCGTCCTGCTGGTCGTGAGCCCCCGGGTCGCCCCCGGCCAGCTCACCTGGCCGGCCTGGCAGGCGTTGCGGGGGGCAGATGCGGTGCTCGCCGCGGACGTCGACGAGGACTGGTGGGAGGCGCTCGCCGAGGCCGGCGTCCGGCCCGGCGTCACCGCGGAGACGCTGCCGGGGGCGAGGGCCCGCACGCTCCTGGACGCCGCCGGCCCCGGCCGCACCGCGGTCTGGTTCGGATCGCCGGACGGCGACCCGGGGCTGACCGACGCCCTCGCCGAGCTGCTCTCCCATCGGGCGATCGCCGGCGCGCCACCGGAGGTCGAGCTGCTCACCGGCTCGCACGACGTGCCGGGGGCCAGGCTGCTCGACCTGGTCGCCGTCATGGATCGGCTCCGCTCGCCCGGCGGCTGCCCCTGGGACGCCCGCCAGACCCACGCCTCGCTGCTGCCGTACCTGCTCGAGGAGAGCCACGAGGTGATGGAGGCGGTCGAGACCGGTGACCGCGACCATCTGCGCGAGGAACTCGGCGACCTGCTCCTCCAGGTCGTCTTCCACGCCCGGATCGCGCAGGAGGGCGAGCAGGCGCCGTTCGGTATCGACGAGGTCGCCGCCGGCATCGTCGGCAAGCTGGTGCGCAGGCACCCACACGTCTTCGCCGGCGGCTCCGCCACGGATGCGCAGCAGGTCGCCGATAACTGGGAGGAGCTGAAGGCGGCGGAGAAGCGCCGGACCGGGCTCTACGACGGCATCCCACCCACCCTGCCCGCGCTCGCCCGCGCCGCGAAGATGCTCGCCCGGCTCGCCCGAGCGTCCGGCGGCAGCGTCGACCGGCAGGCCCTGGCGGACGCCGCCGCCGGCGACGAACTCGCCGCCGAGTTGCTCGCCGTGGTCGAGCGGGCCCGGGATGGCGACCGCGATCCGGAGGCGGCCCTGCGGGCGGCCCTGACGCGTCTGTCCTGCGCCTGACCTCTTGCCGCACCTGTTGCCGCACCTCTTGCGGCACCTCTTGACGCGCCGCATGGGGCAGCATGGGGAGCCATGGAGGACCCCGAACGGGCCGGCGGTGCGTCCGCTGTCACGCACCGCTTCAGGCAGGTCGCCGAGCGCGTCGTCGACGGCCTGCTCGAGACCGCGCCCGAGACCGCGACCGCGCTCGGCGACCACCGCTTCGACGACCGGCTCGACGACCTCTCGGCCGCGGGCGTCGCCGAGCGTGTCGACGTCCTGCGGGACGCGCTGCAGGCCTTGGACGCCGTCGACGACGAGGGCCTCGACGTCGCCGACCGGGTCGACCTCGAGATCCTGCGGACGGCCGTCGCGGCCGACCTGTGGCGGCTGGAGGAGCTGCGTGAGCACGAGCACGACCCGCTCGTCCACCTGCCCGGCGAGGCGCTCTATCCGCTGCTGGTCAGGGGCACGGGTGAGCCGGCCGCGCGCGTGGCCGCGGTGGCCGCCCGGCTGGCCGCCATCCCGCACCGGCTGGACATCGCCCGCGCCCAGCTGCACGCGATGTCCCGGGTGCACGTCGAGACCGCGATCGGCCAGGCACGCGGCGTCCTGGACCTGCTCGGCGACGACCTGGAGGCACTGCTTCACCGCGCTCCAGCCGCTCGCTCGCAGGTGGACGCCGTCCGCCCCGCCGCCGGGGACGCGCTCGAACGGTTCGCCCGGTGGCTCGAGTCGAGCCTGCCCGACAGCGACGCCGACCCCCGGCTCGGCGAGCAGCGGTTCGCGGCCAAGCTCTGGTACACCCTGGACACCGAGACCAGCCCGGACGCGCTGCTCACCCGGGCCGAGAGCGACCTGCAGGCGGTCGAGGAGGAGATCGCCGAGCTGGCGGCCGACATCGCCGGAGCGCCACCTCGTCCCGGGCAGGTCCGGGAGGTGCTGGATCTGATCGCGGCCCAGGCGCCGGTGACGGACGCGACGATCCTCCCGCTGTGCCGGGAGGCGCTCGAACACGTGACGTCGCGGGTCCGCGAGCTGGACCTCGTGACAGTGCCCGACGACCCGGTCGAGATCGTCGTCATGCCGGCGTCCCGCCGTGGGGTGGCCGTCGCGTACTGCGACCCGCCCGGCCCCCTCGAACCGCCCGGGCCCGACGGCAACCCGGCCCCGACCTTGTTCGCCGTCGCGCCGACGCCGCCCGGCTGGCCGGCGGAGAGCGTGCGGTCCTTCTACCGGGAGTACAACGGCCACATGGTGCGCGATCTGAGCGCGCACGAGGGGGTGCCTGGTCACGTGCTGCAGCTGGCGCACGCGGCCCGGCACCGGGGCGGCACGCGGGTGCGGTCGGCGTTCCGGAGCGGACCCTTCGTGGAGGGGTGGGCCGTGTACGCCGAGGAGCTGGTCGCCGCCGCCGGGCTCGGCCCCGGCGGGTCCGACCTCGGCGCCGCCGACGCCGCGCTGCGGATGCAGCGGCTCAAGCTGCTGCTGCGCTCGACGATCAACGCCGTGCTCGACGTCCGGGTGCACGCCCATGGCATGACGCAGGACGAGGCCATGCGCCTCATGATCGAGCGGGGGCACCAGGAGCAGGGTGAGGCCGCCGGCACGTGGCGGCGCGCCCTGCTGACGTCGGCGCAGCTGTCGACCTATTACGTGGGCTACCACGAGGTGCGCGACATCGTCACGCAGCTGACGGCCGCCAGCCCGGGCGCGCGGGAGCGGCAGGTGCACGACGCCGTGCTCGCCCACGCCGCGCCGCCGCCCCGCCACCTGCGCCGCCTGCTCGATCTCACCTGATCGCCGCCTCACCGTCCACCCGTCTTGTGTGCGCTCATCGGGGTCATTTCGGGCGAAGCAGCCCCGACGAGCGCACACAAGTGAGGCCCGGGGTGGGGCGCTAGGGTGGACACGTGGCAACCATCGAGGACGTCGGCGCCCGCGAGATCCTGGACTCGCGTGGCAATCCCACCGTCGAGGTCGAGGTGCTTCTCGACGACGGAACCACGGCCCGGGCGGCGGTGCCGTCGGGCGCGTCGACCGGGGCCTTCGAGGCCGTCGAACGGCGGGACGGCGACACGAGCCGCTACGGCGGCAAGGGCGTGCAGCAGGCCGTGGCAGCCGTCGTCGAGCAGATCGGGCCCGCGCTGGTGGGATACGAGGCGACCGAGCAGCGCCTGGTCGACCAGGCGCTGCTCGACCTCGACGGCACCGACAACAAGGGCGCGCTCGGCGCCAACGCGATCCTCGGCGTGTCCCTCGCCGTCGCCAAGGCCGCCGCGGACTCGGCGGGCCTGCCGCTGTTCAGGTACGTCGGCGGCCCGAACGCGCACGTCCTGCCCGTGCCGATGTTCAACATCCTCAACGGCGGCGCGCACGCCGACGGCGGGGTCGACATCCAGGAATTCATGATCGGCCCGATCGGCGCGCCGACCTTCGGGGAGGCGCTGCGCTGGGGGGCCGAGACGTACCACGCGCTGAAGTCCGTGCTCAAGGGCAAGGGCTTGGCGACCGGGCTCGGCGACGAGGGCGGGTTCGCACCGAGTCTGCCGACGAACCGGGACGCGCTCGAGCTGGTCGCGACAGCGGTCGAGCAGGCCGGGTTCGTGCTCGGCTCGGACATCGCCCTGGCCGTGGACGTCGCGGCCACCGAGTTCTTCGACGACGGCCGGTACACCTTCGAGGGCACTCGGCGCAGCAGCGAGCAGATGATCGAGTACTACCGGGGGATCGTCGACGCCTTCCCACTGGTCTCTCTCGAGGACCCGTTGAGCGAGGAAGACTGGGAGGGCTGGACGGCGATCACCGCGGCGCTGGGCGCCCGTGTGCAGATCGTCGGTGACGACCTGTTCGTCACCAACCTGCAGCGGCTGCAGCGCGGCATCGACGAGGGAGCGGCGAACTCCCTGCTCGTCAAGGTGAACCAGATCGGAACGCTGTCGGAGACGCTCGACGCCGTCGACCTCGCCCACCGGAATGGCTACCGGACGATGTTGAGTCACCGGTCCGGCGAGACGGAGGACACGACGATCGCGGACCTCGCCGTGGCCGTCGGATCGGGGCAGATCAAGACGGGGGCGCCGGCGCGTTCCGAGCGCGTGGCCAAGTACAACCAGCTGCTGCGGATCGAGGAGGAGCTCGACGAGGCGGCCGTGTACGCCGGAGCCTCCGCCTTCCCGCGCCACCGCTGAGCTCTCCCTGCACGCGATCTCCGGCCACCGTCGACGCACCGCCCGTCACCGGTTCACGCTCACCAAGCACATCGCCGTGGTCGTGCTGGTCGGTCCAGCCGCGTGGGGGGTCCCGTCGTGGTCGTCGCCCTGACCGTGCACCCGATGTCCTCGGTGCCTCGTCGTGCTCGTCGCCCTGACCGTGCACCCGATGTGCGGCGTTACACGCGTTGTGCCGCTCTCGTGGCTGCCCGGAGCGGCACAACGCGTGCATCGCACGACAACGGGAGCACGGCGGGGCCAGCACGGGACAGCGGGAGCACGGCGGGGACGGAACGTCAGCGGTGTGACGGGTGGGCAATGCGGGACAGCGGGAGCACGTGGGGTGGTTGTGGCGCGTCGCGTGTCCCGTTCCCCGCACGGCGTGGCATCGTCGTGGTCGAGGCGTGTCCGAGGTTCGCTGTTGGGTCGCGGGCGGAGCACGGGAACCGGCACGGTCAGGGCGGGACCAGGCAAGACCACGGCAGAAGCGGCCACGCCAGGGCGACGCGACCGGCAAGACCACGCGGACCCGAGCGACCGCGGAAGGGGTGTCGACATGGCTGCGCGTCGACCGGTTCCTCCGGGCCGTTCGGGCCGCTCGGCGCAACCGGGCTCTCCACCGGGGCGGGCGACGCCGTCCCGGGCGGGCTCCGTCCGATCCATGGGTCGACCTCCGTCGCCGACGGCCGGCCGCCCCCCGGCCCGCCCGGAGACCCGTCCTGCCGCGCACTCCGT
The DNA here is from genome assembly GCA_035541595.1 of Kineosporiaceae bacterium. Taxonomy (GTDB): domain Bacteria; phylum Actinomycetota; class Actinomycetes; order Actinomycetales; family Kineosporiaceae; genus DATKNA01. The sequence goes on along the minus strand of DATKNA010000205.1, from coordinate 6,321 downwards.
GCGGACGGTGGGCCGATCCGCACCGCCCCGCGGCGCCGATCCGCGTGCGGCCCGGGCCGCACACGCGCGCGCGGCCCCGGCGCCAGGTCGCGGTGGGCGCCGCCTTCCGGTCATCCGCCCCGTGACCATGATGTCGGGTGTGCTGGTGGTCCTCGCCCTGCTGATCGCTCCGTACGTGCGGCCGTGGCTGGCGCAGCGGTCACAACTCGCCCAGGGCCGCCAGGAGATCGCCCGCCTGCGCCAGGAGGTGGACGCGCTCACCACCGAACGGGATCGCTGGGACGACCCCGCGTACGTCAAGGCGCAGGCCCGCGCCAGGCTGCGACTCGTCATGCCCGGCGAGGTCGGCTACGTGAACCTCGGCGGCCAGGCCGGGCCCTCGGCGGACACCGATCCCCGCAGTGCGGGTGTCGCCGTCCCACCCCGCCACGGCGAGCCTTGGTACGGCACGGTGTGGCAGTCCGTCCTCGGAGCCGCTGTGCCCGCCCCCCCGCCGTCGGTCCCGGCAGCAGAGCCCGGCTCCGGACCCACGCCGACGTCGAGACCGCCCGCCCTGACCCGGTCCACGCCGTGACCGCTCCCGGCCCCGCGGACCTGGCGGCGGTCGGGGCGCAGCTGGGTCGCCCCCCTCGGGCGGTGGTCGCCGTGGCGCACCGCTGTCCGTGCGGGCTGCCGGACGTCGTCGCGACGCGGCCACGCCTCGGCGACGGTACGCCCTTCCCGACCGCCTTCTACCTGACCTGCCCGCGGGCGGTGAGCGCCGTCGGCACCCTGGAGTCCTGCGGGCTCATGCGCGAGATGACCGTTCGCCTGCAGCGCGACCCCGAGCTCGCCACGGGCTACCGGGCCGCTCACGAGGACTACCTGCGCCGGCGGGCCGCGCTGGGCGACGTCCCGGAGATCGCCGGCGTGTCGGCCGGGGGGATGCCCGACCGGGTCAAGTGCCTGCACGTGCTCGTCGCCCACACGCTGGCCGCGGGGCGGGGGGTGAACCCGCTCGGCGACGAGGCTCTGGCCGCCCTGCCGGCGTGGTGGACGGCGGGTCCGTGCGTCTGGCCCGAGGCCGGGGAAGGCGAGGCTCCGGCGTGACCCGGGTCGCGGCCGTCGACTGCGGCACGAACTCCTTCCGCCTGCTGGTGGCGGACGTCGACCCGGACGCCGGCACGCTGGTCGACGTCGACCGTCGGACCGAGATCGTCCGGCTCGGCCAGGGGGTGGATGCGACCGGGCGGATCGCCCCGGAGGCGCTGGAGCGCACGCTCGGGGTCGCCCGCTCGTACGCCGCCCTCGCGGCCGAGGACGGGGTGGAGCGGGTCCGGATCGTCGCCACCTCCGCCCTGCGGGACGCCGCCAACCGGGCGTCGTTCGTCGACGGCATGCGAGCGCTCTTCGGCGTCGACCCCGAGGTCGTCACCGGCGAGGCGGAGGCGGCGCTGTCGTTCCGGGGAGCCGTCCGAGCCGTGGGGGAGCAGGGCCACCACGGCCCATACCTCGTCGTCGACGTCGGCGGCGGGTCGACCGAGGTCGTCCTCGGCGACCACGAGGATGCGGAGGTCATGGCCCGGTCCGTGGATGTCGGGTCGGTCCGCCTCACCGAGCGGCACCTGCGCTCCGACCCGCCGACGCCGGCAGAGATCGAGCGGGCCCGGGCAGAGGTCGCGGCCGCGCTCGCCGACGTCGCCGCGGCGCTCCCGCTCAGCCGGGCCCGGACCGTGGTCGGCGTCGCCGGCACCGTCACGACGATCACGGCGCACGCCCTCCACCTGCCCGCCTACGACAGCCGGGCCGTGGACGGAGCCGCCCTCCCCCTGGCCGTCGTGCGCTCCGCGTGCGCCGATCTGCTCAGCCGCAGCCGCGCCGGGCGGGCTCGGCTGCCCTATCTCGAGGCCGGCCGGGTCGACGTCATCGGTGGCGGAGCGCTGGTCTGGACCGACGTCCTCGAACGGGTGCATCGGGACACCGGCGTCACGGAGGTGATCACCAGCGAGCACGACATCCTCGATGCGATCGCCTGGTCGCTCGTCGCAGGGTGACCAAGCGCGAGCGGGGGCCCTGCCCGGGGCGTCCCGGCATCGGCTACGGTGGCGACGCGTGAGCGGACCGACGAGAGCGCGACGCGGGCCGGGAGCCCGCCCACCGTTCGTGACCACTGCCCCGGGCCTCGTCGTCGCGTTCGTCGTCGCCGTCTCCACCCTCGCCGGCTGCTCCGTTCCCCGTGAGGCCGATCTCCCCACGGCCAACGTCGCGGCGGACGCCGCTACACCCTCGCCCGCCGGCCCGAGCCCGACGGGTGGCGCGACCCCGTCCCCGCTGTCCCCGGCGCTGACCCTCGCCCCGCCACCGAGTCCCTCCCCGGCGCAGGTCAGGGCGCCGACCCCGGTGACGGTTCCCGGCTACACCCTGGTCCGCGCGCCGGCCTCGGTGGGCAACCCGCTGAGCGGCGTCAAGGGCGCCGCCGACGTCTTCGGGGCGCAGACGGTGCGGTCCGTGCGGAAGGGGGACACCCCTGTCGGGTTGCTGTTCCTCTTCGCCGTCCGGCCGCAGTACGCCCAGGACCCCGCCGTGGCCGCCGTCGTCCTTCCCCGGGTCACCGCCGGCATCAGCCGGGGTGGCGTGCCGGCGACCATGACGAGGTTCGGTCGTCAGCGGGTCGCCGTGGCCTCGTCGTCGAGCAAGGGCACGATCGTCGTCTGGCTGAGGAACGGCGACCTCGCCGTGGTCTGCGGGGCCGAGTCGGATCCGGCCACCGGGTATGCCCGGGCGTACATCGCGGCCAGCTGACTCGGGCCGCCCGCCGGGGCGGACCCAGTCGGACAGCCCTAGGGTGTGCCGGGTGGGAACCATGGTGAGCTTCGCGAGCAACGGTGGGACCTCCGACGGCTATCTCGCCGAGGCCGAGGAGGGCGGACCTGGACTGATCCTCGTCCAGGAGTGGTGGGGCCTGGTCGGCCACATCATGAACCTGACGGACCGCTTCGCCGACGCGGGCTTCACGACGCTCGCGCCCGACTTCTTCCACGGCGCCAGCACTCGCGAGCCGGACGAGGCCATGCGCCTCGTGATGGGTCTGGCCATGGACCAGGCCGCCCGGGACGTCGACGGCGCCGCGGCCTACCTGTCCGGCCTCGACACGGTGACGGAGCCCGGCGTCGGCGCCGTCGGCTTCTGCATGGGCGGCGCGCTGGCACTGTGGAGCGCCACGATCGCCGAGAACATCCAGGCGACGGTCGGGTTCTACCCCGCGCTCCCGTGGGAGCGGATGAGCCCCAACTGGCAGAACTACGCCGGCAAGTCCGCGCTGATCCACGCCGACGAGGAGGACGGCCTCTCAGCCGCGCCCGGCATCACCGCGGCCGTCGCCGCAATCGAGGCGGCGGGCGGGACGGCCCGCGTCTACGACTACCCCGGCACCCGGCACGCGTTCTTCAACGACGACCGGCCCGAGGTGTACGACCCCGACGCCTCCGCTCTCGCCTGGGAGCGCACGGTCAGGTTCCTGCACGAACATCTGGGCTGACTCCGACGGACGAGCTGCCGCATCCGGCCACCGGGAGGCTCTTCGCCTCACCGGTGCCCCCGGGAACCGGCTGGCCCGGTGATCCCTCGTCTCCGGGCACACCGGTCGCACACGAGCCGGACGACGTCCGGCGGCTGGCCCGAGCGGCGCGGGATCTCGGCCAGCTCGATGCCTGTGTCGCGGTCTGCCGGACGTGCCCCCGGCTGGTGAGGTGGCGCGAACAGGTGGCCGTGGAGAAGCGTCGCGCCTTCGCGGGGCAGCCGTACTGGGGGCGCCCGGTGCCGGGGTGGGGGGACGAGCAGGCCTGGCTGCTCGTCGTCGGGCTCGCACCGGCCGCGCACGGCGGTAACCGCACCGGCCGCATCTTCACCGGCGACCGTTCCGGGGACTGGCTCTTCGCCGCGCTCCACCGTGCGGGGCTGGCGACCCGGCGGGACAGCGTGGACGCCGCGGACGGGCAGCGGCTCGTCGGTGCCAGGATGGCGGCGCCGGTGCGGTGCGCGCCGCCGGCCAACAAGCCGACGCCGCGCGAGCGGGACGCCTGCGCGCCCTGGTTCGATCGCGAGGTGACCCTGCTCGAGCCCAGCCTGCGCGTCGTGCTGGCGCTGGGGGCGTTCGCCTGGGAGGCGATGCTCTCCGCAGCGGCGCGCCTCGGCTGGACCCCGGCGGCGGCGCCGGCGGCGGGAGCGACGGCACCTCGGCGGCCGCGCTTCGCCCACGGCGCCTCGGTCGCCCTCCCCCGGCCGGGCGGCCCATCCCTGACGCTTCTGGCGACCTACCACGTCAGCCAGCAGAACACGTTCACCGGCAAGCTCACCGAGCGGATGCTCGACGACGTCCTCGCCGAGGCGTACGCGGCGGCGGGCGTCCCGGGGGTTGGCGCCATCGGCTGATGTCCCTCGGCCACGACCCGCTCACGTCCTCGTCGACCCCCGGAGCCGGCCCCGGCAGTGTAGAGCGCCTCGGCGGCGCCGGCCGGGTCCGTGGGTCCGTGGGTCCGTGGGATCAGCGCACGCCGCAGAAGCGCAGCACGGTCAACGCCAGCGCACCGGCGACCAGCTCCACGTCGCCGAGCGGCACGAACTCGCCGGCGGTGTGCGCCTGGCGCACGTCCCCCGGGCCCAGATGCAGGGTCGGGATGCCGGCAGCCGTGTAGAGCCGCAGGTCGCTGCCGTAGGGAGCGCCTTGGGCCACCGGCGGTGGCCGACGGGTCGCATCGGTCCACGCCCGCTGCACGATCGGCAGCAGCGGGGAGCCTTCCGGCAACCGGCCGCTGGCGAACTGCCCGCCCCACCACGTCACCCGGACCGGGTGGTCCCGGAGCCAAGGGTTCCCTGCGCAGGCATCGGCGACGGCGTCCTCGAACGCGGCCCGGGCTGCGCCCGGGTCCTCACCGATCTTGACCCCGTAACGGCCCTCGGCGACGAGCAGGTCGGGCACCGTGCTGGCCCAGTCGCCGGCCCGCACGGTGCCGACCGACAGGGGGTAGGCGAGCCGGTTGGAGGCCATCAGCGGGTCGGGGTCGGCGCAGCGCCGCCGTTCCAGGGCCCTCAGCGCCGCCTGGACGGGCGCGAACGCCTCCACCGCGCTCACCCCGTCCGCGCGCCAGCAACCATGGACGGCGAGTCCGGGCACCTCGAGCCGGAACGTCAGGGCACCGGCCGTCGCCGAGATGATGCTGCCGCTCGACGGCTCCGCGATCACGCAGCCGTCGCCGGTGTGTCCGCGGGCGAGCGTCCCGAAGGCGCCGAGGCCGCCGTCCTCCTCGCCGACCACGCTGTGCACCGCCGCCCGCCCGATGATCCGTACCCCCGCCGACCGGAGCGCGGTGACCGCGGCCAGGGCCGCGACGACCCCGGCCTTCATGTCGCAGGCGCCACGGCCGACGATGACCTCCCGGCCCTCGCGGAGCTCGACCCGCGGCTCGAACGGGTCGTCCGCCCAGCGGTCGCGGTCGCCCGGCGGCACCACGTCGACGTGCCCCTGCAGCACGAGGGTGGGCCCGTCGCCGTCGGCGTCCGAGGTCACTCCGGCCACCCCCCACGCCTCGTGGCGCTGGGCCTCCATCCCGGGGAAGCCGGGTCGGGCCGTCAGGTCCGCAAGATCCATCCGCCAGTGGTCCACGTCGAATTCGAGCCGCTCCAGCCTCCTCGCCACCCAGGCCTGCGCGTCGGCCTCGGCGTCGCTGCCGGTCACGCTCGGGATCCGGACGAGCTCCCCGAGGTCCGCGGCCAGCGTGCCGGCTCGGGCGAGGTCGTGGACGCCGTCGAGCACGGCCAGCTCCGCGTCGGTCGGCATGGTCGAAGGGTAGGCCTGGGCCACGTGGTCGATCAGGGGCTGACCGTAGGCTGGTCGCGTCGCCCCCGTAGCCCAACGGCAGAGGCAGGCGCCTTAAAAGCGCTCGAGCGCGGGTTCGAGTCCCGCCGGGGGCACCACGAACAACCGCAAAAAGCTCGTCGGCCCCATCTTCGACCTCGCCTGGCGGGTTCGAGGTGGGGGTGGGTCGGCTGGTCAGGGCTGGCAGCGTGTCGGCGGTGATCGTGACGGTGATCGTGGCGGTCTTGGTCGGCCGGTTGTAGCTGATCGTCAGGCGGAACGCCTCGTAGAGTGCGCGCTGCAGAGGCTCGGGTACGCGGTCCAGGCTGAGCGAGCCAAGCGGTAGCCGGTCGAGCAGCTCTGTGTCGTTCGTGTCGATCGCTACTGCTTCCGTCGGCAGTCCCAACAGCGCGTTGTGGATCTGCGCGCGCTGTCCCGCCAGTTGAGCGAAGCGCGCCCGAATGGTGGCCCGGTATGCCTGACCGGCG
>DATKNA010000204.1:0-7104 GCA_035541595.1 Kineosporiaceae bacterium | reverse complement strand
GGCGTTCACCCGGCGGCTGGACTGCATCATCGACTTCCCCACGCCCGTGGAGGAGCTGCGACTGGCGCTGTGGGAGCGCTGCCTGGCCCCGCCGCTGCCGGTCGGCGACGACCTCGACCTGCCGTTCTGCGCGAAGGCGTTCGAGCTCACCGGCGGCAACATCCGATCGGCCGCGATCACTGCCGCGTACCGGGCGGCGGCGGCGGACGAGTCGGTCGGCATGACCCATGTGATCGCCGCCGTCGAGCAGGAGTACCGCAAGCTGGGTCGCCTGGTGCTGGAGCGGGAGTTCGGCAGGTACCTGTCGCTGTTGCGGTGAGTGGAGCCGGGACGTCGTGAACGGATGGACCGGCCCGAGCGTGACCTCGGGGTGGGCCGCCGGGCGACGACTAGAATCTCCGGACCCGCTGACGTCAGTCGCGAGGGGAGTGGATCGTGGCCTACCGGCTGGGGGTCGACCTCGGAACGACCTACACCGCCGCCGCCGTCAACGTCGAGGGCCGGCTCGAGATGCTCGCCCTCGGGAACCGGGCCCTGCAGGTGCCGTCCGTGCTGTTCATCAAAGAGGACGGCGAGGTGCTCGTGGGCGAGGCCGCCGAGCGCCGCGGGGCGGTGGATCCGACCCGGGTGGTGCGGGAGTTCAAGCGCCGGATCGGTGACCCGGTGCCGCTCGTGGTGGGCGGCGCGCCGTACTCGCCGCAGGCCCTGGCCGCTCGGCTGCTGGGGTGGGTGGTCGGCGTCGCCACCGAACGGCAGGGCGGAGCGCCCAGCCACGTCACCGTGACGCATCCGGCCACCTGGGGCCCGTTCAAGTACGACCTGCTCCACCAGGCCATCGCCCTCGCCGGGCTCCGTGACGTCGCCACGTGCACCGAGCCGGAGGCGGCGGCGATCACCTACGCCTCCCGGAACTGGGTCGCCGAGGGCGAACGGATCGCCGTGTACGACCTGGGCGGTGGGACGTTCGACGCCGCCGTGCTCACCCGCGACGGTGAGGGGTTCCGGTTGCTCGGCAGCCCGGAGGGGATCGAGCACCTCGGCGGCATCGACTTCGACGCGGCCGTGTTCCATCACGTGCTGACCTCGCTCGGTGACGCCGCGCACACGCTGGACGACCGTGACGAGGCCACGATCGTCGGCCTGGCCCGGCTGCGGCGGGACTGCGTGGAGGCGAAGGAGGGGCTGTCGGCGGACACCGAGGCGGTGATCCCGGTGGTGCTGCCGGGCGTCAACACCTCGGTCCGGGTGACCCGTGGCGAGTTCGAGGACATGCTGCGCCCCGCCATCGCCGAGACGGTCTCGGCGATGCACCGGGTGCTGTCCTCAGCCGGCACGCAGCCGGAGGACCTCAGCGCGATCGTCCTGGTCGGTGGGTCCTCCCGGATCCCGCTGGTCAGCGAGCAGCTGTCCGCCGCCTTCGGCAGGCCGCTGGCGCTGGACACCCATCCCAAGCACGACATCGCGCTGGGGGCGGCGATGCGGGGGACGCCGGCCGCCGTCGGCCCCTCACCCGATGCGGCGGCACCCGCGGCCGCGGCCACCGCCGGAACCGCCCCGGCCGCCGGAACCGCCCCGGCCGCCGGAGCGGGTGGTGGACCCGACGCCGCATCCGGCGAGGACGACCTCCGTCACGCCACCACCGCGTCGCTCGCGACGGCCGTGGCGACCGGTGGCGAGCCCGCCGCGGCCGCCACGGCGACGTTGCCGCCGCTGCCCGACACGATGGCCGGCGGAGCCGCGGGCCGGCTTCCCCCCGTCGGTCGGGGCGGGCCGCCGGCGACCGGCGCGGGATGGCGCGGCCTGGCCGGCCGGGTCCCGTCGGGGCGCACCGCGTGGCTGGCCGGTGGCGCCGCCGTCGTCCTCGTCGTGCTCGTCGGGGCGGCGCTCGTGCTCGCCAACGGTGATCGCACGAGTGGTGGCCGTGCCGCCTCGAGCGTCACGTCGACGACGTCCCCCCCGCAGAGCTCGACGACGCCCACGCCTTCGGCGTCCTCGACGCCGGCGACGACGGTCGTCAGCCTGCCGCGATCGGCGCAACCGCTGGCCAACGACGTCATCGTCTGGCCACGACTGCGCCACGGGAGCTGGGACATCGGGACCATCACCGCCGCCGGCAAGGAGCTCAGGCAACTGACCGACAGCCCGGCCTCGGACAACTTCCCGGTCGTGTCCACGGACCGCAGGACGGTCATCTACGTGCACTCCACCCCGACCGGGGGGGCGGAGCTGCGGGTGGTGGCGGCTGACGGTACCGGCGACCGCGCGCTGTTCCGGACGACTCCGACCGGCTGCGCGAACCTCACACGGCCCGCCTTCGACAGCGACAGGCAGCAGCTCGTGCTGCCCTGCGTCGACCCGGCGACGAAGAAGACGACACTCAAGCTGGTGACCGCAGACGGCAAGGTCCTCCAGCCCGACATCGACAGCGGCACGCTCAGCGACCCCGCCCTCACCCCCGACGGCAGGTCCGTCGTCTACTGGCGCAACGACCAGGACACCCGCGACGGCGGCGCGATCTACGAGGCGGCGCTGGACGGCTCAAAGGCACCGCAGCCGATCACTCCGGGCGGGGCGATCAGGGACAACGACGCCGCCGTCTCGCCGGACGGGGACCTCGTCGCGATCACCAGGGTCGGTGGGACGGCCACCGGGATCTGGACGGTCGCCCTGGCACCGGGCCACCAGCTGCACCGGCTGACGAGCACCGCCGGTGACCAGGACCCGACCTGGTCGCCTGACGCGAGCCGGATCGCGTTCAAGCGCGGCGGCCACCTGTGGGTGATGAACGCCGACGGCAGCGACGCCCGCCGGGTGACGACGGGCAGCGACCGCGACACCGCCGCCGCCTGGAGCCCGCGCTGACCCGGCCGTGTCCCGCCCGATTGCCCTTTCGGGCGGCGCGCGCAGCCTCCAGGGGCGGCCGCCGAGGCTTGGCCGGCCGACCCGCGGGTGCCAGGCTGGGGCGACGGCAGCTGCAGGAGGACCCTCATGCAGGCGCATGACCATGACCTGAATCCCCCCGAGTCCCTGCGTCCGAAGGCCGCTCGACTCGACGACCCCGAGCGGGTGCTCGCGGCCCGGGCCGCCGCGGCCGGCCGGTGGAGAGCCGTCGGCGTCAGCGGCATGGCCCAGTTGCAGCGGTCGGCCGGCAACGCCGGCGTCACCGCCGCCCTGTCGGAGGAGGAGCGCTCGCCCGTGCGCGACGTCGTCTCCTCCGGCGCCGGCCGGCCGCTCGAGCCCCAGGTGCGCGCGTCGATGGAGTCCCGGCTCGGCCACGACTTCGGCGACGTCCGGGTGCACGACGACGGCCGGGCCCATGACTCGGCGGTGGCGGTGAACGCCCACGCGTACACCGTCGGATCGAACATCGTGTTCCAGCGGGACCGCTACGACCCCGACTCGTCCGCCGGCCAGATCACGCTGGCGCACGAACTGACCCACGTCGTCCAACAGCGCAACGGTCCGGTCGACGGGACGCCGGCGGTCGGTGGCATCAAGGTCAGCGATCCGTCGGACCGATTCGAGCGGGAGGCCGCGGCGAACGCCGAACGGGTGATGGCGGCCCCGCTCCCGGCCGCGTCGCCGGGCGTGCCGGCCGGCGGCGGGCCCGCCGTCCAGCGTCAGGCGGAGGACGAGCAGCAGGAGGTCCAGGGCAGCTTCACCGACGCGCCGGTTCAACGGCAGGGCGCCTCCGAGGACGAGGAGGAGCCCGTTCAGGGAAGCTTCGCGGACGTGCAGCGGCAGGCCGGCGAGCAGGAAGAGGAGGAGCCCGCGGCGGGCTGAGCCTCCTGCTCCCGGGCCGGACGCCGCCTGACCGCGCCGCCGATCCCCCGGTGGGTGTGGCAGGTTGCCGGCGCCATCGACAGGTCCACCCCTGCGCGCCGATCGCGGCGAACGTGAGGCCGAGCACTGGATCGCCGGCCGGCGGCGTCTCGCCCAGCACGTAGCGTTCGCCCGTCGTGGATCGTGTCCGGTCGTCCGTGCGGGGGGCAGCCCCGACTCGCGGCGCGCCACGGCCCCGCTCGCGGGACGTCCCGGCTCCCATCACGCCCCTCGAACGCTGACCGCACCGTAGGCGACGCTTCTCATCGTTCACCAGCCCGATCGGGAGGCCCGGTCGGGAAGAGTCCGGCGACAGCACGCCGACCGTGGCGACGCCGGAGGGTGGGTAGTGCCTGTTCGGGCACTCGGGCCTGCCCTCGCGACTGCCCCGCCGTCGGGAGCCCGACGACGGGGTGTCGGCCACCGTCGACGGATGGGCGGCTCCCGTCGCAGCGCCGAGCCTGCGAGGGCCGAGGTCAGCGATGCCCTCACCGATGGCAGGCGGCGGGCCGGGCGTGACCGTCCAGGCGCGGCGACCGGTCCGCGCGCCGTTCTGGCCCTGCAGCGCAGGGCCGGCAACGCGGCCGTCAGCGCGCTGATCGCCGCACGGTTCAGGTCCCCCGGTGGGCAGGCTGTCTCCGACATCGACGCCGCCTTGCGCGAGCTGCACCGGGACGAGCCGGCCATCGACACGGTGGAGACCGGTCTCAAGGCGGCCAAGGCGGCCGGCGTTCCCGTCGAGCTGGAAGGGCCCAAACCGCCGGCGTCCGCGCTCGCGGTGACCACGACGGGATTCGGGCCGGAGTCCGTCCCCGCGAAGAAGGCCGCGCCGCCGCCCAAACCGGTGCCGGCGGTCCACCCGCTGGGCAAGGCCGCGGCGAGACGCGCGAAGGCGCCCCGACGCGGCGGTCCGGGGGGCGGCCCGGCTCCGGCCGCCGCCACCGGCGCTGCTGCGGTGCCGTCGACAGGTGCACCCGCTCCGCTGACCGCGGACCAGCTGCTCCAGCCGCCGGTCCCGCCAGCCGGCACCCGGCCGGCGGAGGACCCGGCCTTCACCCACGTGACAGGCAAGGTCACGAGCTTCGCACGGGACAAGCGGGCGCACCCCCCGGCGGCATCGAAGGCCAAGGAGGCGCAGGACGCCGCGGTCCCGCCCACCGACGATCTCGCCGGCCAGGCCAAGGCGGCCAAGGTCGACACGATGGACGCCCAGCAGGCCGGCTCCTTCGACAAGAAGGCGTTCATCGCCGCGGTGAAATCGGCCATCGAGGCGAAGTCGCCGAAGACCCTGAAGGAGGCCGACGACTTCACGGAATCCGGCAAGGCCGGTGAGGTCAAGGGAGACATCAAAGGCCTCGTCACCCAGGGCAAACAGGGCCAGGCCAAGGACATCGAGGCCGCCACCGAGGCCCCCCCGGACGAGTCCAAGGCGGTGCCGAAGCCGGTCACGCCGATGACGCCGGAGCAGCCCGGGCAGGCGGTCGCGATCCCGGCCACGGGAGCCGCACCCAAGCCGGCGCCGCCGGAACAGCTCAACCTCGAGGCCGGCAAGCACCAGGCCGACCAGGAGCTGGCCGAGGCCGAGGTGACCGAGCCGCAGCTGGCACGGTCCAACGAGCCGGAGTTCCAGCAGGCGCTCGCCGACAAGAAAGCCGCGGCCGAGCACGCCGACACCGCGCCCGCCCAGTTCCGCCAGCACGAGCAGGAGGTCATCCAGCAGAGCACGACGCAGGCCGCCGCCGAGACCACCGGCGCCGTCGCCGGCATGCAGGGCTCCAAGGGCGCGGCGCTGGCCGCACTGGTGGCCGACAAGGCCAAGACCAAATCCAAGGACGAGGCGAAACGCGCCGAGGTCACGGCGAGGATCCAGGGCATCTTCGCGGCCACCGAGGCCGACGTGAAGAAGATCCTCGACGGCATCGACCCCAAGGTGGACGCCGCGTTCGAGCAGGGTGAGGCGGCCGCCCGCGCGGCGTTCGAGCACTACGTCGCGGCGAAGATGGCCGCCTACAAGGAGGACCGGTACAGCGGGTGGCTCGGCGGACTGCGCTGGGCCAAGGACAAATTGTTCGGGATGCCGGACAAGGTCAACGAGTTCTACGAAGCCGGCCGCGAGCTCTACCTCAAGCAGATGGACGGGGTCATCTCCCGGGTCGCGGACATCGTCGGGGGCGACCTGACCGCGGCGAAGACGCGGATCGCCAGGGGCAAGGCCGAGATCGCGTCGTACGTCAGGAGCCTGCCGGCCGACCTGAAGACGGTGGGCGCCGAGGCGTCGCAGGAGATCGGCGAGCGGTTCCAGCAGTTGGAAGGCGATGTCGACGCCAAACAGGAGTCCGTGGTCGACACCCTCGCCACGAAGTACGTCGACGCGCGCAAGGGTCTCGACGAGCGCATCGAGGAGCTCCAGGCCGAGAACAAGGGGCTGGTCGACAAGGCGATCGGTGCGATCAAGGCCGTCATCAACACGATCCGTGGGCTCATCTCGATGCTCACGAGTGTGCTCGTCAAGGCGGCAGGCGTCGTCGGTGAGATCATCAAGGACCCCGTCGGTTTCCTGGGCAACCTGATCGACGGGGTGAAGGGCGGCATCCTCAGGTTCAAGGACAACATCCTCGACCACCTCCGCAAGGGCCTGATGAGCTGGCTGTTCGGAGCGCTCGCCGAAGGTGGCGTCGAGTTGCCGGAGACCTACGACGTCAAGGGCATCATCACGCTGCTCGCCTCGATCTTCGGACTGACCTGGACCGCCATCCGCAACCGCATCGTCAGGCAGATCGGCGCCAAGGCGATGGACGCCGTCGAGAAGGGCGTGGAGATCTTCCAGATTCTCGCCGTCCAGGGCGTCGCAGGTCTGTGGCAGAAGCTCATGGAGAAGCTCGGGGACATCAAGGAGATGATCCTCGAGCAGGTGAAGGACTTCGTCGTCACGAAGATCATCACTGCTGGGATCACGTGGCTGATCGGCCTGCTCAACCCCGCGGCGGCCTTCATCAAGGCATGCAAGCTGATCTACGACGTGATCATGTTCTTCGTGGACAACGCCAGCCGGATCGTCACGTTCGTCAACACCGTGCTCGACTCCGTCGCCGACATCGTCCGGGGCAACGTCAGCGCCGTGGTGACCAAGATCGAGGACGCGCTGGGCCAGATGGTGCCGATCCTCATCGGCTTCCTGGCAAGCGTGATCGGCTTGGGCGGCATCGGCCAGAAGATCCGCCAGATCGTCCAGACGCTGCAGAAGCCGGTGAACAAGGCCGTCGACTTCCTGATCAAGACCGG
>DATKNA010000203.1:0-2354 GCA_035541595.1 Kineosporiaceae bacterium | reverse complement strand
CCGGCGGCACGCTGGCCCGCTTGCGGCGCGGCGCGCCCGCCCGGCGCAGCCGTGCCGTCGGGTTGGCGCCCGCGCGCATGGGCAGCGCCGTCATGCCCGCGCTCGAGCGCTGGGCCCGCCGCGCCGGTCATTCCGGTCGCGCCCGTCATGCCGGTCGCGCCCGTCATGCCGGCCGCACCGGTCGCGCCGGTGGCGCCCGTGCAGCGCGTGCCCGCCCTCCGGAGCAGGGGGATCAGCGCCGCGAACTCGTCGTCGCTCAGCTCGAGCACCACCGCGGCGTGCTCGCACACCTGGCGCCACATCCGGTCCGCCACGCGACGACCCTCGGCAGTGACGACCAGGCTCTTCACGCGGCGGTCGCCTGCGGCCACGCGCCGCTCCACCAGCCTGCGCGCTTCGAGGCGGTCGACGATGCCGGTGATGTTCGACGCGTCGCACCGCATCCGGCTGGCGAGGTCGCGCATGGCAACGGGGCCGGCGACCGCCAGGTGCCGCAGGGCCTTCGCCTGCCCGGCGGAGAGCTCGGCGTCCGCGGCGGCCCGCTCGAACCCCTCCCGGAGGTCCTCGACCACGAGGAAGAGGTGTTCGACGACCTCCGCCGTCGGGTCCGACGGGCTGACGGGTGCGCCGCCGTCCCGGCCGTCCACGCGGGTGCCCTGCACGGCAACCACCCTACGGCGGGGGGGCCGCAGCTGCCGGGACGCTACGCGGCCGAAGCCGCGGCCGCCGCACGCCGGGCGGCGTCGCGACGGCGGCGACGGAGCCGGCGCCGCTCGTTGTCGGTCAGGCCGCCCCACACGCCGTCCTCCTGACGGCTCAGGAGCGCCCACTCGAGGCACTCCGACCGCACCGGGCACCCGGCGCAGATGAGCTTCGCGGGACCGGCCTCCGCGTCCGTGGCAGGGAAGAAGATGTCGGTGTCCAGGCCCTTGCAGGCCGCCTCGTCACGCCACGTCGCCTTCAACTTCACTGTGTTTTCCCTCATCGCTCCGGTTCCCATACCAACGACCCAGGAAGGGTCGGCATTCCGCCGCCGCCGCCTGAGCCGCGCCGGGGCGCCGGGCACCGCGGCCCGACGCCCACAGCGCGCCTTCTCTTACGCAGCGGCGCCAAGCGCCGCTCCGGCGCCATCCAGCGCCACGGCGAGGACATCATCGACTCGATCGGCCAGCTCGAACGTCATCTGACGCCTGACCGCCTCCGGGACGTCCTCGAGGTCCAGTTCGTTCCGTTTGGGGAGGACGACCGTCGTCAACCCCGCCCGGTGGGCCGCCAGGACCTTCTGCTTGACCCCGCCGATCGGCAGGACCCGGCCCTGGAGCGTCACCTCGCCGGTCATCCCCACGTCGGCCCGCACCGGCCTCCCGGTCAGGAGGCTCACCAGGGCGGTCGTCATGGTGACGCCCGCCGAGGGCCCGTCCTTGGGCACGGCGCCGGCTGGGACGTGGACATGGAAGCGGCGGTCCTTCAGGGCGCCGGGGTCGATCCCGAGCTCCGCCGCGTGCGACCGCACGTACGACAGGGCGATCGTCGCCGACTCCTTCATGACGTCGCCGAGCTGTCCCGTCAGGGTCAACCCGTCGCCGCCCTCCATGGCGGTGGCTTCCACGTACAGCACGTCGCCGCCCATCCCCGTGACCGCCAGGCCCGTCGCCACGCCCGGCACCGAGACCCGTTCGGGCGTCTCGGCAAAGAACCGGGGCCGGCCCAACCACGACCGGATGTCGCCGGCACCGACCACCACGGGGGCGGAACGCTCACCGGCGGCCAGCTTGGTCGCGACCTTCCGGAGCAGGCGGCCGAGCTCACGCTCGAGGTTCCGTACGCCGGCCTCCCGCGTGTAGTCAGCCACGACCGTGCGCACCGCGTCGTCCGTCACCTCGACCTCGTCCGGGCGGAGCCCGGCGCGGTCGAGCTGCCGGTCGATGAGGTGGTGACGGGCGATGCTCACTTTCTCGTCCTCGGTGTAGCCGTCCAGCCGGATGACCTCCATACGGTCGAGCAGGGGCCCCGGGATGGTGTCGGCGACGTTGGCGGTGGCGATGAACAGCACGTCCGAGAGGTCGAGCTCGACCTCCAGGTAATGGTCACGGAACGTGTGGTTCTGGGCAGGGTCGAGCACTTCGAGCAGCGCCGACGACGGGTCCCCCCGGTAGTCCGAACCGAGCTTGTCCACCTCGTCCAGCCTCACGACGGGGTTCATCGTCCCGGCTTCGCGGATGGCCCGCACCAGCCGGCCCGGCTGGGCACCGACGTAGGTGCGCCGATGGCCGCGGATCTCGGCCTCGTCCCGGACGCCGCCGAGCGCCACCCGGGCGAACTTCCGGCCGAGGGCGCGCGCCACCGACTCCCCG
>DATKNA010000202.1:0-6632 GCA_035541595.1 Kineosporiaceae bacterium | reverse complement strand
GTCGAGGCCGACCAGGTCGGTGCGGACGGCCACGCCCTGCCGGCCCACGTACGTCGCGAACGGCTCGCCGGTGCCCGCTCTGAACGCGTCCCGGATCGCGGTCGCCAGGCGCCTCGACGGCGCGTCCACGGCGTGGTCTGGACCGGCCGGGCCGGGCTCGATGACGTGGAAGCCGTACCCGCCGGAGGGCCCGCCGTCGGCGTGCACGGAGAGCGCGACCACCTGCGCGCCGCGGCCGGCCCTGCTGGCGGCGGTGTTGCCGATCCCCGCGCGGTCGACCGTGCAGGGTCCGACACCGTGGTCGCTCGTCCGGGTGAGCACGACCCGGACTCCTGCTGCGCGCAGCCGGGTGGCGAGTCGCTGCACGACGTCCCAGGTGAAGGCGTGCTCGGGATACCCCGCGTTCGTCTGCGTGCCGGTCGTGTCGCACGGCCGCGGGCCGATCGGCGTCGGCATCATCCGGTTGATGATCTCGGGGTGCCGCGCGTTGCCGCCGTCGTGACCGGGGTCGAGGACGACGACCGTGCCCGCGAGAGGTCGTGCCCGGGCGGGCACCGAGCCGGGCCTCGTCGGCCTGCTCCCGGTCGCGCTTGCCACGAAGGACCGACCCGATGTCGGGGCGGACGTGACGCCGGCCGAGGGTGACGACGGCGACGTCGGGGACGGCGACATCGGGGACGGCGACATCGGGGACGGCGACGGGGGCCCGCTCGTGGTGTCCCCCTCCCCGGCGCCGGACGGGCCCGATCCGCACGCGGAGACCGACACGACGACGAGCCCTGCGATGGCCACTGCGATCGGTCGGCCGGGAGGCGGCCGGTGCAACCGGCCGCCGTCGCGAGATGGACACATCGAGGCCTCCTCCCGGGCCATGAACCGTCCGTTCGGCGAAGGGGATCTTGGTCGACCCGTCCCACGCCGGTCGCGCGGCATCCTGAAGCCATGGAAGCCGACCTCGTCGTGACCCCGGCGCTGATCATCCCAGGGCAGGAACTGCGTTGGCGCTTCTCCCGGTCGAGCGGACCGGGCGGGCAGGGCGTCAACACGACGGACTCGCGCGCGGAGCTGTCGTGGGATCCGGGGACGTCGTCCGCGCTGTCGCCGGTCACGCGCGAGCGGCTGCTGGCCCGCCTCGACCGGCGCCTGACCGGCGGCGCCGTCGTCGTGACGGCCTCGGAATTCCGGTCGCAGCTGCGCAATCGCGAGGCCGCGCGGGCCCGGCTGGCCGCGATCGTGCGCGACGCCATCAAGCCTCCCCCAGCCGCCCGCCGGCCGACCCGGCCGAGCGCGGCAGCCAAGCGCCGGCGGCTGGAGGACAAGCGCCGCCGCTCCGAGGTCAAGCGTCTGCGCCGCACCGACCCGGGGCTCTGAGCGGATCAGCCGGACGACTTCGGGACCTTGATCTCGACGCGTCGGTTGAGGGCCCTGTGCTCCGCCGTGTCGTTCGGTGCGCGCGGGTAATCGGGTCCGAGACCGTCGAACGTCACGCTGAAGCGCGCCAGATCGAGCTTTCCCTGGAGGTATTCGGCAACGGCGCCGGCCCGCTGCTTCGAGAGCTCGAAGTTGATCGCACGCCCCCCGGAACTGTCGGTGTACCCGGTCACCACGATCTGTCCGTACCGCTTGTCCTGTTCGACGCCCTGCACCACCTGGTCGAGCGTCTGCCGTGCGTCCGGAAGGAGCGTCGCACTGCCGAGCGCGAAGAGGACCGTGTTCGGGATCGTGTAGCTGCTCGTGTTCGGGTCGAAGGAGGGCGCCGGGGCCGGGGCCTTCTGCGACGCGGTCGTGACAGCCGGCGGCTTCGGCGACGGCTTCGAGCCACGCCCGCGCGTCGGGGGCACCGATGGCGCGGTCGACGCGGACTGCTTCGGCTCGGCGCCGGCGAGCTGGATGTGCGTGCCCTTCACGCCCAGCACGACGTACCCGACCAGCCCGACGGCGATGACCAGCATGGCGGCTCCCGCGGCGATCGCCCGCCGCTGCCGCACCTTCCGGGGCAGGGGCGCCTTCGGGACGTCGGACTTCTTGCGGCCCCTGTCCTGCCCCTGCCCTCGGGACCCGCCGCCGATACCAGAGGCGGGCGTCCGTGGCGCGGGCGGTGCGCCCGGCAGCAGTGCCGAAGTCGCCTCGGGCGCCGTCGCGACGGGCAGCTGCCGGCCCTGGGCGACGCTCAGCTTCGCCTCCGACGCCGGGATCGTGGCGCGCAACGCCGCCACGACGGGAGCGGCGGGACCGGCCGTCCGCAGGTCGATCCGCCGCGCCACGCCCTCGAAGAGCTGCTGCAGCGCGGCGACCTCGGGCCACATCGTCAGTTCGGTGATCACGTGACCGTCGTGGTGCATGATGACGCGCGCGGCGACGGCGCCCGGCCGGCCCGTGGGCGGCGCGCCGAGGAACTCCTGCGTCTGGAGGCCCTCGAGCAGCACCTCGTCGGTGGCGACGTCCGGTGCCAGGTACAGGTGCCGGGAGGTGTACCGCAGCTCACCGAACGCCCCGAACACCCTGGAGACCGCCAGCCAGACGTCGTCGCGGCCCTCGAGGTCGAGATGCAGGGGCGGCACCGCCACCTTGGCGTCGGCCGCGAGGACCGCGACGAAGCGCTCCGCGGAGCGGTCGTTCCAGGCCGCGACGAGTTCTGCCACAGGCGCGGGGATGGCCACCTGCTCTACGCGGTCCGCCACCGTCCTCCTCCGCCTGTCCGAGATCGACCGAACGACCGATTCCGCTGTCGCACCGCCCGGTCGCCGCCTGCGACCAGACAACACTGGGTGGCCCGGCCAGCCCACGTCAAGCGGTTGTCACGCACCGCCCGCGGCAACCACACCGTTCCAGGTGGTCGCACCCCGTGCCGCTCGGCGGAGCCGGTCCCCGATCGCGGCGGCCAGCGGTCCGTCGGCGTCCGGCGGCACCGCCACCACCCGCCGCAGGCCGAGTGCATCCGCCTCCCGCAGACAGCGATACAGCGAGCGCGCGTAGTCGGCGGCGTCGGCGGGAGCGCCCAGCCGGACCACGCCCTCCGGGGTGCCGACGCCGTCGGGCGCGAGCAGACCGGTCGTGGGACGTGCACCTGCCGGGGGAGCAGGGCCCAGCATCTCCCGGGTCTGCCGGTCGCCGGTCGCCAGGAACACGCGCGCAGCGGGCGCGTAGTGGGCCGGCAGGGTCCCGGGGGCCCGGACGTCGCCGGCGCGAGCGCCCACGGCCACGCCCACCCCGGCGGCGTGCCGGATGTCGGCGGGACCGACGGCGCCGGGTCGCAGCACGGCGGGCTGCGACCCGGTGCAGTCCAGGATCGTCGACTCGAGCCCGACCCGGCTGGGGCCGCCGTCGAGCACGACGTCGAGCCCGTCGACGAGCGCCTCGGCGAGCTCCTCGAGCACGTGCGCCGCGTCGGTCGGGCTGACCCGGCCGAACCGGTTCGCCGACGGCGCGGCGAGGCCGCCACCGAAGGCCGCGAGTACCTGCTGGGCGACCGGATGGTCGGGCGCACGCAGGCCGACGGTGTCCTGGCCTCCCGTGACGTGGTCACCGGCCCGTGGGCCACGCGGGAGGACGAGGGTCAGCGGGCCGGGCCACAGGGTGCGAGCGAGCCGCCAGGCGTATCCGGGGACGTCGACGGCCCATCCGTCGAGCCGATCCGGGCCCTCGACATGGACGATCAGCGGATGGTCGGCGGGCCGGCCCTTCGCGGCGTAGACACGGGCGACCGCCGCGACGTTCTCGGCGTCCGCGGCGAGGCCGTAGACCGTCTCCGTCGGCAGGCCGACCAGCCCGCCGCGGCGCAGCGCGACCACCGCGCGCGCCACGTCACGGGTGGAGGACGTGAGCGACGGCACGCCAGCAGTGTGGCGTACCCGCGGCCGGCTGCCGCTGCCGGGGGAGGGCCGGCGCGACTACAGGCCGAACGTCTTCCCGAAGTCGCCCAGGGTGTCCTTCGCCAAGCTGGCCGGGTCGATGCCGTGCTCCTGCAGGAAGCGGTTGTACTCGTCGAGGTCGATGACGTCCGGCAGCTGGTCCTGGACGAGCTGGGCCTTCTCGCCCATGCCGTGCGAGGAGAGGTAGTCGACCAGTTGGCTCTTCGGGATCTGCATACCTCCGTCCTACCCTCATCGACCCCCCGCCGACCAGCCCTTCATGCTGGGGGAGTGGCCACGAACGCGACCAGCCGGTCACCCGATCCACCCCAGGAGGCCGCCGACCCCGATGTCGCCGGAGACCTCGACGTCGACGTCGCCGTCATCGGTGCGGGACCGGCCGGATCCGCCGCCGCGCTCGCAGTCCTCGCCGCCCGCCCGCGGGCCAGGGTCGCGCTGCTCGACCGGGCCGCGTTCCCCCGTGACAAGACCTGCGGCGACGGCGTCGCGCCCCAGGTCCTGGACGTCCTCGGCCGGCTCGGCGTCCGCGGCCTGTTGGACGACTGGCCGACCGTGGACCGGCTCGAGCTCGGCTATCCCGGCGGCCCCTGGCTGAGCGGGCGGATGGCCAGACCGAACTACGTCGTCCCGCGGGTCGTGCTCGACGCCCGGCTGACGGAGGCCGCCGCGGCGCGTGGGGCGAGCGTGCTGCACCGCCGCGTCCGGACGCTCGCCCGGGACGGCGAGTCCGTGGTCAGCGCCGGCGTCCGGGCCCGGGTGGTCGTCGGCGCCGACGGCGCGTCGTCCGCCGTTCGGGCCTGGCTGGACCCACCCGGCGGCGGGCACACCGCCATCGCCCTGCGGGGATACGCGCCGGTCCTGCCGGGCCGGGAGGGCGCGCAGGTCATCGTCTTCGACCCGGAGGGCCCATGGCCCGCCTACGCCTGGTCGTTCCCGATCGGCGACGGCACGGCCAACGTGGGCTACGGGCAGATCCTCCCGGTCGCGCATGGTGGGGGTTCGACGGGCCCGACCCGCGCCCACCTGTTCCAGCGGCTGGACACGTTGCTGCCCGGCGCGGTGGAGGGCGGCCGCCAGTGGCGCGGCCATCACCTACCGCTCTCGAGCGCGCGCTGGCGGCAGCCGGACGGCCCGGTGCTGCTCGCCGGCGATGCCCTCGGCCTGGTCAATCCGCTGACGGGCGAGGGCATCCACGCGGCCGTCCTCAGCGGTGCCTACGCGGGCCTGGCGGCGGCCTCGGCCCTGTCCGTCGGCCGGCCTTCCCTGGCCGGGGCCCGGTACCGCGCGGCCCTGCGGTCGCGCTTCGGCCGGCACTGGAGGCACATGGCTGCGCTCGCCCGGATCACCCGCCGGTACACCGGTCCGGAGGGCGCGGCGGTGGCCGCGGAGGACGCCGACGTATCGGGGGTCGCTCTCGCCGACGAGGGCGGTCGCCGGCTCGTGGCGGCGGCGCTGGCCGCCGGCGCCCGGGACCAGCGCGTGTTCGACGATCTGGCCCAGATGGGTCTGGCGGAGGGGCCGCTGACGGCGCGGGCGGTCAGCGGCCTGGTGCTGCAGCTGCTGCGTTCTCGCGGATCGAGTCCAGCGTCTCCATGATCGCGACGGTCTCGTCCAGCGGCAGGCGGGGGCTCTCCGTGAGGCCCTCACGCAGGCAGCGGACGACCTCGATCGCCTCGAAGCGCAGTCCCTTGCCCGGCCCGGCGAGCCCGGCCTCGAGGGTGAAGCGCTCGGGCTCTGCGCCCTTCCTCCGCAGCGTGAAGGTGGTCGGCGCATAGAAGATCGGGTCGACGTCGATGGTGCCCCGGGTGCCGCTGATCCAGGCACGGCAGGCCGTGGTAGCCCAGAGCGTGCAGGTCACGACGGCGTGCACGCCGTGCGGGTAACGCAGGATCGCCGACGTCTGACCGTCGACCCCGGTGAACGTGGGGTCGGAGGCGCTGGTCACCGAGGTCGGCGTCCCCAGCACCATGTGGGCCCAGGACACGGGGTAGACGCCGAGGTCGAGCAGCGCGCCTCCGCCGAGCTCGGGCGCGTAGAGCCGGTGCGCGGGATCGGGCGCGAACATCTGGCCGTGGTCGGCCACCACCGTGCGGACGTCGCCCAGCGCGCCGTCGGCCAGCAACCGCCGGATCTCGATGGTGTGCGGCAGGAACCGGGTCCACATCGCCTCCAGGCAGAGGACCCCCTTCTCGCGGGCGGTCGCCACCACGCCCCGCGCCTGGGCGGCGTCCATCGTGAAGGGCTTCTCGACGAGCACGTGCTTGCCCTGGGCGATGGCGGCGAGCGCGTTCTCGGCGTGCAGCGGGTGGGGCGTCGCCACGTAGACGACGTCGACCTCGTCGTCCTCGATCAGGTCCTGATAGGAGGCGTGTCGGCGGGGGACGTCGTGGATCGCGCCGAACCGCTCGGCCGAGGCCCGGTTGCGCGAGCCGACGGCGACCAGGCGGGCGCCGTCCACCGCCCACAGGTCCGTCGCGAACGCCGAGGCGATCCCGCCCGTGCCGATGATCCCGAACCGCACCACGTCCGCCATCTGCTCTCCTCCGGGGTGTGCTCGCCCGCCGTCCCGAGACTAGGACGTCAGGCCCGCGCGGCGCCGGCACCGTCCGCGAGCAGGCCGGCGACGACGCGCAGGTCGGCGACGAGCGCCCCGTACGCGTCGTCCTGCTGGTCCTCGGGGGCACGCAGGACGGACGACGGGTGCACGGTCGGCACGAACGAGCGCAGCCCTCGGCTCGTCTCCCGCCGGATCACCTCGCC
>DATKNA010000201.1:0-3945 GCA_035541595.1 Kineosporiaceae bacterium | reverse complement strand
TGCCGAGCAGGAACCGGAAGTACGCCGGGTAGTTGCGCACGCCGATGTGCTCGGTCAGGCCGATCGAGCTGACCGCGTCGAAGCCGGTCTCGGTGACGTCCCGGTAGTCGAGGTGGCGGACCTCGGCCAGCTCCGACAGGCCCTCCCGCTCGATCGCCTCGGCGGCCCAGGACGCCTGCTCCTTCGACAGCGTGACGCCGACCGCCTTCACGCCGTAGTTCTTCGCGGCGAACCGGACCATGCCGCCCCAGCCGCATCCGACGTCGAGCAGCCGCATCCCCGGCTTGAGGCCGATCTTGCGGGCCACCTGGTCGTACTTGTGCTCCTGCGCCTCCTCCAGGCTGGCCTCGGCGGTCGGGTAGCAGGCGCAGGTGTAGGTCATCGACGGCCCGAGCACCATCTCGTAGAACCGGTTCGAGACGTCGTAGTGGTGGTGGATCGCGTGCGCGTCGCGACCACGGGAGTGCCGCAGCCCCTCCAGCGCGCGGCGCCAGTCGGGCAGCGCCTCCTGCGGCGGGGGCGGCGGCGGGACGAGCCGGGAGACGCCGAGCGAGCGGGCCACCCGGGCCACCGTGCGCGCGTCCGGGCGGCGCCACGCGATCCCGCCGAGGACGTCGGCGAGCAGGTGGTACGGGTCGCCCGGGTGGGCACCGGTCACCTCGAGGTCACCGGTGACGTAGGCGCGGGCCATCCCCAGTGACCCGGGAGCGGTGGCCAGGTAGGTGGCGCCGCGGGGGGTCCGCAGGTGCAGGGTCACCGGAGCGCCGTCGGGACCGGTGGTACTGCCGTCGTAGGCGGTGAACCGGAACGGCACCGCCCCTTGGACGAGGGTGTCGAGGACCTCGGCGAGCCGCATCGGCGGCGAACCGGCCTGTTCGGTCCGGTGTGGGTGCAGTGTCGTCGCCATGCGTGACCACCTCCTGCTGGGTCCGCGCCGGTCAGGGGCCGTCGTCACAATACGTCGGGATCGTGAACGCGACGAGACGTACCCTCAGTGATCCCTTGCACAGCTGGGGCCGCCGGTGACCGGTGGCGGTCAGCGCCGGCGGACGGCCTTGGCGTAGAGGTCCAGCAACCGACCGCCCGGGTCGTACCGCTCCTTCAGCTGCGCATACGTGTCACCGCCGTACTTCGCCCGGAACGAGGCCTCGTCGTAGTAGGCGTCCGAGTACAGCGACTTGTGCCCCTCGAACTCGTCGACCGCGGTCTCGATCATCCGATTGACATCGTCGTCCGAGCGGCCGGGCTCGACCGGCACGGTGCCCCAGAAGCCGACGTTGACGTAGGTCGCGCCGGTCCTCAGGGGATACAGCGGCCACGGGCGGACCCCGTCCGGCAGGTCGCCGAGGGGTCCGCCGGTCGACCGCAGCCGGAGCGGGCAGAGCCAGATCGGCGTCAGCGGAACGTGGCCGAGGAACCAGCGCAGGAACTCCGCGGTCCGCCGGACCGGGATCTCGACGTCCTGCACCACCCGCTCACGGGCCGGCCGCCCCCGCCACCGGTCGACGCGACCGGCCACGTGGTAGCGGTTCTCCAGCCCCACGATCCGGTGGTACACGTCGCTGCGCCGCAGCGCGGCCGGCCAGGCCCGGCGCAGCAGGGGGTTCTGGGCACCGAAGGCCCGCGAGCACCAGAACCAGTCGGTGTCCCAGCGCCACAGGTAGTCGTGCACGGTCAACGCGTCCCGGCCCCGCGACCGCAATGATCGGTAGTAGACCTCCTGCCCGGTGTAGTTACTCACAGCCGGCACCTCGTCGGACCAGTGGCCGAGAACGAGGTAACCCTCCGTCGCGGAGAAGAGCACCCCGTCGAGGAAGTCGACGGGTTCGCCCTCCCAGGCTCGCTCGCTCACGATCACCTCGATCGCCGCAGCCAGGTCCTCCGGCGACCCGAACCGGACGTTTCGCAGCGCCACGTACGGCTGCACCCGCTCGAGCTGGATGCGCAGCCTCACCGCGTATCCGAGGGTGCCGTACGAGTTCGGGAATCCGGTGAACAGGTCAGCGTGCTCGCCGGTCGGCCGGGCGGTCACGATCTCGCCGGCACCCGTCAGGACATCGAGCTCGAGCACGGATTCGTGCGGCAGGCCGCTGCGGAACGAGGAGGCCTCGATGCCGAGGCCGGTGACCGCTCCACCCAGGGTGATGGTTCGCAGCTGGGGGACGACCAGCGGCATGAACCCCTTCGGCAGGGTCACGCCGACGAGCTCCTCGTAGGTGCACATCCCCTGGACGTCGGCGGTGGCTGCCCGGCCGGCCGCCTCGGCGTCGGCCTCGACGTCCAGGGATACGACCCCGCCGAGCCCGCCGACCTCGAGGCCCGGCCCGGCCGCGTCCGCCCGCGGCCGGAACAGGTTGGACGTGCGCTTGACCAGCCGGACTCCCGTCCCGGGGGGGATGGCGCGGTAGCTGGCGACCAGGCGGTCGACGGCCGCCCGGTGGACCATGGCGCCACGCGTGGAGCCGGTTCGCGGCGGGACCGCGGAGGTCGTCAGGGGCGGCGGAACGGGCGGATCCCCGCCGGGCTCCGCGCTGCCCACCGCACTGTTCACCCGGGTGGTCATGGCGGACATGGTGCCGGGCGTTGCCGCCCGGCGTCAGGGCCGTGGGGTGTGACCCGGGGCTCAGTGCCGGGAGCCCGTGGCCTCGCTCAGTGCACCGGATGGACGAGCAGCCCGCTGGCCGGCTTGGGGAAGAACCAGGTCGACTTGGGCGGCATCACCTGGCCGCGGTCGCTCACCGCGACGAGGTCCGCGAGAGCGGTCGGCGCCACGGCGAACCCGGCGGCGAACCGACCGGAGGCCACCGCCGCGTCGACCGCCGCCAGTCCGTCGGGACCGCCGGCGAAGTCCAGCCGGGGATCGCGGCGCGGATCCGTGATCCCGAACACGGGCTCCAGCACGCGCTCCTGGAGGAGGCTGACGGCGAGGCCCTCGACGCTGCCCTCGGCGGGGACGCGACCACGCGGTTCCAGCCGGAACCAGCCGGCGTCGGTGCGCAGGCCGAGGACGGCGCGGTCGTCGGGCTGGACCGGCCCGGACGCCGGCGTGACCACGAACGTCTCGCCAAGGCGGGCGACGAGCTCAGCGGGTGTCACAGGGCCGGTCGGCGTCATGAGGTCCGTGACGATCCGGTGGTAGGGCAGCACCGTGAGCTCCTGCGCCGGGAAGATCACGGTGAGGAACCCCGCGACCTCACCGGCCTGGTCCGGCGGAAGGCCGCCACGGGAGGCGGCCAGACGGGCGGCGGCCGCGCTGCGGTGATGGCCGTCGGCGAGGTACAGCCGGTCCAGCCGGGCGAAGGCCCGGACGACGCGGGCCTGGGCGTCCGCGTCCCGGATCGCCCACAGCGTGTGCCAGACGTGGTCCGGTGTCGTCACCGCGAGATCGTGCTCGCCCGCGGTCACCTCGTCGACCACGCGGACCAGTTCCGCGCTGCCGCGGTGGAAGAGAACGACCGGTTCGTCATGGGCGTCGACGACGTCGAGGTGACGTGCCCGGTCATCCTCCTTGTCCGGCCGGGTGCGCTCGTGGACGCGGATGACCCCGGTGAGGTAGTCGGTGACGGAGGCGAGCCCGACGATCCCGGTCTGGGTGCCACCGGCGCGGATCCCAGCGCCGGCAAGGGCGCTCGACAGGCCGCCGCCGATCTGCTGCCGGTACACCCAGAGCGCCGGGCCGGCGTCGCGCACCAGCACGCCTCGCCGGACGAGCTCGTGCAACGCCTCGCGGGCCTGTTCGTGCTCCGCCTCGCGGGCCTTCGCGGGGTCCGTGTCCCCCTGCGGCGCGTAGGCGGCCACCGCGCTGGGGTCCGCATCTGGTCGGGTGACGTGGAGGAAGCTGTCGGGCGCCGCCAGCATGATCTCCCGGGCCTCGTCCGCGTCGACGACGTCGTACGGCGGCGCAGCCACCCGGTGGGCGAGCTGCGGCAGCGGTCGAAGGGCGGT
>DATKNA010000200.1:0-7334 GCA_035541595.1 Kineosporiaceae bacterium | reverse complement strand
GGTCGGCGTCGACGCCCGCGGCGACATGGTCGTTCCGCGTGAGGCGCAGCAGGTCGGGTGGTACCGGTTCGGCCCAGCACCCGGTGATCCCGCGGGAGCGGTCGTGGTCGCGGGACACGTCGACACGAAGCAGGAGGGCGCGGGCGCCTTGTTCCCGCTGCGCGCAGTCCGCGTCGGCGACCGGGTCGGCATCACCGTCGCCGGTGGCCGTGTGGTGTCCTACCGGGTGGTCGGCAAGCAGACGATCGTCAAACAGCGGCTCCCGGTCGAGCGGCTGTTCGCCCGCGACGGCGTCCCCCGGCTGGTCCTGATCACCTGCGGCGGGCCGTTCCTGCCCGAGGTGTCCAGCTACCGCGACAACCTCGTGGTGGTCGCCGTGCCCGAGGCGGGCACGCCGTGACCGCCGTCCACGGAGCTAGGGTGGTCACCGGTCCCGCCAGGCCGGTCCAGATCGCTCGAGGGTGCGCGGAGGTCACCGTGGAGTCAACGGTGGGCGGCGGGGTCGTCGGGCACGGCGAACCGGACGACGCCGACGTCGGCCGGCTCTTCGCCGCCGGGGACGAACGCGCCCTGGCCTTGGCGTACGAACGGTGGGCCGGACTGGTGCACGGCATCGCCACCCGGGCCCTGGGCAACACCGCAGACGCCGAGGACGTCACCCAGCAGGTCTTCGTCTCGGCCTGGACGGGCAGGCAGGGCTACCGCCCGGACGACGGGCCGCTGCCTGCCTGGTTGGTGGGGATCACGCGGCACCGGATCGCGGACGCGTTCGCCCGGCGGCAGCGCGATGAGCGCGCGCGGCTCGCCGTGCTGGGCGGCGCAGCGGCGGCGCCCCGCGAGGCCTTCGACCCGCACGCCGAGGACCGCGTCGTCCTGCTGGAGGAGCTGTCGCGGATCGGGGAACCGCAACGCGGCATCATGGAGCTGGCGTTCTTCCACGACCTGACCCACGAGCAGATCTCCCGGCGCACGGGGCTGCCGCTCGGGACCGTCAAGAGCCACATCCGCCGTACCCTGGTCCGGCTGCGGACACGTCTGGAGGTGGACGGTGCAGCACTCTGACCCTGACGTGCTCGCGCTCGTCGCCCTGGGCGAGCAGGCTCCGGTGGCGGACGCCGAGCACCTCCTCGAGTGCGAGCAATGCCGCGCGGACGTCGATGAGCTGCGTCAGGTGGTCTCGGCCGTCAGGGTCGACGTGACCGCCGGCGCACCGGTCGCACCACCGCCGCGGGTGTGGCAGGGCATCGCTGCCCAGACCGGTGCCCGCTCGGTGCCACGCCCCGAGCGCATGGCGGGGGCGCAGCCGTCGACGTCCCCGGCTCCGGACACTGCCACCGCCCCGAACACTGCCACCGCCCCGAACACTGCCTCGCAAATGGCCACCGGTCCCGAGATCGCCGCCGATCCGGGTCCCGCCGATCCGGGTGCTGCCGGTCCGGTTCCTGGACGCTCCACCGGCGACGAGCTCACCCGTCGCCGCGGACGACGGGCCCGCGGGGGCCCCGCGCGCGGCAGGCGGGACATCCGCGTGATCGTCGCCGTCGCCGCCGCCGCCCTCGTGGTCGGTGCCGCCGGGGGGGCCGTCGGCTCCCGGCTGGCCGACCGGACGCCGCCACCGGCGACGCAGGGCCCCGCGGGCCCGGCCGGGCAGATCCTGGCGCAGGTCCAGCTCGCCAACCTCAAGCCCGCGACGACGGCTGCCTCCGGGTCCGCCCAGGTCGTCCGGACACCCGCCGGTCCACGGCTCGAGATCGACGTCGCTCGGCTGGCGCCGGTGCGGGGTCACTTCTACGAGGTGTGGCTCATCGACAGCCGGGTGAAGAGGATGGTGTCCCTCGGCATCCTCGACGGGACCACCGGCCAGTTCGTCATCCCGAACGGCGTCGACGTCTCGGCCTACCCCATCGTCGACATCTCCGTGCAGCAGCCGGGCGACCCGAAGCACTCCGGCGACAGCGTCCTGCGCGGCACGATCCGGACCTGACGTCGCCCGCATCGGCCCTGAGTCACACCCCTACCCTGGAGCGGTGACCGCACCGTCGAGGCCGGCGTCGTCCGCCGGGGACCCTCCCGGTCCGGCCGCACCCGCTCACGGCGCCGCCCGTCTCGGCCGCCCGGCCTGGTCACTGCCGCAGGCTCCGGCCCGTCTGCTGCGACCGGTGCTGCTCGTCAACCTGGTCGCCCAGGTCGCCATCGTGGTCACCGGCGGCGTCGTCCGGCTGACCGGCTCCGGGCTGGGCTGCCCGACCTGGCCGCAGTGCGTGCCCGGGTCCTACACGCCCGTGGTCCGGCAGGCGCAGGGGTGGCACAAGGACGTCGAGTTCGGCAACCGGTTGCTCACGTTCGTCGTCGGAGCCGCGGCGGTCGCGGTGGTGGTCGTGGTATCGGCGTGGGTGCTCCGGACGGGGGCGCCTCGACGGCTGCTCGCCCTCGCCGCGATCCCCGTCGTGGGGGTCGTCGCGCAGGCGGTGGTCGGCGGCATCACCGTCCTGACCGATCTCGCGCCGGCCGCCGTCGCCGCGCACTTCCTCGTCTCGATGGCCCTCGTCGCGACGTCGACCGTGCTGCTCCTCGCGCTGACCCGACCGGACCCGCCGGCCACCGGTCGCGCCGAGGTCCGGTGGCTGGCGGCGGCGATGGCCGTCGTGGCCGCCGTCGTGCTGGCTCTGGGCACGGTGGTCACCGGGTCCGGTCCGCACTCCGGGGACGCCGTCCATCCCTCCCGGTTCGGCGTCGACCCGCGCTCGGTGAGCTGGTTGCACGCCGACGCCGTCTGGTTGTTCGTCGGACTCGTGCTGGCTCTCGTCGTGGTCCTGCGGCTCGTCGACGGCGGGCCGGTCGCCCGTCGCCGGGTCCGCTGGCTGCTGGCCGTGACCGTGCTGCAGGGCACCGTCGGCTACACCCAGTACTTCACCGGCCTGCCCGGTGCGCTCGTCGCCACCCACATGCTGGGCGCCGGCCTGCTCACGATCGCCGTCACCGCGGTCGTCCTCGCCGTGCGGGGTACTCCGTGGCACGCCATCGTGCCTCCGCTGGCTGACGCCCATGAGATCCCCGCGGCCGCACCGGCCACCCGCTCGACCTGAATCGCGACGTTCGGCCGCCCGCAGATCTCGGGCTCGACCGGTGACGCACCGACGCGGGACGTGACGAGGGACTGAATTGGTCGCTATGTCGGGATGAATGTCCCGGGTCCGCTCCGCATCAGCGTGCGCCGGTGACGGACGCGCAGCCGCCCGCCGAGGACCGCACACCACCTGTCCCCGGCCAGGTCACGGACTGCGTGACGGTGCCGCCCCCTCGGCGCGCCATCCGGCGTGCGTCAGAACCGGATGAAGGGGTCGATCGCGACCGCCAGGAAGAGCACGGTCAGGTATGTGATCGAGAGACGGAAGAGACGCATGGGCGCGAGCCTGCGGACGCCCGCTCTGGCCCGCCGGAGCAGCAGGTGTGCCTCCGCGACCAGCCAGCCGCCGAGCCCCAGGGCGCACCCGGCGTAGACCGGCCCGGCTCCGCCGAACGGAACCAGCAGCAGCGAGCACGCCAGCGTCCCCCACGCGTACACCACGATCTTGCGCGACACCTCGGCGGCCGGTGCCACCACGGGCAGCATGGGCACGCCGGCCCGGCTGTAGTCGTCGCGGAACTTCAGCGAGAGCGGCCAGTAGTGCGGCGGCGTCCAGAGGAAGATCACCCCGAACAGGACGACCGCCGCCCAGGACAGCCGGCCGGTGACCGCGGCCCACCCGATGAGCACGGGCATGCACCCGGCCGCCCCGCCCCAGACGATGTTCTGCGGCGTTCGGCGCTTGAGCACCATCGTGTACACGACGACGTAGAAGAGGATCGCGGCGAGGGCGAGCGCCGCGGCCAGCAGGTTGACCAGCCCGGCCAGCACGGCGATCGCCGCGACGCCGAGGGCCAGCCCGAAGACCAGCGCCTGCCGGGGGGTGACCTCACCGGTCACCAGCGGGCGTCGGCCCGTACGGTGCATCACGACGTCGATGTCGCGGTCGAGGTAACAGTTGAGCGTGTTGGCGCTGGCTGCTGCCATCGTCCCGCCGAGGAGCGTCGCCGCCACGAGACCCAGCCTCGGCAGCCCGCCGGCAGCGAAGATCATCGTAGGTACCGTCGTCACCAGGAGCAGCTCGATGATCCGGGGTTTGGTGAGCGCGACGAAGGCTGCGAAGCGGCTGCGCCCGCCCGGGGCACCGACGACCCCGCCCGGGGCACCGACCGCCGCGGCGGGATCGATCGGGCTGACGGCCGGGCGCCCGGCGGCACCAGGTCGTGGGTCGACGGTCGTCACGGCGTCCTCGGGGGCGGCGGTCGGGAACGCGGCCCACTGTACGCCGGGAGCGGCGCGCGGTCCGGTCAGCCGACCGCGCGCCGCTGAGGCGAACGCGAGGCGGCCATGAGGTGTCGGCACGATGTGGACGCACCCGGGCGCCGCCCGCGCATCTCGCGGATCAGGACTGAGGGTCCGTCGGGGAGTCGTTGACGCGTGGTGAGGATAGGCTCGGGATCACCGGATCGAGGTTCGTGCCGGCTGCCCAGCACCAGGCGCGGCGCCTGTCACGGTCAGCCCGCGAGGGTGACCCGACCGGCCGCGCACCACCCGCAAGGCCGTGCCGGCGCTCCTCGCCGGCCGCCCCCGCCGTCGTCGAGAGGACGCGAGGATCTCGTGACCGATTCCGCCGCCTTGGAGTGGACCGACCTCGACCGCAGGGCGGTCGACAACGCTCGCGTGCTCGCGATGGACGCCGTCCAAGCGGCGGGCAGTGGTCACCCCGGCACCGCGATGAGCCTGGCCCCGGCCGCGTACCTGATCTTCCAGAAGCTGCTGCGCTACGACCCCACCGACCCCGGCTGGACCGGGCGCGACCGGTTCGTCCTGTCCGCCGGGCACACCAGCCTGACCCAGTACGTCGAGCTCTACCTGTCCGGCTACGACCTCCCCGTGGACCAGCTCCAGAGGTACCGGACGTGGGGGTCCCTCACCCCCGGCCACCCGGAGGTCGAACTCACGCCGGGCATCGAGCTGACGACCGGCCCGCTCGGCCAGGGTCTGGCGAACGCCGTCGGCATGGCGATGGCCGCGCGCCGCGAACGGGGCCTGCTCGACCCGGACGCCCCAGTCGGCCGGAGCATCTTCGACCACACGATCTGGGTCGTCGCCTCGGACGGCGACATCGAGGAGGGCGTGACCAGCGAGGCGTCGTCGCTCGCCGGGGTGCAGCGGCTCGGCAACCTGGTCGTGATCTACGACCAGAACCACATCTCGATCGAGGACGACACCGCCATCGCCCTGGCCGAGGACACGGCCCTGCGCTACCAGGCGTACGGCTGGCACGTCCAGGTCGTCGACTGGACCGGCGGCGAGGGCCCCGCGGCCGCCGGCCGGGACGGCCACTACCACGAGGACGTCCAGGCCCTTCACGACGCGCTGGTCGCGGCCCGCGCGGAGACCACGCGACCCTCGCTGGTCGTCCTCCGCACGATCATCGCCTGGCCGGCTCCGCACGCCCGGAACACCGGCAAGTCGCACGGCTCCGCCCTCGGTGAGGACGAGGTGCGCGCCACGAAGCAGGTGCTCGGCTTCGACCCCGACCGGCACTTCCAGGTCGACGAGCAGGCCCTGGCCCACGCCCGGGAGGCGGCCGTGCGCGGCCGGCGACTGCATGCCGAGTGGGACGAGCGGTTCGCCGCGTGGCAGGCGGACCACCCTGATCGGTTCGAGCTGTGGGCACGCCTGCGCGAGCGTCGGCTCCCCGCCGGTTGGCAGGACAAGCTACCGACATTCGAGCCCGGCAAGCCCATGGCCACCCGCAAGGCCAGCGGCGAGGTCCTCAACGCCCTCAAGGACGTCCTCCCCGAGCTCTGGGGCGGGTCGGCGGACCTCGCCGAGAGCAACAACACCACTATGGAGGGCGAGCCGTCCTTCCTGCCCTCCGACATCGAGACGAGGCTCTGGGGCAAGGGCAGCCCGTACGGTCGCACCCTGCACTTCGGCATCCGCGAGCACGCCATGGGTTCGATCATGAACGGGATCGCCCTGCACGGGGGTCTGCGCGTGTACGGCGGCACGTTCCTGGTGTTCAGCGACTACATGCGGCCCGCGGTCCGGCTGGCTGCGATCCAGAGACTGCCGGTGACCTACGTCTGGACCCATGACTCGATCGGCCTCGGCGAGGACGGCCCGACGCACCAGCCGGTCGAGCAACTGGCCGCCTTGCGGGCGATCCCGGAGCTCGACGTCGTCCGGCCCGCCGACGCGAACGAGACCGCCTGGGCCTGGCGCACCGTTCTGGAGCACACCGACCGGCCCGCCGGCCTCTGCCTGAGCCGGCAGAACCTGCCGACCTTCGACCGCTCCCCCACGGGCGGGTTCGCGCCGGCGGACGGCGTCGCGAAGGGGGGGTACGTCCTGCAGGAGGCCGACGGCGGGGAGCCCGCGGTGATCCTGATCGGGACAGGCTCCGAGGTGCAGATCGCCGTCGCCGCCCGCGAGCTGCTCCAGGCCGAGGGCATCCCCACCCGGGTCGTCTCGATGCCGTGTCGGGAGTGGTTCTTCGCGCAGGACGAGGCCTACCACGACGAGGTGCTCCCGCCTGCCGTCCGCGCCCGCGTCTCCGTCGAGGCCGCGGTCAGGCTGGGCTGGGGAGACATCGTCGGCGACGCGGGGCGCAGCGTCTCCCTGGAGCACTTCGGCGCCTCGGCCGACTACCAGACCCTCTACGAGCAGTTCGGTTTCACCAAGGAGCGCGTCGTCGCCGCGGCCAAGGAGAGCCTGTCCGCGGCACGTGGCGCCTGAGCCGTCCGGCGTCCACCCACCTCCCTCGCCCGTACCCCCGTCCAGGAGGTTCCTCCCATGACCGACGCACTGGCCCGGCTCCGCGAGCTCGGGGTCTCCATCTGGCTCGACGACCTCTCCCGCGAGCTTCTGGCCGGGGGTGAGCTTCAGCAGCTGATCGCCGATCGGCGTGTCGTGGGCGTGACCAGCAACCCGACGATCTTCGCGACCGCGCTCGCCAAGGGCGACCGGTACCAGGACCAGGTCCGCGCGCTGGCCGCCCGCGGCGCGGACGTCGAGACCGCCGTCTTCGAGATCACCACGGACGACGTCCGCAGCGCCTGCGACGTCTTCCGCCCGGTGTTCGACGAGACCGGCCGCCTCGACGGCAGGGTGTCGATCGAGGTCGACCCACGGCTGGCGCGGGACACCGAGAGGACGATCGCAGCCGCCCGGTCGCTGTGGTCGGCCGTCGGCCGCCACAACAGCTTGATCAAGATTCCGGCGACCGTGGAGGGGCTCCCAGCGATCACCCAGGCGA
>DATKNA010000199.1:0-3936 GCA_035541595.1 Kineosporiaceae bacterium | reverse complement strand
GCGGCAGGTCCGGGTTCCCCTCGTGACGCGCAGGCATCCCTTGAGGGCTCCTGATGTCTGCGCAGCCGGTCCGCGAGAGCGCCCGGATGCCGCCCATCGTCCATCGCCACGTCGCCCAGCACCGCCGAGGCGGGAGCGCTCGGCCGCGGGCGGCTGAACTACCTGCGCGTTGGCCGACGAGCCCCTGACGCGCCGCAGTCGTGACGCGCCTGACAGGCGAGCCACATTCGGGACGAAGGCCTCTGGTCGCGGGCCGGCCCGACGAGGACGGTGATACCAGGAGGTGCGTCATGAACGGAGATCCCTCTTCTCCGGCTTCGGATGCGCCGTCGACGCCGACGCGCCGGGTCACTGCCCGGACAGTCGCCACGGCCCCACCCGAACCCCCTTCGACGGATGCGGACCTCGGCCCGCGCACGCCCACGCCAGTGGCCGCGGATGGTGAGCCCGGAACCGGGGGTCCGCCGCACGTCGACACCTCGCCAGCAGCCGACGTCGACACCTCGCCAGCAGCGGACGGCGGGTCGGGAACCGACGGCGGGTCGGGAGCCGACGGCCGGTCGGGAGCCGACGGCGGGTCGCCGCCGTACGGGACTCCCCCGCCGTACGGGACTCCCCCGCCGTACGGAACCCCCCCGCCGGACAGGAATCCCCCGCGGCCCGCGACGCCGACGCCGACGTCCTCACCGCCATCGCCTCCACCGACCGGCTACCGGTCGCCGGCGCTGCGGCGCAGCCGCAGGAACCGGGTCATCGGAGGCGTCTGCGGCGGCCTCGGCGAGTACCTGGGCGTGGATCCGGTGCTCATCCGGATCGCCGCCGTCGCCCTCGCCCTCTCCGGAGGTGTGGGCTTCCCGGCCTACGTCATCGCCTGGATCCTCATCCCGGACGCTGATCCGACCACGGGTGGGGCCCAGAACGGCGAGCCCGTCGCGGCTCCCCCGGGTGTCCAGGGCCGCCGCCACGGCTCGACGCCGATGATCGTCGGCGTGGTCCTCATCGCGCTCGGCGGCATCCTGCTGCTCAACCGTCTGGTGCCCGAGGCGGGCGCCGCTGTGATCTGGCCGCTGGTCGTCGTCGGCGTCGGCGTGCTCGTGCTGATCTCAGCGAGGCGGCGGTCATGACCCAGCCGACCGGCACAGCCCCTGAACACAGCACGCATCCGGAAGCCGCCGACGCGCCGCCCGGTGGGCCGCCCACCCCGGCCCCGGCGTCGACGGCTCCGGCATCGTCCGTCGGTCCATGGATCACGACCCACACTGTCGACCGCGTCGTCGTCGCGGCACTGCTCATCGCGGTCGGCCTGGCGTGGTGGCTCGACGAGCTCGGCGTCTCGGTGCCCTGGGCACTGGCGCCCGCGGTCGGAGCGATCGTCGTCGGGATCGCTCTGGTGGTCACGGCCCACCGGCCGGGACGGCGATCCGGCCTGGTGGCCCTCGGCGCCGTCCTCGTCGCGCTGGCCGTGACCCTCGCCGTCGCCCCGCCCACGAGCGGCCCGTCCGGTGACCGGACCGTCGCGCCGACAGCAGAGCAATGGCCCGTGACCACCTCGTTGAGCGCGGGAACCCTGACGGTCGACCTCACCCGGAACCGCCTGCCCGTGGCCGGAACGCTGACCGCCCGGGTCGGCGTCGGTCGCGTCCTCCTCCTCCTCCTGCCGAACGCCGTGGGCGCGCGGCCCGTGCACGTGACGGCCCACGTCGGGATGGGCGAGGTCCTCGTCGACGGCCGGCACGTGCAGGGCGGCATCGGGGTCGACTGGTCGAGCCCCGACGTATCCGCCGTCGTCGTCGACGTCCGGCTCAGCGCGGGACAGGTGGAGGTGCGCCATGGCTGACACCGCCTCGTCGCAACCCGCCCCGCGGGCCGAGACCAGGAGCCACGTCACCGTTCGCCGCGTCATCGGCGCCTGCTACGTGCTCGCCGGCGCGCTCCTGCTCTCGGCCCAGCTGGACGTCGTCAGCCTGAGCTGGTCCGTCGTCGTCCCCGGCGCCCTGGTGGTGCTCGGTGCGACGCTGCTCGTCAGCGGGCTGGTGGACGCGCACACGCAGTCCCACGGCTGAGTGCAGGCCGCGGGGCGCCGCCTGGGCCCACCGAACCTCGATCGACCTACTGCCTGGGTTCGTACTTGAACGAGATCCGCAGCTTGGTGCGATAGGTGACGCTGCCGTCCTCTGCCAGGGCGATGTCCTGGGCGACGACCTCCGCGACCCGGAGATCGCGGAGCGTCTGGCCGGCAGTCTTGATCGCGACCGTTGCCGCGTCCTCCCAGGACTCCGTGCTCGTGCCGATGACGTCGGTCACGCTGTAGACGCTCATCCGACCCTCCTGACTGGATCACGAAACGGCTCCCACAGTCCTACTGGAGTGGGGCGTCCCGACACAAGAGGCGCGCCGCCGCGACCCGGTCACACGGGCGCGGTCGGCTCCGTCAACGAGGGACCCTGGCCGCCGACGTCCCGCCCGCTCGCCCGGAGCGCGGCGACGAGGTGGGTGACGAACCGGTGCAGGTCGGCGTCCTCGGATCCGCCCTCGCGTCGCCCCGGGCAGCCGCTACAGTCCTGATCAGCGTGCTCCGGCGGTGGGGCGCGGGGGGATCAGGACGGTGGCGACCATGTCGTCGGTCGAGGTGCCGTTGGCTCGCGGTCTTCTGCAACGGCGCGGGAAGCTGGTGATCGGCGAGGAGAGCGTCGAGATCCAGTACCCGAAGTGGCGGGAGCCCTGGCGTCTCCCCATCGACCAGGTCGTCCTCGCCGATCCGGACGTCGACCGCGACAGCACGGAAGCCGAGGCGCGGCGCGACGGTGAGGCGGTCCATACCGAGAACGGATCACCTGTGGCGGGGGTCGGTCTGGAGGGCGGCGACGACTCCCCCGCCGTGTTCCCCAGGATCGAGGTGGTGCGGATCCACCAGGAGCGGCCCGCGAACCTCCACCTGGTCCCGCGTCACCCCGTGCAGGTTCCGCGGACCAGACGACCTCGCTGGTGCGACGTCATCTCCCTCGCCGTGCGGGCGTGGCCGACGGAGGAGCAGTTGCGTGGCACCCGGCTCGCGCGCGTCCCCTCCGTCGAGGACGCGCTCATCGGCGCGTACGGGACGGTCGCCGCGCCCCGCCTGCCGGCGACGGAGATGCAGTCGGGGTGGGACGTCGACGGCGTCGGGCTGACCAGTCCTGGCGGGTATTCGCGCGATCCTCGCCCCGTCGCCCGGTCGGCATCGGACGGCGCCGGCGAGGGCGCCCGGACGAGCCGGTGGACGACGGCGGCCTGGATCGCATCCGGCGTCGTGACAGCAGCTGTCGGCGCGGTGGTCTGCGGCGCCATCGCGGAGGGGTCGCCGGATCACCTCGGCGCAGGCATGTTCGTGCTCGCCTTCGCCGTGGGCTTCGTCATTCGCTGGGTCAGGACGCGGTCGACGTCCAGGAGCAGTCGCGCTGCCGGTGCCGCCGCTGCCCTGCTCACCGTCATCGCGCTGTCGGTGGGCATGGCCGGAGCGAGCATCGCCGACGTCGCCTCCGAGGCGGGGGTGTCCTTCGGCGACGCCGCCCAGCAGTTCGGCGATCTCGTGGGCTGGGGTCAGCTGCCAGGCCTGTGGTACGCCTCCCCCTGGGACTACCTGATCGTCGCCGGTGCCGTGTGGACCGCCTACGTGATCGGTGCGAGCGGGTCCGCCGGACTCGCCCGGCGTGAAGGGTCGGGTTGGCGATCGGCCTCGGGAGCCGGGGACGCCGATGACCCGGTCGCATGACCGGTGGGGCTCCTCCTGGACGTGGTGGTCGTCACGCGGTGGATGGTTCCCAGCGGAAGTAGCGCATGGCGAGCAGCAGGCCCACCAGCCCCCAGCCGGCGACGACCGCGACGTCCGACCAGTCGAACGGCGTGCCGAGAAATCCGGCCTGCAGCCCCGCGGCAAAGTGCCGGACCGGGAACACGCGC
>DATKNA010000198.1:0-8446 GCA_035541595.1 Kineosporiaceae bacterium | reverse complement strand
GGTCTCCCGGCTGACGCTGGCGGACGGTCCGCTGCTGGTGCACGACCTGGAGCGGGTGACGACGCTGCCGCACACGGTCGTCCTCGCGGCCTGCGACAGCGGCCGCTCCGCCGTGCTCGCCGGGGACGAGCTCCTCGGGCTGGGCGCGGCGTTCCTGGCCGGCGGGACGGCCCAGCTGGTCGCCCCGGTCGTCCCGGTCCCCGACCACGAGACCGGGACGCTGATGCGGGCACTGCATCGCGAGATCGCCGGGGGCGCCGTGCCCGCGGCGGCGCTGCGCACGGTGCAACGAGGGCTGGCGGACGGCTCTCCTGCCGCGTTCGCGGCCGCCGTCGGGTTCGTCTGCCTGGGCGCGGGCTACCTGGCACCGCCGCTGCCGCCGCCGACGGCGCAGGCCGCCCCGCAGGGGGCCGCGCAGCGGGGCCTCCTGACCGTTCCGCCCCGCCACCCGGCGGACGCCGGCCACCCCGGACCCGACCCGTCGGTCTGACGCAGCCGCGACCGGGCCGGGGCACCTCCGGGCAGGTGTTCTCGGACCCGTCGAGCCGCGCACCCGGCAGTTCCTTGCGAAGGCTCATCGACCCCGGTCGGCTGTGACCTGCGTCGCACATCGGGCGCCTCCGCCGGGCGGAATAGTGTTCCCGGAGGAACAGCGGAGCCGCGTCACCGGTTGGGAGTGGGCGGACCGACGTCCGGGGGAGATCGCCGGAGGCCGGGACCTACGATCGGGTAGGTGAGGACGGTTCCGCCCTCCGCCGGCGACAGAAGGACCGCTGCAGTCATGACCACCGCGCCCGCCGCGAACAGCAAGCCCATGGAGCAGGTCGACCGCGTCGTGATCCGGTTCGCCGGCGACTCCGGCGACGGGATGCAGCTGACCGGCGACCGGTTCACCGCCGAGACGGCGGCGCTGGGCAACGACCTGGCCACCCTGCCGAGCTTCCCGGCCGAGATCCGCGCCCCCCAGGGCACGCTCCCCGGTGTCTCGAGCTTCCAGGTGCACTTCGCCGACCATGAGGTCCTCACCCCCGGCGACGCCCCCGACGTGCTGGTCGCGATGAACCCCGCCGCGCTCAAGGCGAACCTGCCCGACCTCCCGCGCGGCTCAGTGATCATCCTCGACACGGACGAGTTCACCAAGCGCAACCTCACCAAGGTCGGCTACGCCGCCGACCCCCGGGACGACGACAGCCTCGACTCCTACGACGTGCAGGCGTTCCCGCTGACGAGCATGACCGTCAAGGCGCTGGAAGGTCTCGAGCTCACCCGCAAGGAGGCCGAGCGGGCCAAGAACATGTTCGCCCTCGGCATGCTGTCCTGGCTGTACAGCCGGCCCACCGAGCCGACGAAGAGGTTCCTGCGGAGCAAGTTCGGCGGCACGGCGCAGCTGCTCGAGGCCAACCTGCGCGCGTTCGAGGCCGGCTGGTCCTTCGGGGAGACCACCGAGTCGTTCGCCGTCCGGTACGAGGTCGCACCCGCGCCGTCGGCGTCCGGGGTGTACCGCAACGTCACGGGGAACACGGCGCTCGCGTACGGGCTGGTCGCCGCGGCCCACCGGGCCGAGCTGCCGCTGGTCCTGGGCTCCTACCCGATCACGCCGGCGTCGGACATCCTGCACGCGCTCAGCCGGCTCAAGCGGTTCGGCGTGACGACCCTGCAGGCCGAGGACGAGATCGGATCGATCGGGATGGCACTCGGCGCGTCGTACGGCGGCGCGATCGGGGTCACGACGACCTCCGGGCCCGGGCTGTCCCTCAAGTCCGAGGCGGTCGGGCTCGCCGTCAGCCTCGAGCTGCCACTCGTCGTGGTCGACGTCCAGCGGGGCGGACCCAGCACGGGGCTGCCGACGAAGACCGAGCAGGCCGACCTGCTGCAGGCGATGTTCGGCCGCAACGGCGAGGCGCCGGTGGCGATCGTGGCGCCGCGCTCCCCCGCGGACTGCTTCGACGCCGCGGTCGAAGCGGTCCGGATCGCGACCACGTACCGGACGCCGGTGCTCCTCCTGTCCGACGGCCACCTGGCGAACGGCTCGGAGCCCTGGCTGGTCCCGGACGTCTCGGCCCTGCCCGACCTGCGGGTCGCCTTCGCCTCGCCGCCGGCCGACGGCTCGGACGGCGGTCACACGCCGTTCCGGCCCTACGACCGCGACCCCCTGACGCTGGCGCGACCCTGGGCCCCGCCGGGCGTCCCCGGCCTCGAGCACCGGATCGGCGGCATCGAGAAGGCCGACGGCACCGGCGAGATCTCTTACGACCCGGACAACCACGACCAC
Organism: Kineosporiaceae bacterium; assembly: GCA_035541595.1. Taxonomy (GTDB): domain Bacteria; phylum Actinomycetota; class Actinomycetes; order Actinomycetales; family Kineosporiaceae; genus DATKNA01. The sequence goes on along the minus strand of DATKNA010000198.1, from coordinate 6,174 downwards.
ATGGTGCGGCTGCGCCAGGCGAAGATCGACGGGATCGACGTGCCGCCGCTCGAGGTCGACGACCCGACCGGCGGGGCGGACCTGCTCGTCCTCGGCTGGGGTTCGACGTACGGGCCGATCAACGCCGCGGCGCGCGCCGTCCGGGAGACCGGTCCGGCCGTCGCGACCGCCCACCTGCGCCATCTCAACCCGTTGCCGGCGAACACCGGCGACGTGCTGCGCCGGTACCGTCGGGTGCTCGTCCCCGAGATGAACCTCGGGCAGCTCGCCCTGCTCGTGCGCGCCCGGTACCTGGTCGACGCCGTGGGCTACAACCGCGTCCGGGGCGTGCCGTTCACCTCGGGCGAGCTGGCCGACGCCATCCGCAAGCTCGCCCAGGAGGAGCTGCCGTGAGCACCGTCGATCTCGGGCTTCCCGTCGCGCGCAGCGGCCTCGACGGTGTGCCGCGACTGCCCGACGGCACGCCGAAGCAGTCCAAGAAGGACTTCACGTCGGCGTCCGAGGTCCGCTGGTGCCCCGGCTGCGGCGACTACGCGATCCTGGCCGCGGTCCAGTCGTTCCTGCCCGACCTCGGGCTGCGCAAGGAGAACATCGTCTGCGTGAGCGGCATCGGCTGCTCCTCGCGGTTCCCGTACTACCTGGAGACCTATGGCCTGCACTCGATCCACGGCCGGGCGCCGGCGATCGCCTCCGGGTTGGCCACCTCCCGGCCGGATCTGAACGTCTGGGTCATCACCGGTGACGGCGACGCGCTGTCGATCGGTGGCAACCACCTGATCCACGCGCTCCGCCGCAACGTCAACCTGACCATCCTGCTGTTCAACAACCGGATCTACGGCCTGACGAAGGGCCAGTACTCGCCGACGTCGGAGACGGGGAAGATCACCAAGTCCACCCCGGTCGGCTCGGTCGACGAGCCGTTCAACCCGATCTCGCTGGCGCTCGGCGCGGAGGCCACGTTCGTCGCGCGGACCCTCGACAGCGACCGCCGTCACCTGACGTCGGTGCTCCGGCAGGCCGTCGAGCACCGGGGCGGCGCGCTCGTGGAGATCTACCAGAACTGCCCGATCTTCAATGACGGGGCCTTCGAGGTGTTGAAGGACCGGCACGAGGCGCAGGCGCGGCTGGTGCCGCTGGAGCACGGGAAACCCGTGGTGTTCGGGGCGTCTCGGGTCGGTGGGGACGCCGACGGCGAGCCGTCGAGGGCCGTCGTCCGGCGCGCCGACGGGGGACTCGAGGTCGTCGACCGTGCCGAAGCGGCGGCATGCGGATGGTCGCCCGTGGTGCACGACGCGCACGCCCTGGATCCGTCCAATGCGTTCGCGCTGTCCCGGCTCGACGACCCGTCGATGGCGCACGTGCCCGTCGGCGTGTTCCGGTCGGTGTCCCGGCCGACCTACGACGACGCCGTCCGCGATCAGGTGGCCGGCGCCGTCGCGTCCGCCGGCGGTCCGGCCACGGACGACGACCTGGCCGCCCTGCTCGCCGGTTCGGACACCTGGCGCGTGAACTGACGACCCGCCCGGCCTCGGGGTGCTCCAGAACCCCGAGGCCAGCCGACAGAGGGCATAGGATCGTCCCATGAATTCGACGACCCGGGGGGCTCTGTACGGCATCGGGGCCTACGGGTTGTGGGGCGTCTTCCCGTTGTACTTCCGGCTGCTGGAGCGGTCGGGGGCGGTGGAGGTGGTCGTCCACCGGGTGCTCTGGTCGCTCCTCGTGTGCCTGGGCGTCGTCGCGGCGACCCGGGGCTGGTCGGACCTGGCGGCGACGCTGACGGCGCCTCGTCGCGTCCTGACGCTGGGCGTCGGCGCCCTCCTGCTCGCGGTCAACTGGGGGGTGTACGTCTACGCGGTGAACTCCGGGCAGGTCGTCGAGGCCTCGCTCGGATACTTCGTCAACCCGCTGGTCACCGTGCTCCTCGGTGTGCTCGTGCTCCGCGAGCGGCTGCGGCCGTGGCAGTGGGGGGCGGTCGGGATCGGCACCGTCGCGGTCGGCGTGCTCACCCTGGCGTACGGCCGGCCGCCCCTGATCGCGCTGGCGCTGGCGCTGACCTTCGGGCTCTACGGGCTGATCAAGAACCGGGTGGGCGCCGGCGTCGGCGCCGTCACCAGCCTCACCACTGAGACCGTGGTGCTGGCGCTGCCGGCGGCGCTGCTGCTGGCCTGGCTCGGGTCGACCGGACAGGGGCATTTCACCGCCGACCCGCCGTGGCAGGGCCTGCTCCTCGCGTCGGCCGGCGTCGCCACGGTCGTCCCCCTGTTGTTCTTCGCGGCCTCGGCGCGCCGGGTGCCGCTGAGCACGCTCGGGTTGTTGCAGTACCTCACGCCGGTGCTCCAGCTGGCGTGCGGCGTCCTGCTGCTCGGCGAGCGTATGCCGCCGGCCCGTTGGGCGGGGTTCGCCCTCGTCTGGGCCGCGCTCGTCGTGCTCACCCTCGACACGCTCAGGACGGCCTCGCGCCGTCGGCAGGTCGAGTCTCCGGCGGCGGAGCCGGTCGGTGTGACCTGACCATCATGGTGACCGTGATGGACCTGCCCGTGATGCCGCCGATCGCACCGATGCTGGCGAAGCTGGTGCCGCAGATCCCCGACACGGGGCATGTCGAGCCCAAGTGGGACGGGTTCCGGACGATCGTGTTCCGGGACGGCGACGAGGTCGAGCTGGGCTCACGCAACGAGCGGCCGATGACGCGCTACTTTCCGGAGGTCGTCGAGGCCGTCAAGGCCAACTGCCCACCCCGCTGCGTGCTGGACGGCGAGATCGTCATCGCGCGCGCGGACCGGCTCGACTTCGAGGCCCTGCAGCTCAGGATCCACCCGGCGGCCAGCCGGATCCGACTGCTGGCCGCGCAGACGCCGGCGTCGTTCGTCGCGTTCGACGTTCTGGCTCTGGCGGACGACGATGTCATGGCGCGGCCCTTTCGCGAGCGGCGCGAACTGCTGCTGGACGCGCTGGCGCCGGCCCGGGCGCCGGTGCACGTGACTCCGGCGACGGCCGACATGGCGCGGGCGCGCGAGTGGTTCTCCACGTTCGAGGGGGCCGGGCTCGACGGCGTGGTGGCGAAACCGCTCGACCGCCCCTACGTGCAGGACAAGCGCGTGATGTACAAGATCAAGCACGAGCGGACTGCGGACTGCGTCGTGGCCGGCTTCCGCTGGCACAAGAGCGGGCCGGTGGTCGGCTCGCTGCTGCTCGGGCTCTACCGGGAGGACGGCTCCCTGCAGCATGTCGGGGTCGCGGCGTCGTTCCCGATGTCCCGCCGGCGGGCGCTGCTCGACGAGATCGCGCCGTACCGGCTTCCCGAGGGCGGCGCGGCGGCGGCGGGACACCCGTGGGGGAACTGGGCGGACGCCCAGGCGCCCGCCGACCGGCGGATGCCGGGCAACGTCTCGCGCTGGAACGCGGGCAAGGACCTCTCCTTCGTGCCGCTGCGCCCGGAACTCGTGGTCGAGGTGGCCTACGAACGCATGGAGGGCGACAGGTTCCGGCACACTGCGCAGTTCCGCCGCTGGCGATCCGACCGCGACCCGCGCTCCTGCACCTACGACCAGCTGGAGCAGCCGGTCACCTACGAGCTTGCGAGCATCCTGCGCTGACGCAGGGTCGGCGCAAGCCCTCCGGAACCCGTCCCCTGCCGCCGAGAAGGACCGTGCAGACTGTGAGCGCCCGTGCCGTAGCACGGATCGACCGCAGGTCGGTGGCAGCGCGAGTTGGGGCAGGATGGCGGTCATGCCCACTCCGGCCGAGGAACTCGACGTCGGCGGCACCGCCGTCCGGCTCTCGAACCCCGACAAGGTCTACTTCCCGCGCCTCGGCGGCGCCGCCGGCACGAAACGGCACCTCGTCGAGTACTACCGCACCATCGCGACCATGGACGGAGGGCCGCTCCTGCGGGCCCTGCTGAACCGGCCCACGTACCTGCAGCGCTTCCCGGACGGGATCGAGGGCGAGGAGGTCTACCAGAAGCGCCTTCCCCCGAAGGTCCCCCCGTACGTGGAGTCCTGCCGGGTCACCTTCCCCTCCGGGCGACACGCGGACGCTCTCAAGGTCACCAACCCGGCGGAGGTCGTCTGGGCGGCCAACCTGGGCACGGTGACCTTCCACCCGTGGCACGCGAGCTGTTCGGACGTCGAGCATCCCGACCAGTTCCGGGTGGACCTCGATCCGCAGCCCGGCACCGGCTTCCCGGACGCCGCCGGCGTGGCGGTCGACCTCGTGCAGCCGCTGCTCGCCGAGCTGGGATACGCGGGTCACCCCAAGACCAGCGGCGGTCGAGGCCTCCACGTCTTCGTCGCGATCGAACCCCGCTGGACCTTCACCCAGGTGCGCCGGGCCGCCATCGCCTTCGCCCGGGAGGTGGAGCGCCGGGCGGCCGGAAGGGTGACGACAGCCTGGTGGAAGGAGCAGCGCGGTGAGCAGGTCTTCATCGACTACAACCAGAACGCCAGGGACCGCACCATCGCCTCGGCCTACTCCGCGCGCCGGACGCCGACGGCGACGGTCTCGACCCCGTTGACCTGGGACGAGCTGGGCGAGGCAGATCCGGAGGACTTCACGATCGCGACCGTTCCCGATCTCGTGGCCCGTCGTGGAGACCCGATGGCGGCCATCGGTGACGTCGCCCACTCCCTGGAGCCCCTGCTGGAGCTCGCGGACCGCGACGCGGCCGGCGGCCTCGGTGACCTGCCCTACCCGCCGAACTACCCGAAGATGCCGGGCGAGCCGAAGCGGGTCATGCCGAGCCGCTCGCGGCCGGACACGGTCGGGATCGCCCCGCCGGTCGGCCAGGGCCTCCCCGACGTCGACTGACGGCAGGAGGGGAGGACTCGTCTCTACGAGCTGGCGTCGGGTGTGACCGAGGTGTTGGGAACGAAGTGAGCGTTGCGGCCTTTGCCCTCACCGCGGGCCAGTCCCCCGCTCTGGCCCACGGCGGCGCTGAGGGCCGTGGACACGTTCGGTTGCGCCATCCCCGTCATCCTTGCCACCTCGCCCGAGGTGACCTTGGCGTGTTCGGCGAGCCAGGCCGTGGCCACAGCCCGAGCGGTGCCGGCGGAGCGACGGCGGAACCACAACAACTCGCCCGAGCGCGGGATCTCACCGAGCGCACCGGAGACCGCCGTCGATGCGAGCTGCGGGTCCAGGATCCAGGCATCGCCCAGACGGGCGGTCAAAGGCCTGCGACCGACCATGCATGAGGCCGCCGCGTCGAGGGCCAGTTCCGCACGCGCCGGCGAGGTTTGCAGGGCGCGGGCAGCCGTCGCCGGCGTTACGTAGGGATGCCGGAGGAGGGCGTCGACAAGCACCGCCACACGAACGTCTCGCCGCCGGACGGCGGGTTCGATGCCGGCCAGAAGCCCGGCCAGCACCGGGAGAAGCGGCTCTCCCGTGAGTGTCGTTCGCACACGTGGGCCTGGCAGGAGCTCGATCAGCGGAATGCGGTGGCCCTCCGCGATCATCGTCTGGTACATCCGGGGCACACCGACCCCTTGCCGGTCGACGAGGCGCAGCGCGCGGAACAGGTCCGCGAGCGCCGGATAGCGTGAGTAGCGGGTCGTGAGGACGTTGTCCGGTCGAACGCCGCCGGTGAAGCCCCCTCGGCTGAGCACTTCCAACGATGAATCCGCATCAACCCAACGGACCGACGTCGGTTCGGGCTGGAGCCAGTCCCGGTGTGTGATGCCGTTGAGAACTGCAACGCCCTCGTCCATAAGATTGAATCCAAGCTAATCTCATACAAGGAAGGGGCCTCCCCAACCGTCCGGCGGCCCGTGGCGGCGTCGTCCTGCTGGCTCGGTGGGGCCTGCTGCAGCGGGTGCTCGACACCGGCGCACCCGCCGTCCGACAGGTGGTCCTCCGCGCGGGCGACCAGGAGGACGCCCGACCGATCAAGGAGTGGGCGGGAGTCGACCTGCTCGTCGCCCCGCGCCGGCACGTCCTCGATGCGATCCTCGTGCGGGCGGCGCAGCAGGCCGGGGGCCACTCGTCGGTTCGGGTGCACCGCGACGACGGTCGTGAGGGACACCGGTGCCCGCGTCGACGGCCTGGTCGTCTCGCCTTCGACCGGGGCGCCCGTTCCGCTGCGCGCGCGGTTCGTGATCGGCGCGGACCGGGTCCGGTCTCGGATGGCGGCGGCGCTCGGCGCGGGCGTCGTCGAGCGGACGACGAGGCGGCGGG
>DATKNA010000197.1:0-2721 GCA_035541595.1 Kineosporiaceae bacterium | reverse complement strand
GACGTCGACGCGGGCTACGGGCGCTCCGGCGCGCACTGGGACGACGTGAACCGTCTGGCCGACGTGGCATCGGCGGTCGACGCGCTCCCGCCGCATCGCCTTCGCGGCGTGCTCACCCATGCCGGGAATGCGTACCGGGGCCCGGACCGCGCGGCGATCACGGCGGTCTGGGCCGAGACCGCGGCGCGGCTCGCCGCGGCCCGGGACGTGCTGGCCCGGGTCACGGGCGCCGCGGGCCTCGAGATCTCCGTCGGCGACACGCCCGGCTGCTGCGCCGTCGAGCGGTTCGACGGCGTCGACGAGGTCCGGCCGGGCAACTTCGTCTACTTCGACCTCCAGCAGCTGGCCCTCGGCGCCTGTGCGGAGGACGACCTCGCCCTGGCGATCGCCTGTCCCGTGGTGGCCGTCTACCCGTCCCGCGGCGAGGCCGTGGTGCACGGCGGCTCAGTGCACCTGTCGCGGGACGCCGCCCCGGGACCGGGCGACGGCAGCAACTTCGGGCGCCTGGCCGTGGTGGAGCCGGCCGGCTGGCGGCTCCTCCCGGCCGACGACGGACACGTGCGCAGCATCTCGCAGGAGCACGGCGTCCTCCGCTGCTCCCCCGCGGTGCTCGAGCAGCTGCGGGTGGGCGACCTGGCGTTCATCGTGCCGGCCCACAGCTGCCTGCCGGCGAACCTGATCCGGGGCTGTCAGGTCATCTCGCCGGCTGGACCGGCTGCCGGCTAGATCGACTTCTGGTACGAGCGGAAGGTCCGGGTCGCCCAGGCGGTCGAGAGCAGCGCCAGCACCAGCAGGCCAGCCAGCCGCGGCACCACGACCCCCCAGTCGGGCGACCCGGCCAGCGCGTCGCGACCCGCCTCCACCGCCCAGTTGACGGGGTTGAACCGCGCGACGGTCTGGATCCACTCCGGCGCAATCGCCAGCGGCAGGAACGCCGCGGAGAGGAACGTGAGGGGCAGCGTCATCAGGGTGTTGATCCCGATCACCGACTCCCGCTGGCGGAGGATGAGCGCCATCGCGTCGGAGAACGAGGAGATCGCCGCGCCGAGCAGCAGCGTCGCCAGCACCAGCGCGCCGAAGCCGGCGATGCCGCCGGCGAACCGGGCGCCGAGCAGCCACGCCATCACGCCGATGATCCCGGCCTGGACGGCCAGCGTGACCAGCTGGTACACGGACAGGCCGCCGATGATCGCGCTCCGGTGCACCGGCGTCGTGAGGTACCGGTCGATGATGGCCCGGTCGAGGTCGTCGATCAGCGACATCCCGCTCCAGCCGCACCAGAACAGGGCGGTCATGACCACCACGCCGGGCACGAGGTAGTCGAGGTAGCTCGCGCTGTCGAAGCCCGGGATCTGGGTGACGTTCGTGAACAGGGCGCCGAAGAGCAGGAGCCAGATCGCCGGCTGGACCACGGCCATGACCACGAACCAGGGCTGGCGGATGAACGCGTGGAGGTGGCGCCCGGAGATGCGGGCGGTCTGGGCGAGGGCGGTCATCGGGAGGCCTCCAGGGCGTCGGGCCGGTATGCCCGGCCGGTGTGGCGCAGGTAGACGTCGTCGAGCGACGGGCGGGCGATGGTGAGGGCGGCGACCGCGACACCGGCGCCCTCGAGCGCGGACAGGACGGCGGGCACCCGCGAGGCGGCGCGGTCGGCACGGGCGGTGACCCGCGGGCCGTCGACGACCGGGTCGCCGAGCCCCTCGATGCGCGTCAGGACCGCGGCGGCGTCGGGTCCACGCTCGACGGCCGCGAGCTCGATGTGGATGGCGTCGCCGTGGAGCTCGGACTTGAGGGCGTCGGGCGACCCCGTCGCGACGACGCGGCCGCGGTCGACGATGGCCAGGCGATGCGCGAGGCGGTCGGCCTCCTCGAGGTAGTGCGTGGTCAGGAGGACGGTGACGCCCTCCTCCGCGAGGCGGCCGATCGCCTCCCAGAGGCGTGCCCGGGCGTCGGGGTCGAGCCCGGTCGTCGGCTCGTCGAGGAACAGGACCCGAGGCCGGTTCACGAGCCCGAGGGCCACGTCGAGCTTGCGGCGCATGCCGCCCGACCACGTGCCCACGATCCGGTCCGCCGCCTCGGCGAGACGAAAGCGCTCCAGCAGCTCGCTCGCCCGCGCGCGGGTCTCGCGCCCGCCGAGCGAGTACAGGCGCGCCTGCAGGTGGAGGTTCTCGCGGCCGGTCGCGGCCGGGTCGGCCGAGGAGCGCTGCCCGACGACGCCGATCGCGTGCCGGACCAGGTCGGGGTGGCGGACCACGTCATGCCCGGCGACGACCGCCGTTCCGGCGGTCGGCTGGGCGAGCGTCGACAGGATCTTGACCGTCGTGGACTTGCCGGCGCCGTTCGGCCCGAGCAGCCCGAACACGGTCCCGCCCGCAACGTCGAGGCTGACCCCGTCGAGCGCCGTGATGCCGCCCGGGTACGTCTTGACGAGATCGCGCGCCTCGATGACCGGTCCCGCTGGTGTAGGATCGCGCTGCAGCATGACGGCTCCTAAATATCTTAGCTGCTAAACTACTTGCATCATGAATGACCTATCGCTCATCCGTCAAGCGGTGCGCACGCCGGCCTACGACGAGGCGCTCGCCGCCCAGCTCGGCCTCAACCCGACCGACCTGCGCTGCCTCGAGCTCGTCGGCGCCGAGCCCGGGCTGACGCCCGGACGGCTCGCCGAGCTGGCGGGCCTCACCAGCGGCGCGATCACCGGCGTGCTCGACCGGCTCG
>DATKNA010000196.1:0-2134 GCA_035541595.1 Kineosporiaceae bacterium | reverse complement strand
CCGGCACGTCGCCCGGACCCTCACACCGCGGACCGTTCGATCGCGCCTACCAGCAGGGAATCCACGCCCAGCTGGGACCGCCGCAGCGGCCGGCGTCCGCACCCGCCCAGGACCCGGCGGCCGCCGTGGCCGCCGCGCCGGGCGAGACCGTCGCCCTGCGCGGCGCCGTCCTCACGCCGGACGCCGCGTGGAACGACGGGTACGTCGTCGTCGACCGGGGCGTGATCGCCGCGGTGCAGCAGACCCCGCCGTCGGGCGTGCGGACGCTCGAGACCGGCGGCGTGATCATGCCTGGGCTGATCGACCTGCACGGGCACCCGGAGTTCAACGTCTTCGCGGCGTGGGAGCCGCCGACGCTGTTCGCGAACCGATACCGCTGGCGAGGCAGCGACGTCTACCAGGCGCTCATCCGGGACCCGCAGAACACGCTGTTGACGAAGCTAGCCCCGCGGACCGAGCTGCGCTACGCAGAGGTGCGCGCGCTCGTGGGGGGCACGACGGCGATCCAGGGCGCGGGTTCGGGCAGCGCCACCGCGGCCGACGAGCCGCTGGTCCGCAACGTCGACCTCTACGTCTTCGGTCAGCACAGGGCTCGCGCCATGATCGACCTGCCCAGCGCCGGCTCCCAGCAGGCGGACACACTCGCGCACATCCTCACTGACATCGCCGCCGGCCGGATCGATGCCTTCTACCTGCACCTGTGCGAGGGCCGGCGCGGCGACCAGCGGAGCGCGAGCGAGTACCAGCGGTTCCTGACCCTCTCGGCGGCGACGTCCTCGACCGTGCTCATCCACGCCACCGCCCTGACGCCCGATCAGTTGCACGAGGTGGCGGACGCCGGCTGCAAGCTCGTCTGGTCGCCGCAGTCCAACATCCGGCTCTACGGCCAGACGACCCTGGCCGCCGAGGCACTCGCGGCGGGCATGCCCGTCGCCCTCGGCGCTGACTGGCTCCCGTCCGGCTCGACCAGCCTCCTCGCCGAGATGAAGGTCGCCCGCCGCGAGCTCGCCGTGCAGGGGTTGGAGCTGCCCGCCGCCGAGCTGGTCGCGATGGTCACCTCGGGAGCGGCCGCCATCGCGGGCCTGCAGGACCATCTCGGGTCGCTGGCGCAGGGCCGGCCGGCCGACGTGCTGGTGCTCGAGCGGCACCACGACGACGTCCACGAGAACGTCTGCCGGGCCGACCCCTCCTGGGTCGAGCTGGTGATGATCGGCGGCGACGTCGCGTACGCCAGGTCGGACTGGTTCGCCACCCTCACCGGCGACGCAGCCGGCCCGACGATCGAGCCGCTGATCGCCTGGGGCAAGGCGATGACCCTCGACGCGGGCTACCGCACGGGATCCGCGGCGGCGCCTGCGGCCCCCTCCCTCTCCACGGTGCGGGCCCTGCTCACCGATGCCTATCCCCAGGTCGGGCCCATCTTCGCCTGACCCGGCGTGACTGCAGGAGACGACGGCGGCGGGCCGCACGACCGGGTCGAGTACCGGCGCGGGTCCCGGCAGCGGCCGCGCGGCTCAGGCCCTGACCGCGAGCTGGAACACCAGCGGCGCTCCGGGTACGAGGGCCGACGTCGTCCGCCTCCTGGGGTCGACCACGGTCAGCTGGCCGGTCTCGTCCACCGCCACGAGCCAGCGGCTGTCGGGTGACCAGACGACGGTCCCGACCTGGCCGGAGGGTGACAAGGCGACGTCCACGGTGTGGCGCGCGCCGGTGGTCAGATCGGCGAGCCCCAGACCCATCCGCCCGGGATCGCCAGGGGTGCCCGGATCGATCAACAGCGCCACGGTCCGCCCGTCGGGGGAGATCACGCCGTAGGGGATCTGGGGGCCCAGCGCCACGGAGGCCCCCCGCCGGCGCCCGTCGGCGGAGCGCAGCACGGTCGCGCACCGGGCCTGCTCGTCGCACTCGAGCGTCAGCCAGGCCGAGCCGCCCACAGCGAGCAGCATCCCGTCGCTGACGCGGGACAGCCCCCGGGCGTCCGCGCGGTAGAGCCCGCCGACGCCCTGGAACAGCAGGTTGCCCGTGCCGTCGGCCAGTGGCGGGTCGGCGTAACGCGGCATGGCGACGCGCACGCCGGTGGGGTGGCCGTCGAGGCCGAGGAGGGCCATCTCCGTCCGGCCGGCCTCCTGCACCT